>CAJAWW010000197.1 GCA_903946745.1 uncultured beta proteobacterium
CCGCACGTCCTGCCGCAGAAGTTAGCGTTCCCTCAGCGTCGACTTCTCGGGTCGCCACCAAAAAAATTCCCGGCAATGCAGGCCTCAAACGTGGCGGCGGCTTTTACAAGGACGATGGCCCCGGCGACAACATTCCGGAAAACATCGACAACATTGCCGACGCGGTGCCGAAAACCGAGCCACTGCATCGCTTTGCCAATAATCCGTATTCAGTGCTCGGCCGCGACTATGTACCGCTGCGCGCCATTACCCCCTTTGAACAACGCGGTATCGCCAGTTGGTACGGGAAAAAGTTTCACGGCCAGAAAACCTCGTCGGGCGAAATCTACGACATGTATGGCATGACCGCCGCGCATCCGACGCTACCAATTCCGTCTTATGTGCGCGTGACCAATCCGGCCAACGGCGAATCCGTGGTGGTGCGCATCAACGACCGCGGCCCATTTCACGCCGGGCGCATCATCGATCTGTCGTGGACTGCAGCCTACAAACTCGGCTATCTCGGTGAGGGCAGCACACCTGTGGAGATCGCAATCGTGATGCCGGGACAAGTGATGCCAGGAAAATCACCACCCCCGGTGCATATAACTGCCGAAAACCCGCCCGATGCCATTGCCCGTCTGCTGACCGAAGCCGATGCGCCGCCACGGCCGTTGCCACAAAGCCGCGATGCGCGCGGGCACTTTCTGCAACTCGGTGCATTCGGTAACCGCGACAATGCCGAAGCGCTGCGCGCGCACCTCGCACGCGAAATCGGCGAGCTGGGCGACAAGCTCATCATTCAATCCACCGGGCCGATGCATCGCGTCCAGCTCGGGCCCTTTATCGACAGCGCCGAGGCGCGTGCCGCCAGCGAAAAACTGCGCGAAAGTTTAGGTCTTGCACCCGTCGTCGTGCAACGCTGATGGCACAGCGCCAGTCGCACTATAATTTTTCCTGTCAGCTTTCTCTTTTCAGTTTGCCACGCCCCGATGAAATTCCGCACCGCTCTACTGCTCCTGCTGACCTTCGTCAGCGCCCACGCCCAAATCATTCCAACACCCACCTTGAGCGCCCGCGCCTGGCTGCTGATGGATTACTCCACCGGTCAGGTGCTGGCCGCGCATGACCCCGACACGCGACTCGAACCTGCCTCGCTCACCAAGGTCATGACCACCTATCTGGTGGCCGACGCGCTGCGCCAGAAAACACTGTCGCTGGAACAACCAATTACCGTCTCAGAACGTGCCTGGCGCACGCAGGGTTCGCGCACCTTTGTCCCGGTGAATCAAGGCGTCAAGGTAGACGACCTGTTCAAGGGCATGGTGATCCAGTCCGGCAACGATGCCTCCGTGGCGCTGGCCGAGGCGATTGGTGGTTCTGAAGACGCTTTCGCCGGCATGATGAATCGCACTGCGCAACGCATGGGGCTGAAGGACACGCATTTTCTTAACGCCAGCGGTTTTTTTGAAGGTGCAACCCCGGCACATTATTCAACCGCACGCGATCTGGCGAAACTGGCGGCGGCACTGATCCGCGATCATCCGGAAACCCATCAGTTGCACGCCACCAAGGAATACACCTACAACAAGATTCGCCAGTACAACCGCAACCGTTTGCTGTGGGCCGACCCCACCGTTGACGGACTGAAAACCGGTCATTCGAACGCTGCTGGCTACTGCCTCATCGCCACCGCCAAACGCGGTTCGCGGCGGCTGATTTCCGTCGTGCTGGGCACGCCTTCGGAAGATGCCCGCGCGCGCGATTCGCTCAACCTACTCAACTGGGGCTTTACTGCCCATGACGCGGTAAAGCTCTACGACAAGGGTCAGGCCATCTCGCAACTAAAAGTATTCAAGGGCGCGCAAAATACCGTGAAAGCCGGGTTCAACGAGGATTTCGTCGTCTCGGTGCCGCGCGGCATGGCCGATAAAGTCTCCGCCCAACTTGAAAGCCGTCAGCCACTGGTGGCACCGGTCACCAGTGGCAGTGTGATCGGCACACTCAAGCTGGCCGTGGGCGGACAGCCCTGGGGCGAGTTTCCGGTCGTGGCACAAGAAGACATTGCTGTCGCCGGGCTACTGGGTCGCGCCTGGGATGGCTTCAAGCTGTGGTTTCAATGAACCATAAAAACATATTTCACCACGGGGAACACGGGGGGCACGGGGAAATGCAATGGATTGCTGAATTCCCTGTCGTAAGATTGTACTTTTCCCCCGTGTTCCCCGTGCCCCCCGTGGTTAACTGTTTTTTTTAACATGAACCGCATCTACCTCAACGGTGAATGGCTGGCACCCGAACAGGCACGCGTGTCCGTCATGGACCGCGGCTTTTTGTTCGGTGACGGCGTGTATGAAGTGATTCCCATCTATTCACGCCGCCCATTTCGACTTGACGCGCACCTGACGCGCCTACAGCAGAGTCTTGACGGGATTCAACTCGTCAATCCGCATTCGCTGGAGGAATGGACAGCGCTGGTATTGCAACTCGCTGCCGAGGCCGAATGGGACGATCAATCAATCACCTTGCAGATCACGCGGGGGCCGATGGCGGTGCGCAATCACGCTTTTCCGGCGCAGGTTACGCCCACCGTGATGCTGCTGGCCGAGCCGCTGCTCATTCCACCAGCCGCGTTGCGCGAGGAAGGCGTTGCGGCTATTTCGGCCGCCGATATTCGTTGGTTGCGTTGCGATCTCAAATCCATTTCACTGCTCGCCAACTGCCTGCTGCGTCAGCAAGCTGTTGCTGCCGGCTGTGCCGAAACGGTCTTGTTTCGCGATGGTTTTCTCACCGAAGGCGCGACATCCTCGGTTTTTGTCGTTAAAGATGGCGTGCTGCTCGCACCACAAAAAAACCATCTGATGCTGCCCGGCATTACCTACGATGTGGTGCTCGAACTGGCCGCACACCACAACCTGCCACATCAGGTGCGCGACATCACCGAAACCGAAACCCGCAACGCAGACGAATTGTGGATGTGCTCATCGACCAAGGAAGTACTGCCCATTGTTATGCTCGATGGTCGAAAAGTCGACGGTGAATCTACGCTAAATAGTGCGGTAAATCGTCCAGAAAATGGCAAGGGCAAACCCGGCCCGGTGTTTCATTCCATGTATCGCTGGTATCAGTCGTTCAAAGCCGAAGTCATGCGCCATGGCTGAAGCGTCGTTGCTTGAGTTTCCCTGCGCATTTCCGCTCAAGATTATGGGCACGGCGGTCGACGGCTTCGCACAGACAATCGCCGCCGTAGTGCTGGAACATGCGCCTGAATTCGATGCTGCCACCATCGAGATGCGCGCATCCAGCGGCGGCAAATATCTATCGCTCACCTGCACCATTCACGCTACTTCGCAAGCACAGCTCGATGCCCTGTATCGCGCGCTGACCTCGCACCCGCTGGTCAAGGTCGTGTTCTGATGACGCTGCGGGTGCGCACGCTTGGCCGGGTTGACTACGCGCCCACCTTTGCCGCGATGCAGGCCTTCACCATCAGCCGCACCCCTGCCACGGAAGACGAAATCTGGCTTTGCGAACATCCGCCAGTGTTCACGCAGGGGCTTGCGGGTAAACCGGAGCACCTGCTGACCGATATTGGCATTCCGGTGGTACAGATCGACCGTGGCGGACAAATCACCTATCACGGCCCCGGACAGGTGGTAGCCTATTTGCTGATCGACCTTAAACGCCGGCCGTACAAGGTGCGCGAGATGGTTCAGCACATCGAACAGGCGGTGATTGATCTTCTGGCGCGTTACGATGTCTGCGCCAGGCGTCGCGCCGGCGCGCCGGGTGTTTATGTGGATGACGCAAAAATTGCCGCGCTCGGACTGCGTGTAAAAAATAGCTGTAGCTATCACGGCGTTTCGCTCAACGTGGCGATGGATCTCACACCCTATGCCGCCATCAACCCCTGTGGCTATCCGGGCATGGCGGTCACGCAGTTGCGCGATCTGTGCGGTGAAGGTGATACTGTGATGGTCGGCGCACAGTTCGCTGCGCAACTTGTCACACAACTGGACCTTCCTCTGTCATGACCACCAAACAAAAAGGCGAAGCCAAGACTGCGCGCATCCCGATCAAGATTGTGCCCGTCGATACGCCACTAAAAAAGCCCGACTGGATCCGCGTCAAGGCCGGCAACAGCGCTGCGCGCTTTGGCGAGATCAAACAGATTCTGCGCGAACACGCCCTGCACACGGTGTGCGAAGAAGCCACCTGCCCCAATATCGGCGAATGCTTCGGCAATGGCACAGCCACCTTCATGATCCTGGGTGACCTGTGCACTCGCCGTTGCCCGTTTTGCGATGTCGGTCACGGCAAACCACTGCCGCCGGATGCTGCGGAGCCGGAGAAACTTGCGAAAACCATCGCCGCCATGAAACTCAAATACGTCGTCATCACGAGTGTGGATCGCGATGATCTGCGTGATGGCGGCGCACAACATTTTGCCGACTGCATTGCACAGGTGCGCGCGCGCTCACCCAACACAAAGATTGAAGTGCTGGTACCGGACTTTCGTGGCCGCCTCGATATCGCACTGGAGATTCTTGAGAAGCAACCCCCGGACGTCATGAATCACAACCTTGAAACCGTGCCACGTCTTTACAAGCAGGCACGCCCCGGAGCCGATTACGCCCATTCGCTGGAACTGCTCAAGGCCTTTCGCGCCCGTCGTGCCGATACCCCCACCAAATCCGGCTTGATGGTGGGCTTGGGCGAAACCGACGATGAAATTCTTGCCACCATGCTTGACATGCGCGCTCACGGCATTGAAATGCTCACCATTGGCCAATATCTTGCGCCCTCTGGCCATCATCTGCCGGTGACGCGGTATGTGCATCCTGACACCTTCGCCCTATTCGAGCGCGAGGCCATTGCCATGGGCTTTACACACGCTGCCTGCGCGCCACTGGTGCGCTCCAGCTATCACGCCGACCAACAAGCGCACGGTGCCGGCGTTCGTTAAGCCGCATTTGTGCCAGAATCGCAGTTCTTCTACGCAGTTCTTTTATTCTGGTGATCCTCATGCGAAAGCTTGCTGCCTGGTTTGCTGTCTGTTTTGTCGGACTGCTTCTTGCCACCGCCGCACACGCACTTTCGCTGGCCGATCTGACAGGCAAAGATGCCAGCGGCGGCCTCAAGGAAGCACTCACACAAGGTGCGGGCAAAGCCGTCGATCTGCTCGGTCGTGCTGACGGGTTTCTAGGCAACCCCAAGGTCAAAATACCGCTGCCAGAAAGCATCCAAAAGGTTGAAGGCGTTATGCGCAGTTTTGGTATGAGCAAACAGGCTGACGAATTGATTACCAGCATGAACCGCGCCGCCGAAGCTGCCGTGCCCGAAGCCAAAACACTGCTGGTTGGTGCGATCAAAAAAATGTCGGTCGAGGATGCCAAAGGGATTCTCTCGGGCGGCGACGATGCAGCAACACAATACTTTCGTCGCACCACCGAAGCACCGCTGGCAGAAAAATTCAAACCCATTGTGACAAAGGCCATGGCGCGGGTGAAGCTGGCAGAAAAATACGACCAGATCGCCAGCAAGGCAGCCCGCTTCGGACTGGTACGTGAAGAGGACTCTCATTTGCAGAATTACGTCACCAAAAAGGCACTGGATGGTCTGTACCTCATGATTGCCGAGGAAGAAAAGGCAATTCGAAAAAATCCGGCCGATGCGGCCGGAAAGCTGGCCAAGAAAGTCTTTGGCGCGCTCTAACCCCACAACACCGAGCCGGGAGGAACAGAACATGAAAGTCGATATGCGCAGCATTTACCGCTTTGAACCCATTCCCGGCGCTGACCCGCTGCCCAGTGGCGGCGATATTTACTACGAATGCGAATGCGGAAAAATTGTCAGCTCGGTCAGTTTCATCAAAGCTGCCTGCGATTGCGGCAACCTGTCGGGCGGACAAGGCACGGTGACCGTTCAGCACCCGGAAAAGGTCAAACCGCTACGTGGCAAATTGCGCTGACCGAGTGCGCCGCGGGTAAAAGTCGACGCTCAAACTACGGCGCGATTTTCGTCAGTCCGCGCACCGAATCTCCCTGATCCCCAATGGTTAAACTCAATCCTGCACAGGAGGAGGCGGTGCGTCATCTTGACGGACCACTGCTGGTATTAGCCGGCGCTGGATCTGGCAAAACGCGCGTCATCACCCATAAAATTTCATATCTGGTCAGCGATTACGGCATTGCGCCTTCTCACATTGCAGCCATCACCTTCACTAATAAAGCAGCAAAGGAAATGAAAGAGCGCGTCGGCAAGCTGCTGGGCAGCCGCGCCGAAGGCTTGATCGTCAGCACCTTTCATGCACTGGGTGTGCGTATTTTGCGGCAGGAAGCCCGCGCGCTCGATCTGAAACCCGGTTTCTCTATTCTTGATGCATCAGATACCACCGCGTTATTTCAAGAGCTTGCCGGTAATATCGACAAGGCTCGGCTGCGCATGCTGCAATCGCGTATCTCGTTGTGGAAGAACGCGTTGATCGATTCTGTCACCGCGCAAGAGATTGCGACGGATGAAACCGAGATGGCCGCCGCCAAAATCTATGTAGATTATGAACGCACGCTGCGCGCCTATCAGGCAGTTGATTTCGACGATCTGATCCGGCTGCCGGTCAAACTGCTGGAACAAAATGATGAGGTTGCACAGCGCTGGCGCAGTCGTATCTGGCATCTGCTGGTGGATGAATATCAGGACACCAACCGCTGCCAGTATCGCCTGTTGCAGTTGCTCACCCACACCCGCGACGCATTCACCGCCGTGGGCGACGATGACCAATCCATTTACGCCTGGCGCGGTGCGGACAGCGAAAATCTGCGTCTGCTGAAAGAAGACTATCCCCGTCTAAAAATCGTCAAACTAGAACAAAACTATCGTTCTACGTCCCGAATTTTGGGTGCCGCCAACATATTGATCGCCAACAATCCAAAGTTATTTGAAAAGAAATTGTGGTCTGAGCATGGTCAGGGCGAGGCGATTCACATACAAACCTGCCGCGACGGCGAACACGAGGCCGAATGGGTCATCTCGCGGCTATCAGCACACCGCTTCGAGCGCCGAACCCAGTTTTCTGATTACGCAATTCTCTATCGTGGCAACTTTCAGGCGCGTGCTTTCGAGCAGCAACTGCGCGCCCAGCGCATTCCGTATGTGATTTCTGGCGGCCAGTCATTCTTTGAGCGCAGCGAAATCAAGGACATTACCGCTTACTTGCGCCTGCTGGCCAATCAGGACGACGATCCGGCATTCATTCGTGCCGTCACCACACCCAAACGCGGCATTGGCGGCACGACGCTCGAAGCCCTCGGACGAGCGGCAGGGCGACGACACCAGAGTTTGTTCACGGTTATTTTTTCACCCGGACTCGATAACGAGCTCAATCTCAAACAACACATTGCCTTGCGCGAGTTTGCCGAATTTATCAACCGTATCGCAGCGCGTGCCTGCAAAGAACCCGCGGCACAAGTACTGAACGATCTGCTCAAAGCCATCGGTTACGAAGCATCACTGTTTGAATCACTGGAACCACGTGAGGCAGAAACACGCTGGGCTAATGTGCGCGACTTTATTGAATGGATCGGTCGCAAGGGAAATGAAGAGAACAAGAGCCTGCTCGAACTCGCGCAATCCGTCGCACTCTTGTCAATGCTGGACAAGAACGAAGGCGAGCAGGACGCCGTGCAATTGGCGACCCTCCACGCCGCCAAGGGGCTTGAGTTTCGCCATGTATTTTTGGTTGGCGTTGAAGAAGGTTCGCTGCCGCATCGCGACTCAATCGAACCGGCGCGACTGGAAGAAGAGCGCCGTCTGATGTATGTTGGCATCACCCGTGCACAAGCCAGCCTGACCGTATCCTGGTGCGAGCGCCGCAAGCAAGGCCAAACGTGGATGCCGCGCGAACCCTCACGCTTTATTGGTGAAATGGGTGAGGCGGCGCGAAAACCCGAAGGCCAGGGCAGCGCAGTGCCAGAAGCGGGTGTCGCACGCGCCAAAGCCGCACAGTTGCGCGCAATGCTCGCCGCAAAATAAAACAGGGAGACCACAGTCTCCCTGTTGATGTCTGCAAAAATATTGTCGGACTTTACTTCGCCGCTGCAGCCGGCTCTTTGAAACTGGCACCCGACTTGTTCGCCATAAAGACAATAGCGCGTGCAAGCTCGATGTCATTGGCGTCTGACCCGCCTTTGGGTGGCATGGCATTCTTGCCCGCAATCGCCGATTTTAACAAGCCATCGAGCCCCAGACCAATTCGCGAAGACCAGGCCGCTTTATCCCCTGCTTTGGGCGCATTAGCAGCCCCCGTATCATGGCATGCACTACATGCCACCTTGTAAATCTGCTCCCCACTGCGATCGCTCACCTTGCCGCCTGTCGATGCGGGTGCCAGTTCGATGCGTGCGACCGGCGCAATACGCGTATTCGCCTCTTCATCGTAAGCTTTGGGTTGGCTACCCATAGCAAAAGCGCCCGAGGACAACGTCATCACGGATAGAGTGCCAAAAATGGAGTACAGGGAGCATAGTGAACACAAAGTGGCAATTTTACGAAATGCTGACTGAAACATGAGCGCCCTCTTAATTCTTAAAGATAACCATTCGATTATATCGGAATCAGCTTTACTCACTCACACTCAGAGAAAGCGGTGAGTATTGATCCAGAGCACGGTAAAATACCGCCTGTCTTCATGTAAGCGTGCAAGCAAAGCGCTCGTAGCTCAATGGATAGAGTACTGGCCTCCGAAGCCAGGGGTTGTGGGTTCGATCCCCGCCGAGCGCACCAATAACAGCCTTGCAAAGGTAATCAAGCAAACCCCGTCAAACGTCGATATTTTTTGCGTACAACGCGTTCGACTCAATAAACGCACGACGCGGCTCAACTTCATCACCCATTAATGTGGTGAATATTTCATCGGCAGCAATTGCATCTTCGATCTGGACACGCAACAAGCGTCGTACGGCCGGGTCCATAGTAGTTTCCCAAAGTTGCTCGGGATTCATTTCGCCCAACCCCTTGTAACGCTGCTTGCCAAGCCCACGTTCAGCCTCAGTGAGCAGCCATTTCATTGCATCAGCGAAGCTGCTGACAGCCAGTGACTTTTCACCACGGCGAATAACGGCGTCTTCACCGATCAAACCAGCAATCATTTGCGCTGATGTTTTGATCTGAGCATAGTCGCCCGACAAAAGGAAGTCTTCGTCGATCCGGCCAGTTCGCAAATTGCCATGACGCAAACGTTTCAAGGTAAGCATCCAGCGTTCATGTTTTGTGTCGTACTGCACCTCAATGTGGAGTTCTTTTGAAACCAGTGCCGTAATCTGGGCAGCACTTTGATTCGCTGTAGCTTCACTTGATGTGTCAAGGGACACATCGTGAGCCAATAGTGTATGTAAAAGCTCACCATCAATGAAATCCGTCAGGCGACGAATGACGGCCTCAGATAACAGATAACCTCTCGCCAGAGTACTTAGCGCGTCTCCAGTCACTACCGCTCGTCCAGCGCCCGGATTAAGCTCTGCGCCCTCCATGGCGACTTGCAACAGGTACTGATTAAGCTCGTGATCGTCCTTGATATAACGTTCGCTCTTGCCGTGCTTGATCTTGTACAGTGGTGGCTGGGCAATATAGATATAACCGCGCTCAACCAGCACCGGTAACTGCCGATACAAAAAGGTAAGCAGCAGCGTGCGAATATGTGCGCCATCAACGTCGGCATCGGTCATGATGATGATGCGGTGATAACGCAGTTTCTCGACATTAAAGTCATCAGCACCAATGCCACAACCGAGCGCTGTCAGTAACGTGACGATTTGTTCGGAAGAAATTACTTTATCGAAACGCGCCTTTTCTACGTTCAGTACTTTGCCGCGCAAAGGCAAAATAGCTTGAAACTTTCGGTCTCGTCCTTGCTTGGCGGAACCACCGGCAGAATCACCCTCAACGATGTAAATTTCACATAAAGCAGGATCTTTTTCCTGGCAGTCAGCAAGCTTTCCAGGCAAACCAAGACCGTCGAGTACGCCTTTGCGACGCGTCATTTCACGCGCTTTGCGCGCGGCTTCGCGGGCACGGGCGGCTTCAACAATTTTTCCAGTAATAATTTTTGCGTCAATCGGTCTTTCGAGTAGAAAATCCGCAAGTTTTTGCGCAACGACCTCTTCAACAGCTGGCCGCGCCTCTGATGAAACAAGCTTCATTTTTGTCTGTGAGGCAAATTTTGGATCTGGCATTTTTACAGACAACACGCAGGCAAGTCCTTCTCGCATATCGTCGCCCGTAATATCAACCTTGGCTTTTTTCGCTATCTCGTTTTCTTCAATGTATTTATTGATAACGCGTGTCATCGCAGCACGCAGACCGGTAAGGTGAGTTCCACCATCTGATTGCGGTATGTTGTTAGTGAAACACAATACTTGTTCAGCGTAGGAATCATTCCATTGCATGGCGATTTCAACAGCAATCGTGACACCGGTATCTCCAACCTTGGATTCACCGCTGGAAAAAAACACATTTGGATGTAAGACGGTTTTTGTACGGTTGATGTACTCAACAAAGCCACGGACCCCACCAGAAAATGCGAAGTCTTCTTCTTTAGCATTACGCTGATCAATGAGTTTGATCTTGACGCCGTTATTTAGAAAGGATAATTCACGTAAACGCTTAGCAAGAATATCGTAATGAAATTCGATGGTGCCGAAGATTTCATCATCAGCAAGAAAATGAACTTCAGTTCCGCGTTTTTCCGTATCACCTACAATACGCATTGGTGATACTTCAACGGCATTTTGGATTTCAAGAACGCGATCATTGACATGGCCGCGATGAAATTCCATGAAATATTTACGTTTATCGCGACGAATAGTTAATCGCAGCCATTTTGAGAGGGCGTTAACACAAGAAACACCAACCCCATGCAACCCACCGGAAACCTTGTAGGAATTTTGATTAAACTTTCCACCTGCATGCAGTACGCACATCACGATTTCTGCGGCAGAACGTTTTGGCTCATGCTTGTCATCAAACTTGATGCCAGTAGGAATGCCACGACCGTTATCAGTGACAGAAATTGAATTATCGGTATGAATCGTAATAACGATTTCATTGCAATGACCCGCCAACGCTTCATCTATCGCGTTATCGACAACTTCAAAAACCATATGATGTAAACCAGTGCCATCAGATGTGTCACCAATATACATACCAGGACGCTTGCGAACTGCTTCCAGACCTTCAAGTTGCTGAATGCTGGATTCGTCGTAATCGGTAGATGCGTTACTGTCAGTCATGTAAAATTTTTTGGATTCTTAAATACGCATTGGCATGACAACATATTTGAATGTGTCATTTCCAGGAAGAACAAAAAGGGCGCTGGAGTTCGCGTCGGCTAAATGTAGCTCAATCGTTTCATTTGAAACATTATTGAGAACATCAAGCAGATAAGTAACATTGAAACCAACATCCAATGTGTCACCGCTATATTCAACTTCAAGCTCTTCCTGAGCTTCTTCTTGCTCGGCATTGCTTGAAATAATTTTTAAACTACCCTCACCTAAAACAATCCGTACACCACGAAATTTTTCGTTAGTCAGAATTGCAGCGCGTTGCAAAGACCTTACAAATGAATCACGATTTAATTTTATAATTTTTGCATGATGTTGAGGAATGACACGCTCATAATCAGGAAATTTTCCCTCAATGAGTTTTGACACCAGTTCAATGGTGCCAAAATTAAATCGTGCTTGCGTAGGTGCTAATGAGATTTCAAGTGGTTCATCCGTATCATTGAGTTGCCGTGAAAGCTCAATAATTGTTTTGCGCGGAATAATAACTTCGATTGGCGCTGGTGTATCAGGAAGAATCTCGCTGGCATAAGCCAGACGATGTCCGTCAGTTGCAACAACGCGTATTTCGTTACCCTTAACAACAAGCAACAAACCATTAAGGTAATAACGTATATCTTGCTGAGCCATTGAATATTGCACTAATGCCAGTAAACGCTTCATGCAATTTTGGGTTAGTCGCAACTGCGTTGGGTTTCCATCAGAAACTGCCATACGCGGAAAATCATCGGGTGGTAATGTTTGCAAGTTGAAACGACTCTTCCCTGCTTTTAGTTGCAAGCGTTTGTCATCAAGTGACAATGTAACTTCAGCACTTTCTGGTAGTGATCTTAAAATATCCTGAAGCTTACGCGCTCCAACGGTCATCGCTATGTGATCGTCTCCCATAGTCGGTGCATGCGTTGTTATCTGAATTTCAATATCTGTGGCAAGTAAGGTTAGTCGTTCACCGTTTTTTTCTACAAGAACATTGGACAAAATCGGTAAGGTGTGGCGTTTTTCAACAATGCCACAGACAGCTTGCAGGGGTGACAAAAACTGATCACGAGGACCTTTAAATAGGAGCATATATAAATCTCCAATGATTAATAAGTAAGAACGGTTTGTGTGGGTAATAGTTTAAATATGTTTTAATACAGTTACTTAGCTTAGTAATAAGTGTGTTAGCAAAACTTAAAATTGTATGTGTGCGATTGTGGATAAATTTTGTCGTTACACAAAATTTTGTAGTTATACACAAAGCATTCATAGGTGGTGAAGGAGGGTTATACACAAGTCAACCTTTGATGGTTTGAACGAGGACGTGAAGGTCATTGTTGAGCCGGGGTTCTTGGGTGCGTAGGTTATTGATGGTACGGCAGGCGTGCATGACGGTAGTGTGATCACGACCACCAAAGGATTCACCAATTTCTGGCAGGCTGTGTGTTGTAAGTTCTCGGGCTATCCACATGGCAACTTGTCGTGGGCGGGCTATGGCACGGGTACGTCTTTGTGAAAACATGTCTGATGTTTTGATTTTGTAATAATCAGAAACTGTTTTTTGTACCAGCTCAAGAGAAATTTGGCGGTTTGTAGCGCCAATGATGTCGCGTAGCGCTTCTTTAGCGAGGTCTAGATTGATTTCTCGACCATGAAATCGAGCGTAAGCGAGAACGCGGTTGAGGGCACCCTCAAGCTCGCGCACGTTTGAGCGTAAGTTTTTAGCAATCAGAAAAGCGACATCATCCGAAATGATGATGCGTTCGGCTTCAGCTTTTTTATTGAGAATGGCAATACGCATTTCTAGTTCTGGTGGTTCAATTGCAACGGTTAGACCCCAGTCAAAACGGGATACTAGGCGATCTTCGAGACCAAGAATATCTTTTGGATAAGTGTCACAAGTGATGACGATTTGTTTTTTTGCTTCAATTAGAGAATTGAAGGCGTAAAAAAATTCTTCCTGAGTGCGTTCTTTACGATTAAAAAACTGAATATCGTCAATCAGCAACAGGTCAAGTGAGCGGTAGTAGGATTTGAAAGCTTCCCGTGTGTTTTGTTGGAAGGCTCTCACCACGTCAGAAAAATAATCTTCTGCGTGAACATAACGCACTTCCATTGCAGGGTTGGCAGCGAATATTGTGTTTCCGATGGCATGAATCAGATGCGTTTTACCTAAACCAACGCCACCGTAGATGAAAAGTGGGTTGTAAGAGGTGCCAGGATTCATAGCAACTTGTTGCGCGGCAGCACGCGCGAGATCGTTAGCGCGACCCGTTACGAGCGTATCGAAGGTGAATTCAGAATTAAGCCGTGATTTGGTGTAAACGGGGTCACCTGTTGTTGCTGTAACAGTTGCCTGGATGGCAGGAGGGGCGGTAAGCGTGGTGGTGTCAATGAACGTTGTTGGTGTTTCTGTTGCTGTGTCAGCAACCCCTAGCGTGATGCTGATGGGGGATGAGAAAAACTCACGTCCAAGAAGTTCGATTTGTGCAAGATAGCGTTCGCGCACCCACTGCATAACAAATTTGTTGGGTGCGACTAGGTGGAAGTTTGTTAATGCGGTGTCGTCACTTTCGAGACGTAACCCTTTGATCCATGTATTGAACTGTTGCGCAGGAAGATCCTGCTCAAAGCGGTTCAGGCAGGTGGACCAAAAGTCACGCATAACGATTGTTTTTACAGTTTTTAGAGTGGGAGTGGTGCAGGGTAATGCACCATGTGCTCACGATAGTTTTATTGTTTTCTGCTCACTTTGCTCAGGCAGTGTGGCATTCTAGCGGGTTCGGGTAAGGTTATCCACAGCTAGATAACTTCATTTTGCTTGACAAATCGAACCCAAAACGCTGTAATCGTCGGTTTTCTAATTTCAAGGGATATTGCCATGAAACGCACCTATCAGCCATCGGTTGTGCGTCGTAAGCGCACCCACGGCTTCCTTGTGCGCATGCGCACCCGGGGTGGTCGCGCTGTCATTCGTGCGCGTCGGGCCAAGGGTCGTCATCGTCTCGGCGTCTGAACACGCTGTTTGGTTATTCGCAACGATTGCACCGTCCTGACGAGTTCTCGGCGGTGCTTTCGGCACGACCTGTGCTTCGTGGCGATTGCTTTGTTTTGCACTTTTGTCACAGTCAAACAGGCGGTGTGGCGCGCTTGGGTTTGGTGGTTCCCAAGCGTCTTGCCAAAGGCGCTAATTTACGCAATGCGATCAAGCGACAGGCTCGGGAAGCGTTTCGGTTATATGTAGGGCAGGTGCCGACGTTTGTAGCGTTTGATGTGGTGCTTCGTCTTAGTAAACCGCTTAAAGGCGTTTTAGCGCGAAACAAAGATCAGCGCATGGCGTGGCGACTAGAGCTTGATGCCTTGTTGAAGCGTTTGGGTGACCGGGTTAAGTGAAATATTGGGCGGCTTATCCGGCATTATTGCTGGTTCGTTTTTACCGTTTGGTCGTCAGTCCCTGGATGGGTAGTCGATGTCGTTTTCACCCTAGTTGTTCTGCTTATGCCGAGCAATCGTTGATGCGGTATGGTTTGTTGAAAGGCGGGTGGCTGGTAATGTGCCGTATCGGGCGTTGCCATCCGTGGCATCCGGGCGGGTATGATCCAGTTCCCTGAAGTTTTTTGAATCATTGATACACAGCCGAGATCGTAATGGACAACCGACGACTGATGTTGCTTCTGATTTTCAGCTTTTCGCTGATTATGTTGTGGGACGCCTGGCACCGGCAGGGGCAGCCAGTAGTGGCGAGTGCGAGTGTTGCTTCAG
>CAJAWW010000198.1 GCA_903946745.1 uncultured beta proteobacterium
ATCTCACCAGCGAAGCCAGCAGCGTGCCTTCGATCAGGTGTTGCTTGAGCGAATCGACAATCTCAAGAATGTACACCGCGTCGTTGGACACCACACTGATCTTCAAACCCGGCGGCAGTTGTGGCTCAATTTCCTGCGCCAGTTTTTTCTGAATGCGGTCAATGATGGCGACCGTGTTGGCGTTGGTCACTTTGACAATGCCCAGGCCAATCGTCAGCTGGCCGTTAAAGCGTGCTAGCTGGCGGTTGTCGGTGAGGCCATCTTCGATTTCAGCCACGTCGGAAAGCTTGATCGGCGCGCCCGCGCGTGAGGCCACCACCATGCCGGCCAGCGCATCCAGGCTATGAAATTCCAGATCGAGTTTGACGAGGCTTTCGGTCGTTGTGCCGACCACAAAACCACCGGCGAGCTGCACATGTTCTTTGGCGAACGCCTCGTTGATGTCCTGCGGCGACACCGATAGTGCCGCCATGCGCGCCGGCAGCAGGTTCACCCGGATGGTGCGGTCGCGCCGCCCGCCCAGACGCACCTCGCCCACGCCGTCGATGGTCTCCAGTTTCTTCTTCAGAACATTGAGCGCAAACTGGTTCAACTGCTGCTGTGTGCGATCGCCCTGCAAGGCCATCCAGAAGATGGGCGAGGCGTTGGTTTCCACCTTGGCGACAATCGGCGGGTCGACCTCTTTGGGGAGTCGGCGCAACACCTGATTCACCTTGGACTGCACCTCGTTGAAGGCGACGTCGACGTTTTTTTCCAGCCCGAAGGTGATATTCACCACCGACACGCCGGGCGATGAAGACGACTGAATATGCTCGATACCCGGCACGCTATTAACCGAACTTTCAATCACATTGGTGACGCTGGAATCAACAATGTCGGGGTTGGCACCCTTGAGCGCCGTGGTGATCGACACCACCGGAAACTCGATGTAAGGCAGCCGATCCATGCCGATGCGGCTGTAAGAAATCACCCCGAACAACACCAGCACGGCGTTGAGCATCCACGCCAGCACATGACGCTTGACGGAAAGCTCGGGCAGAGTCATTGCTTGCCGGCGCTGGTGCTCACACTGGCGGCGTCCTTTTTCGCCGCCGGCTCTTTAATGCTGACGGGGGCACCGTCGGTGAGAAAGCCGGCACCGTCCAGCGCGATGGTTTCGTTGCCATCCAGCCCGCTGATAATCTCGATGCGCCCGCCACGTTTGGCACCTGCCTTGATGATTTTTTGCTGCGCCTTCTTGTTGCCGCCGGCATCAATAATCGCATACACCACCTTGCCGGCCGGGCGCAGCACCACGCTTTGCTCGGGCACTGTCATCACTTGGGTGCGTGCTGAAAGACTGACGGCTGCATTGACGGTGCCGCCGCCGCGCAACAGGTTCTCGCTGTTGTCGATGTCGACCAGCACATCGAGCGCACGGCTGGCATCCACCACGCCGGGGCGAATGTCGTGAATGCGGCTTTCAAACACCTTGCCGGGTGCCAGCGGCGAGATGAGGCGCACCGCCTGCCCCTTCATCAGCCGCGACCCGGCACTTTCTGGAAAGGGCAGATGGGCGCGCAGCTTTTTGGGCGAAACCAGTTGGAACATGGGGTCGCCGAGCTTCACATAATCGCCGGGCGAAACAATCTGAATTTCAACCACCGCATCGATGGGCGCACGCACCTCGGCCTTGCCACGGCTGCGCTGGCTGTTGTCGGCACGCGCACGCGCCGCGTCCAGTTGCGCCACCAGCGCGCTGCGTTGTGCCGTCACATCCTCGCCGGCATTTTTTGACAGGAAGCCTTTGTCGACGAGTGTTTGCTGCCGCTCGACCAGTTTGTCCTGTTGCTTCAACAGCGCGTCAACACGTTGCGCTTCGGCATGGTCGGCGCGGTGTTGCAACACCACGTCGCCGGCATCGATCACCGCCATCAGATCGCCCTGCTTGACGTGCTTGCCGGTGCGCGCCAGCACTTGCGTCACGCGGCCGGGCACTTCGGCGGCCACCTTGGGGTCGGCCAGCACTTCCAGCGTGCCCAGCGTTTCTTCGACCACCTCGAATTCACCCTGCGTCACCTGGGTGGCGGTGATGATGGCCGCCGTGGGTGCGGCCTTTTTTTCTTCGCCCGGCTTGCCACAGGCGGCGAGCAAAAGCAGGCTGGCGAGGAGGCTGGTGCGAAGACAGGCGCGTTTCAAGGCAGTAGTGATTCAGCAGCAAACAACTCGGCAACCGTCTCGCGGCGGCGGATCAGATGCGTGGTGTCGCCCTCCACCATGACCTCGGCGGCGCGCGGCCGGGTGTTGTAGTTGGAGGCCATGGCCATACCGTAAGCACCCGCCGAGAGCACCGCCAGCAGGTCGCCCTCTTTCAAGGCAAGCGCGCGATCATGACCGAGAAAATCACCCGATTCGCAGACCGGGCCGACGATTTCATACGTGGTTTTTACCGCATGTTGAGCGTCGACTATTGGCACAATGTCGTGCCACGCGTCATACAGCGCCGGGCGCATCAGATCATTCATCGCCGCATCAACCACGGCAAAGTTTTTCTCGGCACCCGGCTTCAACACTTCAACGCGGGTCAGCAGCAATCCGGCGTTGCCCACCAGCGAGCGGCCGGGCTCGAACACCAGCTTTTCGCTGCGCGCTGCCAGCCGCTCCAGAATCGGCGCAAGGTAGTCGGCGGCGTGCGGCGCGGGTTCGTCGCTGCGGTAAGTGATGCCCATGCCACCGCCGACGTCGATGTGCTCCAGCACAATGCCTTCGGCGGCCAAGGCGTCCACCAGTTCCAGCACCTTTTCCACCGCCTCGGCAGCGGGTGCCGGGTCGCGCAACTGCGAGCCAATGTGACAGTCAATGCCTTTGATGACGAGATTCGGCAGCCCCGCAGCCTTGCGATACAAGCTGCGGGCGTCCTCAAACGCGACGCCGAACTTCGCGCTCTTCAGCCCGGTAGAAATATAGGGGTGGGTTTTCGGGTCGACATCCGGATTAACCCGCAGTGACACCGGTGCCCGGCGGCCGAGTGCGCCGGCCACGGCATTGAGCTGATCCAGCTCACTGGCCGATTCGACGTTGAAGCAGTGAATGCCGGCCTCCAGCGCCTGGCGCAACTCCGCACGCGATTTACCGACGCCGGAAAACACCACCTTGGCCGCATCGCCCCCGGCCGCCAGCACGCGCGCGAGTTCGCCGCCTGAAACAATGTCGAAGCCGGCACCGAGCCGGGCGAACACATTGAGAATCGCCAGATTGGGATTGGCCTTGACGGCATAACAAACCAGCGAGCGCGCCAGCACGCCGTGCGCTTGCAGCGTGTCACGATAGGCCAAAAAAGCCGCCGTCAGCGCCGCGCGCGAATAGACATAGCAGGGCGTGCCGAAACGCTCGGCGATGGTGTCGAGGGCGACGCCTTCAAGCTTCATGGGGCTGCTCATCGCGGGGTTTCCGCCGCGGCTTTATTGCTATCATCCGGCGCAAAAGTTGCAGTAGAAGTCGACGCCGGCGCAGCGGCGGGTTTGCTGACCGTTGGCGAACCGGGTGGCGGTGGAGGCAGAGTAAGCGGCGTTTTGGTACCGCAGGCGGTGAGCAGAGTCAGCGCGCAAGCAAGAAAAATGGGGCGCATGGCATAACGAAACATGACGGGCAGAGGATGGTAACACGCGATGGATGAGCAGGAATTCAATCGGGCGGCAGACGCCCAACTGGCACGCATCGAAGCCGCACTGGAAATCGCCAGTGCCGCCGACGATAGCGGCTTTGATTTTGAAACCAAGCCGGGCGGGGTGATTGAAATCGAATGCGACAACGGATCGAAGATCATCATCAACCGTCACGCTGCCGCCCGCGAAATCTGGCTGGCGGCGCGTTCCGGCGGCTTTCACTTCCGCCCGGAAGGCACTGCCGACGCTATTCGTTGGGTCGGTACGCGTGATGGTGAAGAGCTCATGGTGGCGTTGGCACGCGTTTTAGCGGAGCAGTGATGGGTATTTGAAATGTTGCCAATGATGCGCATTTGTGTGAGCATTATTGCTATACATTGCGAGAGGTAAGAATATGTCGGTAATGTCCAGCATCTACGCACACGCAGCAAAGAAGGCAACCAACGTGTCTTTGGCGGAAGGCCTCCTTGCTGAAGCCAAGGCATTGCGCATCAACGTTTCCCAGGCAGCAGAGGCTGGCGTCGCTAGGGCCGTCGCGGAAAAGCGCGCCGAGCTTTGGCTGCAGGAAAATCGGGAAGCGATCGAAAGCTCAAATGCTTACGTAGACAAACACGGTTTGCCACTAGAAAAGTTCAGGATGTTCTGATGGCAAAATTCAGCGTATATCCCAATCCGGAAGGTGGCGGATATCTCATTGATGTTCAAGCTGATCTGATGCGTCACTTGAATACGAGAATGGTCATTCCTTTGTTACCGATGGAGGTGGCACCAACGCCCGCGCAAACGCTCAATCCATTGTTCGATATTGATGGAACGTGCCACGCCATGGTGACGCAGTACATGGCTGCCGTGCCTGTCAAAGTGCTCAGAGACGCGGTGTTTATTGCTGAAAATCGCCGCAACGATATTGTGACCGCAATTGATCTCTTGCTTCATGGGTTCTAAAGCCCGCCACCCGGTGTGCGTGTTGGGAATTAGGCGATTGTGAGCTGGATGGCCAAGGTCATCAGGTGCAGCATGTGAGGCTGTCATATTGAAAGCCAATCAAGCTCATTAGATACACAGTGTGTATTACGATGGGCGAAAAGGAGGCAGCGCCATGAGCCAGCCCGACACCGCCGATACCACAACATTCGCCGTCAATTTGCGCATGCGTGGCGATGCCCGTGCACTCATCGACTGCGCGGCTAAGGCGCGCGGCAAATCGCGCACTGAATTCATGATCGATGCCGCCCTGCGCTCGGCCGAAGAAGCCTTCCTCGACCAGACGCTGGTGCGGGCGTAGCCGAAACCTTGCACAGCATGAACGGGACCACACTCAACCAAGAAGGCCTTCCGGTTGATCGTCGTTAAAAACAAACGCCAGTCCGACTGCGCACCTTCTGAGTGGGAACATGCGCATGGGAACATTTGATGCGTGTCGTCCAAAACCTCCAGATGCGCTTTAGCGTCATTGATCTGGACGTTCCAAGGTGTTACTCTGGTAACACTTTTGCTAACGGGCGGACTTCTGTAACGGAGGCATCATGACCACAACGTCCCTCAAACTTTCTGACGAACTTAAGCAGCGTGCTGCCCAGGCGGCACAAGAAATTGGCGTGTCTCCGCATGCGTTCATGATAGCGGCCATTGAACAGGCCGCCACGTCTGCCGAAATGCGTTCGCGATTCATTACCGAGGCCCGGCAGGCTAGAAGTGAACTCATCGAGTCTGGCAAGGGTTTCGATGCCGATGACGTTCACGCTTATCTCAAGGCGAAGGTCGAGGGCAAGGCAAATGGCGACAAGGTTCTCAAGCCGAAGCGGAAGTCATGGCGTCGCTGACGTATTCCAGCCGGGCCTTTGCTGACCTCGAACGCCTGACTGATTTCCTGATCGAATCCGATCCGGTTGCTGCTGCCGAAACTGTCGACTTGATCAGCGAAGCGGTAGCGATCCTGAAACGGCATCCGCTGGTCGGAAGGCCAGTCGACGGCGAAATACGGGAACTCATCATTTCGCGCGGCAAGACGGGGTATGTGGCGCTGTACAGCCATGAAGACGAATACGATGTGGTACTGATTCTTGCCATCCGTCACCAGAGGGAGGCCGGCTACGCCGGTTGATGAACGGGCCGCGAGGTCCGGATACCGCGTTACGCGACATCAATGAACTGATCTTGCTGGGTGCTTTGCGCAAAACTGCGGGCGGTGGCCGCAGCACTGCCTACGAGCTCAACGGTTGATTGACAGAAAGCAAGTTTCGGCGGTGCATCAGGGTTTCCCTAATGCCATTGTTGCGGTGAACGGGTGGCGACAATCAACAGTCGTAAGGCACGCCATTGTCTAATTATCAATGTAGTTATATAATTTATTGCATGAAACCTCTGCGCTTCATCGGTAGCAGCAAGGATGATCTCTCGGCATTTCCCCGCGAGGCACGACAAGCGGCGGGCATGGAGTTGTGGCAGGTACAACACGGTCTGATGCCCAGCGACTTCAAGCCCATGCTGACAATTGGTGCCGGTGTTTATGAGATTCGCTTGAAGGTGCTAGGTGAGTGGCGCGTGATATATGTCGCCAAGTTCGCGCCGGCAATTTATGTGCTGCACGCTTTCCAGAAGAAGACGCCCAAGACCGCCAAGGCGGACATTGATCTAGCCATCAAGCGCTACAAACTGATTGGAGAAATTGAGCCATGACGACCGAAATTATTCACGAATCAAGCGGTAACGTGTTTATCGACATGGGTTTTCCACCGGATGAGGCGGCAATCCTGACGATGCGTGCCGAATTGATGG
>CAJAWW010000199.1 GCA_903946745.1 uncultured beta proteobacterium
CGCTCGCCGCCAGGGTTGCCCCCGCGCTGCCGCTCGACTTGCATGTGTAAAGCATTCCGCCAGCGTTCAATCTGAGCCAGGATCAAACTCTTCAGTTTAATCATTTCGCTCACTTACTCAGAATTGACAAGGCTAATTTCTTAACCTTGTACTGTTTGTTTCTGTGTAAATGCTTGTTGCTATTTTTTAAGCCTTAGCAATGCCAGATCCCTCGCCTTTCAGCTCAGAACTTAGCTAATCCGCCCTAAAACAGATCAACCAGCAGCAGAATCTTCGATTTCGACTCGCTACCCAACATCACCACCAGCGCATCAAGCACCTACACCTATCGGTTGTTTGATTTTTAAAGAACGTTTGCCCGGACTGCTTTTTCGGGCTGCTTTGCGATCAGTGATCAGCAGAGAAGGGAGAGTATAGGGGCGCATATCCGGCGTGTAAACCCCTTTCGCAGATTTTTTCTTTGCGCGGTGATCGACATAGAATGCGGCCTATGATTCCATACAACATTCTTCGTCCCCTGCTGTTTCGGCTTGATCCCGAATGCGCGCATGAATTGACCTTGAAGTCGCTGTCTTTCGGAAATTCTCTCGGATTTCCGCCGCAAATATCGCCTGCCGGGCGCCCGGTGTCCGTGATGGGTCTGACATTTCCCAATCCAATCGGATTAGCAGCGGGACTGGACAAGAACGGAACCGCAATAGACGGACTCAGCCGCCTCGGCTTCGGTTCCATCGAAGTCGGCACCGTGACGCCACGCCCGCAGCCGGGCAATCCTAAACCGCGCATCTTCCGCCTTACGCAGCAGCAGGCGATCATCAATCGTATGGGGTTCAATAATGAAGGTATCGATGTCTTGCTGGCTCGACTGCCTGCGATGCGCTACCAAGGCATTCTCGGGATCAATATTGGTAAAAACGTCGATACGCCCATCGAGAACGCGACCGACGACTATCTGATCGGTCTGGAAAAGGCCTTTCCGGCCGCGAGTTACATCACCATCAATATTTCGTCGCCCAATACCAAGAACTTGCGCCAGCTTCAGGGCGAATCGGAACTCGATGCCCTGCTGGCCGCACTGAAGGCCCGCCAGAATAGTCTCACCGATCAACATGGCCGCTACGTGCCACTCGCACTCAAGATTGCGCCGGATCTGGATCCGGGTCAGATCACCCACATTGCCGATGCCCTGAGACGCCACCGCATCGATGCCGTCATTGCGACCAATACAACATTAGGCCGCGAAGGGGTAGAAGCCTCCCCGGTTGCCAACGAAACCGGCGGGCTTTCCGGCGCACCGCTGTTCGAAAAGTCCACGGCCGTCGTGCGGGCGCTGGCACGGGCATTGGCCGGAGAAGTCCCGATCATTGCAGCGGGCGGTGTCACCAGCGGCGCGCGCGCGCGGGAAAAAATTGAAGCCGGCGCAGTCTTGGTGCAGCTTTACAGCGGTTTGATATACCGCGGCCCGTCACTGGTCGCTGAATGCATTTCCGCCACGCGCTGACAAAGGCTCTATGGAAGACCCGCCAGACGACGCGGTTGTCGATCGGGGTCAAAACGCGACATAATTCATCTTTTCCGAGTCAATGCGGAGCCGGCATAGGTTTCCGCGCATCATGATTAGTTACCTGTTTATTCTCCTCGGCGCCGTTCTCGTCAATAACGTCGTCCTTGTCCGGATTCTTGGCTTATGCCCGTTCATGGGCGTGTCGAAAAAACTGGAAACAGCGCTCGGCATGGGGGCGGCAACCACCTTTGTGCTGACACTGGGCTGCGGTACCAGTTATGTCATCGACACCTGGTTGCTGATACCCAACAAACTTGAATACTTGCGCACGCTCTCCTTCATTGTGACGATTGCCGCCATCGTTCAATTGACGGAACTGGTGATCCAGAAAACCAGTCCGATGTTGCATCAGGTGCTGGGCATTTATCTGCCGCTCATCACCACCAACTGCGCCGTGCTCGGCATTCCGCTGCTAAACATCGGGCTTACCCACAATCTGGTGCAATCGCTGCTGTTCGGTTTTGGCAGCGCCGTCGGGTTCACGCTGGCCTTGGTGCTGTTTGCCGGCATCCGTGAGCGCATGGAAGGGGCTGACATTCCTGTGCATTTTCGCGGCACGGCCATTGCGATGATTACGGCGGGGCTCATGAGTCTGGCCTTCATGGGGTTTGCCGGCCTCGATAAATACAAATGATTGCAGCCATTCTGGTTATGGCGCTGGGTGCCGTCATACTGGGCGCTGCGCTGGGTTTTGCCGCCGTAAAGTTTCGCGTCGAAGGCGATCCGCTGGTCGAAAAAATCGATGCCATCCTGCCGCAAACCCAGTGCGGTCAATGCTCCTATCCCGGCTGCAAGCCTTACGCACAAGCCATCGCCAAGGGTGAGGCCGACATTAACCAGTGTCCGCCGGGTGGCGAGGAAGGTATTCGCAAGCTGGCCGATCTGCTCGGGCGGGAGGTCAAGGAACTATCGGCCGAGCACGGCATCGAAAAGCCCAAATCGGTGGCTTTCATCGACGAACAGGTCTGCATCGGCTGTACGCTTTGCATTCAGGCTTGCCCGGTCGATGCCATCGTCGGTGCCGCCAAGCAAATGCACACCATCGTCGCCGACCAATGCACCGGATGTGAGCTCTGCGTGCCGCCCTGCCCGGTGAACTGTATTTCAATGGAGCCCCTCGCTGAGGACGTGGAAAGCTGGAAATGGAAGTATCCGGTATTCACGCTCACCCCGGCCAGCAAGGCATCTGCATGAAAACACTGCGGCGCTTGTTCGACTTTCACGGCGGAATCAAACCGGACTACCGCAAGGAAAGCTCGACGGGCGACCCGATCACCGTAGTTTCAGCGTCGACTTCTCTGGTGATTCCCTTGCACCAGAGTATCGGCGGGCCACCGCGCCCCATCGTGTGCGCCGGAGACCGCGTTCTCAAAGGGCAGCGCATCGGTGATGCCGACGGCAACGTTTCGTCCGCCGTGCATGCCTCGACCTCCGGCACTGTGACCGCCGTTGAAATGCGACTGATGCCGCATACGTCTGGGCTGTCCGCGCTGTGCGTCATCATCGAACCCGATGGCCGCGACGAATGGATGCCTTTGCAGCCATTCGATTTTCGCGCTGCCACGCCCACGCAAACCCGCGACTATCTGCGCGATGCTGGTGTCGTTGGTCTGGGCGGTGCCGTATTTCCCAGTCATCTCAAACTCAGCCCGGGCAAGCAGGGCAAACTCGACACACTCGTCATCAACGGTGCCGAATGCGAGCCCTTCATCACCTGCGACGACGTGCTGATGCGCGAACGTGCTGAGGGCATCATCAAGGGTACCGCGCTCATGCGCGAGATGCTTGCGGCCGCGACCGCACTGATCGGCATCGAAGACAACAAACCCGAAGCGATTGCTGCGATGAATCAGGCGCTGCAACAGTCGGGCATCGCCCATATCGAAGTGGTCGTCGTGCCCACACGCTATCCGGCGGGCGGTGCCAAACAGTTGATTCGCGTCCTCACCGGCATTGAGGTGCCACACGGCAAGCGCTCGACCGACTACGGTGTGCAGTGTTTCAACGTCGGCACGGCTTACGCCATCCATGAAGCCATTGATCTGGGCAAACCGCTGATTTCCCGCATCGTCACGGTGGCCGGCAACGTCGGTCAGGCGCGCAACTTCGAGGTGCCGTTCGGCATGTCGATGCAGAATCTGGCAGACCGGTGCAATCCGCGCCCCGATACCGACCGTCTCATCATGGGCGGCCCGATGATGGGTGTGCTCATGCCCGCCGCCGACGTGCCAGTGGTCAAGGCCACCAACTGCGTGCTGGTCGGCTCACCCAAACTGTTCCCCCCGCCGCCGCCGGAAATGCCCTGCATCCGCTGCGGCGAGTGCGCCAAGGTGTGCCCCGCCGATCTGCAACCGTTCGAACTGTACTGGTTCTCGCGCGCCAAAATCTTCGGCAAGGCACAGGAATACAACCTGTTCGACTGTATCGAGTGCGGCTGCTGCGCCTATGTCTGCCCGTCGCACATTCCGCTGGTGGATTACTACCGTTTTGCCAAGAGCGAGATTTGGGCACGCGAGAAGGAAAAAACCTCCGCTGACGAAGCCCGTGAACGCTACGAATTCCGTCTGCTGCGCGAAGAACGCGAAAAGCAGGAAAAGGCAGCCAAACTGGCGGCCAAGACCGCCGCAGGTCGCGAGAAAGCGGCAGCGGCTATTGCTGACGCAGAAAAGCCCGCCGAAACACCCGAACAGGCGGCCAAGAAGGCGTTGATTTCTGCAGCGCTGGAGCGCGCGCGCGCCGAAAAAGCCAGCGTAGTCCCGGAAAATACCGGCAACCTGACCTCGGCACAGCAGGCTGAAATTTCCGCTATCGAAGCACGCCGCGCCGAAATCCGGGAGATGGCGAAACCCCACCTTCCACCCGACGACTGAAACTGTGCCGACGTGAATCCAACGTGAACCCAACGTGAACAACTCCCCCTTCTTTCTCAAACCCACCAGCGTGCAATCCGTCATGCTGCGCGTCATGGCCGCGCTGATTCCCGGCATTGCCGCCTACGTCTGGTTTTTCGGCGCAGCAATTCTGGTTCAGCTGGCACTGGCATCGGTCGCTGCGCTGGCGGCCGAGGCACTGATGCTTTCGCTGCGTGGCAAGCCGCTGACGCTCTTTCTCACCGATGGCTCGGCACTGGTGACGGCCTGGCTGATCGCACTGACCTTTCCCTCGATCGCCCCCTGGTGGCTGACCGTATTCGCCACCGTGGCGGCCATTGTGATCGCCAAACATCTCTATGGCGGTCTCGGACAAAATCCTTTCAATCCGGCCATGGTGGCGTTCGCCCTGATGATTGTGGCCTACCCGCAGTTGATGTCGCAATGGCCGGCAGCCGGCAACCATGAATTTGCAGCGCAACTGCAAGCGATTTTCGGCACACGAACAATCGACGCGATCGACGCGATGACCATGGCGACACCGCTCGACGCGTTACGCACCGCACTGCACAGCGCTGAGGCCAAAACCACGGTTGCCGGTGCGCTGCAAAGCAGCACGGCAAGCGGCCAGTTCGGCGGCAAGGGCTGGGAGTGGGTCGGCGTGGGCTACCTACTGGGCGGCCTGTGGCTGATTCAACAGCGCATCATCACCTGGCACATGCCGGCCGCCTTCATCGCTGCGCTGTTCGTGCTGGCAGGCCTGTTCAGCCTGGTCGACAGCACACAATTTGCCGGCCCGATGTTTCATCTCTTTACCGGCGGCGCGATGCTTGGTGCATTTTTCATCGTCACCGATCCGGTTTCCGGTGCCACCACACCGCGTGGGAAACTCATCTTCGCGGCCGGCGTTGGCTTGCTGACCTGGGTCATCCGCACCTTCGGCGCCTACCCCGATGGCATTGCCTTTGCCGTGTTGCTGATGAACATCACCGCACCACTGATTGACCTCGCCACGCAGCCGCCCGTGTTCGGTCACAAGAACGACAAAGGCCAGACACCATGACGGAAATCGATCCGGCACCGGAATCCACGATACCTGAAATACCGGCGCTCCCCGAGCGTTCCATCCTTGGCGTTTCAGTACGCACGGCCATGGTATTGCTGGTCTTTGTCGTCGCCTTCACCACCGTGATGGCACTGACTTATCAGTCCACCATCGGCCCGATCGAAGCCAGTACGCAAAAAGAAAAACTCGCACTGATCGGCGAGGTGCTACCCGCTGGCAGCTATGACAATACCCTGCTGGATGACTGGGTAGAGCTGCCGCCCACCGCAGCGCTCGGCCTCACCGATGTCCGCCGCATCTATCGTGCGCGGCAAGGCGGAGCGCCGGTCGCGCTGGTGCTCGAAGCTGCCGCCACCGACGGGTATTCCGGTCGCATCGGCCTGTTGCTGGCCGTGCGGGTTTCTGGCGAACTCGCTGCTGTGCGCGTCACTGAACACCGCGAGACACCCGGATTGGGCGACTACATCGATCTGAAAAAAGACAAGCAGAAAACGCGGCCGTGGATCACCCAGTTCAGCGGCCTGAACCTTGATGCCGTCACCCCGGCGAAGTGGCGGGTAAAGAAAGATGGCGGGCGGTTTGAACAGCGCGCCGGTGCCACCATTTCCGCACGCGCCGTCACCAACGCCAGTGGTCGCGCGCTGGCGTGGGCCAAGCTCAATCGTGACCGCGTGTTCGCCGCCGCCAGCGGCACCCGACTGAACTGAAGGAACCCAGCATGAGCCAAATTCGTGAAATCACCTGGAACGGCGTCTGGAAACAAAACACCGGCCTGATCCAGTTGCTCGGCCTGTGTCCGCTGCTGGCCATGAGCAACAGCGTCGTCAATGGCATCGGTCTGGGGCTCGCCACTGTGCTGGTCATGGCGCTGTCCAATCTTTTCGTTTCCGCGCTGCGCAGCCTGATTCCCTATGAAGTCCGCATTCCCATATTCATTCTCATCATCGCGTCACTGGTCACCATCGTCGATCTGGCGATGAATGCCTGGCTGCATTCGCTCTATGTGGTGCTCGGGATTTTCATTCCGCTGATCGTCACCAACTGCATCGTGCTGGCGCGTGTCGAGGCATTTGCAGCGAAAAACCCGGTCATGGCGTCCACCGTCGATGGCACCGCCATGGCTCTGGGGCTGACTTGGGTACTCGGCCTGCTCGGTGCCATCCGCGAACTGATCGGCACTGGCAGCCTGTTCGCCGGTATCGAGATGGTGATCCCGTCAGCACAGGCCATCGTCATCCTGCCGGAAGACTATCCGGGCTTTTTGATCGCCATTCTGCCCCCCGGCGCATTCTTCGTGCTCGGGTTGCTGATCGCCGCGCGCAACTGGTTCGACGCCCGCGCCAACCAGCGCGCCCGCAGCCAGCGCATTCACGTCGCACAAAGCGCGCAACAGTCTGCTGCAACGTGACACCCGCCGCGCGCCGCGAGTTCTTCCGGCGTCTGGCGGCCGCCAACCCAAACCCTGAAACCGAGCTCGAATACGCCACGCCCTACCAATTGCTGGTGGCCGTGGTGCTCTCCGCACAGGCTACCGACAAAGGGGTCAATCGCGCCACCCGATCATTGTTCCGCGACCACCCGACCCCACACGCCATTGCAGCGCTCGGCGAAGAAGGCATCGCCAATTACATCGCAACCATTGGCCTCTATCCAACCAAAGCCAAAAATGTCGCTGCGCTCACCCGCTTGCTGCTCGAACACCACCAAGGCGAGGTGCCCAACGACCGCGCCGCGCTCGAAGCCCTGCCCGGTGTCGGCCGCAAGACCGCCAACGTGGTGCTCAACATCGTATTCAACGAACCGACCATTGCCGTCGATACACACATCTTCCGTGTATCCAACCGCACCACGCTCGCACCCGGCAAGACGGTGGATATCGTTGAACAGAAACTGCTCAAGGCCGTGCCTGCAAAATATCGTCTGCACGCCCACCACTGGCTGATTCTGCACGGTCGCTACACCTGCAAAGCACGTACCCCCGATTGTCCGCGCTGCACGCTCAGTGACCTGTGCCGCTACAAGGAGAAAACCGCTGATGTATAACCCGACCCGCGACCAGGCACGGCGCTTTCTCATCGACGCCTGGGCCAAACGCTGCCAGAAACTCCCGGCCACACCACTGGAAACACTGGCGGCCGATCTGATTGAAATGCATCCCGAATATCACGAACTGCTCGGTGCCGCCGACGCCCTGCAACGCGAATGGACGCCCGAGCAGGGCGAGACCAATCCTTTCCTGCATCTGTCGCTGCATCTCTCGGTTGAGGAACAGCTCTCCATCGACCAGCCACCGGGCATTCGTGCCGGCTTTGAACAACTGCTGACAAAATTCGGTGACCGTCACGCGGCACTGCACGCGGTGCTCGACTGTCTGGGCGAAGTAATGTGGCACGCCCAGCGCGACCGCACCCAACCCGACGGGATGGCGTATCTTGAGTGCTTGCGTCGCAAGCAGTAAAAGAGACGTAAAAGTCGACGCTGGGGATACGGCAAACTGGAAGGACGCTCATGCACACACGACGCACACTGCTGAAACGACTCGCCGCGACCGGCGTTTTAGGCACATTGGGCGCCTCCGGCATTGCCGGCTTGTGCCGCGAGGCGCTGGCCAATGGCAACACCCCCATCGTGCCGGGGCTACGCACGCTGAAGGGCGACGTCCGGGTCAATGGCAAACCGGCGCAGGTCGGGCAACGCATCGCGCACGGCGACACGGTGATAACCGGGCGCGGTGGCGAAGCGATCTATGTCATCGATCAGGATGCCTTCATGCAGCGCGAAAACGCCACCGTCAGTTTTGGTGCCGACGCCACTCAAAAACTGATGCGCGTCGTCACCGGAAAAATACTCTCGGTGTTCGGCCGGGGCGAACGCTCAATACAAACCTCCACCGCCACCATCGGCATTCGCGGCACCGGTTGCTACATCGAAGACGAAGGCACCGGCACTCAGGCGCGCACCTATTTCTGCCTGTGTTACGGCAGCGTCGAACTGGTGCCGACCGCCGCGCCGAATGAGCGTGCCGAATACGCCACCACCTATCACGACAAACCAATGTATGTGCATAACGACATGAAAATGCCGACCATGATGGTGCCCGCCGGCGTCATCAATCACACGGATATGGAACTCGAATTGCTGGAAAGCCTCGTCGGCCGCGTCCCCCCGTTTTACGGCAACAGCGACCGCAAATACTGATCGCTACGACCGGCATTCCGCGCCGGAGTCGGTGACCCTGCTCGCAAAATGGAACCCTCAAGACGCATTGCACACCTCGACATGGATGCGTTCTACGCCTCGGTCGAACTCTTGCGCTACCCCGAACTCAAAGGCCAGGCAGTCGTCGTCGGTGGGCGCGGGTCGCAAGCGCCTGTGTTGCAAGCCGATGGCGCTCACGTTTTCGCGCGGCTCCGTGATTACGTGGGTCGGGGGGTGCTCACCACCTCCACCTACGAAGCCCGCGCGCTCGGTGTGTTTTCAGGCATGGGCACCATGAAGGCCGCACGTCTTGCGCCGGACGCTGTCATCCTTCCCGTTGATTTCGAGTCTTACCGGCACTATTCGCAGCGCTTCAAAGCCGCTGTCGCCGCCATTGCGCCGGCCATCGAGGATCGTGGAATCGATGAAATCTACATCGACCTCAGCACCATCCAGGAAGATTCTCTGACACTGGCCAAACGTATCAAAGCGGCCGTTTGGGAAGCCACCGGGCTCACCTGTTCGATCGGCATTACGCCCAACAAACTGCTATCCAAGATCAGTTCCGATCTGGAAAAACCCGACGGCATCACCATTCTTGACTGGCAAGACATTCCCGCCCGCATCTGGCCGCTCCCGGCCAAAAAGATCAACGGCATCGGGCCAAAGGCCGCAGAAAAACTCGCGGCACTGGGTATTGGCACCATCGGCGAACTGGCCGACACCGCACCGGAAGTTCTGCAACAACATTTTGGTTACAACTTCGCCGCCTGGCTGCACGATGCGGCACACGGCATCGACACCCGCCCGGTGGCGACGCACTCAGAGCCTAAATCGATCAGCCGTGAAACGACGTTCGATCGCGATCTGCATGCCAAACAGGACAAGTCGTCCCTGTCGGAAATTTTTACCTCGCTCTGCACGCATGTCTCGCAAGACCTCAAGCGCCAGGGTTATCAGGGGCGCACCATCGGCATCAAGTTGCGTTACGATGATTTCCAGACGGTGACCCGCGACTATGGGCTGCCGCGCCCCACCGACAATCCTGCGCTCATCCGCAAAGCCGCCGGAGAATGCCTGAAACGGGTAGCACTTGAAAAGCGCATACGGCTGCTCGGTGTGCGTATCGGCAATCTGAGTCAAGCCGGGGTGCCTGAATTGACGGACGAGCATTGCCAAACGGAACTTCCCTTCTGAAAATGCCGACGACCATTCCGATCCGCTATGTCAATCCGGTTTTTCGCCCCCCGAGCGAAGCCGACTCACTCATCATTCCGGTGACGGACGGCTGTTCGTGGAATCAATGCACCTACTGTGAAATGTATACCGCGCCGCAAAAGAAATTCCGTGCGCGCGATGAGGCGGAAGTATTGGAAAGCATCCGGCGTTGCGGCGAAGTCTATGGCCGGGGTATCCGGCGCGTTTTTCTTGCAGATGGCGACGCGCTGGTGTTACCCACACGCCGTCTGATGGCGGTGCTCGCAGCCATCCGCGAGCATCTACCAGCAGTACGACGCGTCTCCAGCTATTGCCTGCCGCGCAATCTGCGCAAGAAATCGGTCGCCGAACTCACCGAACTGGCTGCAGCGGGGCTTGTGCTGGCCTATGTCGGTGCCGAATCCGGTGATGATGGCGTGCTGGAAAAAGTCAGCAAGGGCGAAACCTACGCATCGACCTGCGATGCGCTCCACAAACTGCATCAAGCCGGCATCAAACGATCAGTGATGCTTCTGAATGGGTTGGGTGGGTCGCAGTTATCTGCACAACACGCCATGAACTCCGCCCGACTGGCCAACGAAACACAGCCTGAATTTCTGGCAACACTGGTCGTCAGCTTTCCGGACGGCGAGACACGCTTTCGCGCTGGATTTCCAGAGTGGGAGCCACTCTCTCCACATGAACTGTGCGTGGAAATGCAGCACTTCATTTCGGCGCTTGAGCTCAGACGCACCGTATTTCGCAGCGACCATGCCTCCAACTGGCTGGTGCTCAAGGGAACGCTGGGCGCGGAGAAACAGCGTCTACTGGATGAGCTTCAGGTCGCGATCGCCCATCCGGAAACCGCGCATTTCAGACCCGCATGGGCGCGTGGGCTGTAATGCGTCAGTGAAGACAATCCGGCACCGGCGCGCGGCACTCCCCATTATTCAACACCTCAAGCCAGAGGCTTTCGCCATTCTTGCGCTTCAACTGCAGGGCGGCGCTGCGTGCCAGACCATTCATGTGACGCGTAACGACGTCCATGACCCAGCCATGCGTGATGACCAGCACCCGGTCGCCACGATGACAGGCACCGATGTCACGAAGCGCACTCAACACACGCTCGGCAAACTCGTCCATCGTCTCGCCCCCTTCGAAGTGCGCTGATGGATTGCGCCGCTGGATCTGCTGCAACAGCAACGGGTTCAGTTCGGCCAATTCGCTTTTTGGCACACCCTGAATCACACCAAAATTTCGTTCCTTGAGACCTTCGTGATGCGTCGGCGGAGGAAGATTCAGCACGGTAGCAATAATTTCTGAGGTTTCGCTGGCACGCACCAAAGGGCTTGTCCACACTGCAACAAAGCCTGCGCCAACAAAACTTTTTGCCAACTCGTAGGCCTGCGTACGCCCCAGTTCGTTGATGGGAATATCGAACCATCCCTGCAGGATGCCCGCATTATTCCAGTCGGTTTCGCCGTGCCGGACAATGCAGAGATGGGCGGGATGATCCATCGAATGAAGCGGTGCCGTGCTTATCCGCCCATTTCCGAAATCGGCGGCGCAACCTTGATGATTTCGGCAATCGTGGTGAGACCGGCCGCCACCTTTTTTGCCCCGGCGATACGTAGCGGCTTCATGCCTTCGCGCATGGCCTGTTCGCGCAGCTTCGCGAGGTCTGCCTTGCCGGCGACCAGTTTGCGAATGTCGGCTGACATCGGCATGATTTCGTAGATGCCGATGCGACCGAGAAAACCGGTCATGCGGCACTCAAGACACCCCACGGGCCGATAAATCTGTGCCGGTTTGCCAGACTTCCACGGTGCCACCATGGCATTCCAGGCCTCTTCGTCTTCGCTACGCAAGCCCCCCGGCTCTTTGCAGTGCGGGCACAGCGTGCGCACCAGACGCTGCGCCATCACGCCCAGCACTGTCGCCGACAACAAATAGGGTGGCACGCCCAGATCTAGCAGGCGCGTCATGGCAGACGGCGCATCATTGGTGTGCAGCGTAGAGAGCACCAGATGCCCGGTCAGCGCCGCCTGAATCGCCATATCGGCGGTTTCCAGATCGCGGATTTCACCGACCATGATGATGTCCGGATCCTGCCGCATCAATGAGCGGATGCCTTCGGCGAAACCCATGCCGATGTCCGCCAAAATCTGTACCTGATTGAAGGCCGGCTCGATCATCTCAATCGGGTCTTCCAGCGTGCAGACATTCACCTCCGGCGTAGCGAGTTCCTTGAGGGTCGAATACAGCGTCACGGTTTTGCCGCTGCCCGTTGGCCCGGTGACCAGGATGATGCCATTGGGCTGGGTTGATAAGCCGCGCCATGTCGCCACTTCGTCGTCGGCAAAACCCAGCTCGGAAAAATCGCGCACCAGCACCTCCGGATCGAATATCCGCATCACCAGTTTTTCACCGAATGCTGTCGGCAAGGTCGCCAGACGCAGTTCCACCTCGGTGCCGTCGGGCATGCGCGTTTTGATGCGGCCATCTTGCGGGCGGCGTTTTTCCACCACATCCATGCGGCCAAGAATTTTCACCCGGCTGGTCATGGCGTTGAGCACCGCCATCGGAATCTGATACACCTGATGCAGCACACCGTCGATACGAAAACGCACAATACCGATGTCGCGGCGCGGCTCAACGTGAATATCGGAGGCGCGCTGCTCGAAGGCGTACTGCCACAACCAATCGACGATGCGCACAATGTGCTGATCGTTGGCGTCGAATTGTTTGTTGCTCTTGCCCAGTTCAACCAGTTGCTCAAAATTCGACGCGCCACCGCTCACGTCACCTTTGCCCATCGCCCCTTTGATTGATTTGGCAAGGTTGTAAAACTCCACCTGATAGCGGGCAATGTCATCCGGGTTGGCAATCACGCGGCGGATCGGCTTACGCAGCATCGGTGCCAGTTCCGCCTCCCACGCGCGCTGAAAAGGCTCGGCCGTGGCAATCACCACTTCATGCGGTTTGACTTCCACCGCCAGAATGCGAAAGCGCACCGCATAGGCGCTGCTCATGACTTCGGTGACCGCCGCAAAGTTGACCTTGAGCGGGTCGATGTGCTGATAATCAAGGCCGCACCAGCGCGCCAGCCATTGCGTCAGGCCATCCATGTCGAGCACGCGATGCGGCGGCGACAGCGATTTCCAGCGCTGCTCGGCGATTACCACCAGCGGATGCGTTTCGCCTTTGAAGTAGCGGCGTTCCTGCTTGAACCGGTCGGCTTCGTCGACATTCACCAATCCATCGGCGATCAGCGCGTCGATGATTTCCGGCAACGCCAGCCGATGGTCTTGTGTTGCGGGGGAGGTCGGGGTCGGGGTCGGGTTCATGGTCACCACCAGTGCGGCATCAGTTCGACAATGATCCGAACTATAGCCCACAGAATGGAGCGGGTATGATTCTGCAAAACCCTGAATTCGCCACGGAGAAGTTGATGCGATCTTTCGTCATCATTATTTTTGCCGCATTGCTCTCTGCGCCAGCCGCCGCAGAATCCCTGAGCGCCGACTGTGCACTGGCACGCGATCCGGCACGCTGCGAATTGCGTCAGGCCGCCATCAAATCCTGCGCCGAAGAACGCGGCAGCGCTGCCAAACAAGCCTGCATCGAAACCGCCCTGCCGCCGGTGGATTGCACCACGGCCAGCGACCCCAAACGCTGTGAAGCGATTGCACGCGCCAAAGAAGTCTGCCGCGACAAAACCGGCAAAGCGCAAAAAGCCTGCCTCAAAGGTGAACAAGTAAAAAAGCCGAAACGCAAAACCACGCGCAGCAAGCCGGTGAAAAAAACCCGCCCTTCACAGTAATAAATCCCTTATGCATGACACCCTGCCCCTGCTGAACAACACGGATTTCCCCGCCCTGCACCGCGGCAAGCTGGAAATTCTGCAAGCCAATCTGGGCTACCGGTGCAATCAATCCTGTTTCCATTGTCATGTTGCCGCCAGCCCCAAACGCACCGAAGAAATGTCATGGGAGACCATGGCGCTGCTGTTGCGCTTCGCCGCCGCTCAGGGTGTCACCACGCTCGATCTCACCGGTGGTGCGCCGGAACTGAATCCACATTTTCGCCGACTGGTAGCCGCGGCGCGAGCGCAGGGATTGAAGGTGATTGATCGCTGCAACCTGACGATCCTCAACGCGCCGGGGCAAGCTGATCTGGCCGAATTTCTCGCCGCGCAGGGCGTCGAGATCGTCGCTTCGCTGCCCTGTTATCTGGAAGAAAACGTCGACGGCCAGCGTGGTGAGGGCGTATTTCAATCCAGCCTCGCCGGGCTGCGCACACTCAATGCGCTGGGCTATGGCCTGCCCGACAGCGGCCGCACGCTGAATCTGGTCTACAACCCGACCGGCACCCGCCTGCCGCCCGAGCAGATCGCGCTCGAAGCGGCCTACAAGGAACAACTGGCGACGCGCTATGGCATCGTCTTCAACCGGCTGTTTGTGCTGACCAACATGCCGATCCAGCGTTTTGGCAGCCAGCTGATTTCAAGCGGCGAATTTGATGACTACCTGTGCCTGCTCAAAGGCGCGCACCAGCAAGACAACCTGTCCGGCGTGATGTGCCGCACCACACTCTCCGTCAGCTGGCAGGGCATGGCGCATGACTGCGACTTCAACCAGATGCTGGGTTTGCCGCTGGGCGACGCGACGGCACAGCGCCATCTGTCGGAGCTTCTGGCGCGCACGCTGGACGGACAAGCAATCCGCACCGCCGACCATTGTTATGGCTGCACGGCCGGGCAGGGCAGCAGTTGCGGCGGCGCGGTCACGCAACACGACATATCCACGCGCACGGCATGAAACCACGTCTGCGGCAGATCATCGTTCTGCTGGCTATCGTCGCTGCGCTGGCGGCATTCTTTGCGCTCGATCTGGGTCAGTATTTGCGTCTGGACTGGCTTAAATCCCAGCAAGTCACACTCACGGCATGGCGCGATGCCCGGCCGCTGACCAGTGCCGCGGTGTATTTCGTGCTGTATGTCGCGGTCACCGCCTTGTCGCTACCGGGCGCGGCCTTGATGACGCTGGCCGGCGGGGCGCTGTTTGGTCTCGGCTGGGGCACGCTGATCGTCTCGTTCGCCTCGTCGCTGGGTGCCACGCTGGCCTTTCTGGTGTCGCGTTTTTTGTTGCGGGATTGGGTAGCGCAGCGTTTTGGGCAACGCCTCGCGGCCATCAATGCCGGGGTGCAGCGCGAAGGCGCGTTCTATCTGTTCACGCTGCGCCTTGTGCCGGCGTTTCCCTTCTTTTTGGTGAATCTGCTGCTGGGGCTGACGACGATGCGGGCGCGCACCTTCTACTGGGTCAGCCAGCTGGGCATGCTGGCCGGCACCGTCGTCTATGTGAATGCCGGCACCGAACTGGCAAAGCTCACGTCACTCTCTGGCATCGTTTCTCCGGGGTTGCTGCTGTCATTCGCGTTGCTGGGTGTATTCCCGCTCATTGCCCGAAAAATTGTCGAGCGCGCACGCGCAAACAAGGTGTACGCACCGTGGACAAAACCGCGACGTTTTGAGCGCAATCTGGTGGTCATTGGCGGGGGCAGCGCCGGTCTGGTGACTGCGTATATCGCCGCAGCGGTGAAGGCCAAAGTGACGCTGATCGAAAAGCACCGGATGGGCGGTGACTGCCTCAATACCGGCTGCGTGCCCTCCAAGGCGCTGATCCGTTCGGCGAAGTTTTTGTCGCAGCTGTCGCGCGCCGAAGAGTTCGGGTGCCGTTCCGCCAACGTCGTCCCAGGGGATACCGCTACGCATAACTATTCGTTCTCAGAAATAATGGAGCGGGTACAACGCATCATCCGCACCGTTGAACCCCACGATTCGGTGGCGCGCTATACGGCGCTGGGGGTTGAAGTGATCGAAGCCTCGGCAACACTCATTTCGCCTTGGGAAGTCAAAGTCACGCGCCCGGATGGCACAAGCGAAACGCTCACCACGCGCAGCATCGTCATCGCCGCCGGTGCGCGCCCTTTCGTGCCGCCCATTCCGGGCATTGAAGACGTGGGCTACCTGACATCCGACACGCTCTGGAATCTGCGCGAATTGCCCAAGCGACTGGTGGTACTGGGCGGTGGCCCCATTGGCTGTGAGCTCACGCAAGCCTTCGCCCGCCTCGGCGCGGGGCGGGGATGCACGGTCACACAAATCGAGATGGCACCGCGCATCCTGATGCGCGAAGACCCGGAAGTCTCGGAAATAGTGATGCAACGGTTTCGTGCCGAAGGCATCACGCTGCGGGTCAATCACGTCGCCAAAGCATTCGTCATTGAACAGGGCGAGAAAATTCTCATCGCCGAACATACCCGCGCGGAAGGCAAAACCGAAGTGCGCATCCCCTTCGATGCCGTGCTGGTGGCTGTTGGGCGTGCGGCCAATCTCACGGGTTACGGGCTGGAAGAACTCGGCGTGACGACAACCCGCACCGTGGAGACCAATGCCTTTCTGCAAACCAATTATCCGAACATTTATGCCGCAGGCGATGTCACCGGCCCCTTTCAGTTCACGCATACCGCCGCACATCAGGCCTGGTATGCCGCCGTGAATGCCCTGTTCGATCCGTTCAAAAAATTCAAGGCCGACTATTCGGTGATTCCCTGGGCCACCTTTGTCGAGCCGGAAGTGGCGCGCGTCGGGCTCAACGAGCAAGAGGCCATGCAACAAGGTATTCCCTATGAGATCAGCCGCTATGACCTCGACGATCTCGACCGGGCAATTGCCGACAGCGCGGCGCATGGCTTCATCAAGGTGCTGACCGTGCCGGGCAAGGATCGCATTCTCGGCGTCACCATCGTTGGCGAACATGCTGGCGACCTGATTGCCGAATATGTGCTGGCCATGAAGCACGGCATCGGTCTCAACAAAATCCTCGGCACCATCCACATCTACCCGACCCTGGCCGAGGCCAATAAATATGTGGCAGGTGTGTGGAAAAAAGCCCATGCCCCGCAACGCCTGCTGGCCTGGGTGGAATGCTTTCATGCGTGGCGGCGAGGATGAAAATACCGTATCCCCGGCGTCGACTTTTACGATTGCCATCGAATGGTGCCTGTTGAAACCCCACACTGAACTTTCCATCATCATCCCGGTGTTGAACGAAGCGGACGGGATTGTGGCGGCACTGGAGGCGCTGGCACCTCTGCGCAACCGGGGTGTCGAACTCATCGTGGTGGATGGCGGCAGCACCGATGAAACGCTGACACGCGCTGCCCCCCTGGCCAGCCGTGTGCTCAGCGCTCCGCGCGGCCGGGCGCGGCAAATGAATGCCGGCGCGGCCATTGCACAGGGGCGGGTGCTGCTGTTTTTGCACGCCGACACACGCCTGCCCGAGAAGGCTGATGCGCTAGTCGCACTTTCATCTACGTGCCCAGCCGGATTCCCTTCCGGATTCCATTGGGGGCGCTTTGATGTGCACATCGACGGGCAATCCGTCTGGCTGAAGGTGGTCGCGCGCATGATGAATCTGCGCTCGCGACTCACCGGCATTGCCACCGGCGATCAGGCCATGTTCGTTACCCGCGCCATCTTTCAATCCGTCGGCGGCTTTGCGGACATCCCCTTGATGGAAGACATCGCGTTATCAAAAACCCTGTTGCGGCTGCACCGCCCGCTGTGCCTGACAGCGCGCGTGAGCACCTCGGGGCGGCGCTGGGAGACACACGGAATAGGCCGCACCATCGTACTCATGTGGTGGCTGCGCCTGCGCTATTTTCTGGGTGCCGACCCGCAGCAGCTGGCGCAAGCGTATGGCACTGTGCCGCATGAATCCTGAATCGCCCGCTCAACTTGGCGTCGCCATTCTTGCACGCGCCCCCGTTGCCGGGCAGGCCAAGACGCGCCTGATTGCCGCGCTGGGTGCCGAAGGTGCGGCCGCGTTGCAGCACTGGCTGCTGCAACGCACGGTGGCAATGGCGCTGGCGGCGAGTGTCGGGCCGGTCACGTTGTGGTGCGCGGGCGAACTGCAACATCCGGTCTTTGCGTCTTGTCGGGCTCAGAACGTCACCCTGCGCCCACAACCCGAAGGCACGCTGGGCGAGCGCATGCTGACGGCACTGCAAGCATCGCCGGCCACGGCAGGGTCGCTGGTCATCGGCACCGACTGCCCTGCCCTGCGCGCAGCAGATCTACGCGTGGCCGCGCTGAGTTTGCAACACCATGACGCCGTGGTGTTTCCCGCCGAAGACGGCGGCTATGTGCTGATCGGCATGAAAGCACCAATACCCGAAGCGTTTTCCGCCATCGACTGGGGCACGGATCGCGTCATGGCGCAAACGCGCGCGCGGCTGCGCAGCCTCCAATGCACCTGGGCTGAACCGCTGACGCTCTGGGATGTCGATCGGCCAGACGACCTTGCGCGGCTCTTCGCGCTGTGCCCCGACGTCCAGACCGCCATCACCGCAGGCAGGCTGCCCACATGAAGCGGCTGATACTGGCCGGTGGCGGTCATGCGCACCTGCATGTGCTGCGCAGTCTGGCAACAACGCACTGGCCCGATGTGGAAGTCGTGTTGATTTCGCCGCATCCACGTCAGATTTATTCCGGCATGTTGCCCGGCTGGATCGCCGGACATTACCGGATCGATCAATGCGCGGCTGCGCTGAAACCGCTGGCTGAGGCGGGGGGCGTGCGCATCTTGCAAGATCATGTGATCGGCATCGATGCCGACCAGCGCATTGTCCGCTGCGCTGGGGTGGGCAAGCTTGCAGGTGATATTGAGTACGACCTGATCTCGCTCGACACCGGCGCACTGGTGGATGCTTCAGCGCTCGCCACCACCGATGCCACCCTGCTGCCAATCCGCCCCCTTGAAGCGTTTGTGGCGGGCTGGGAACGCCAACTCGACCGCTTCACGCAAGCCGGCAGCGCGCGTCTGGCCGTCGTCGGCGCAGGGGCTGCCGGTGTTGAACTAGCGCTTGCCGTGCGCACCCGGCTGGCGAATCTGCTGGGCGCTGATCGTGCCACGGTGGTCCTCATTGAAGGGCGCGGCGTGCTGGCCGGCCATGGCGACCGGGTGATTCGGGCAGTCAGCCGGCAACTGGCATTGCACGGCGTCGTGCGGCTTGCCGGGCACGTTGCCGGTGCGCCCGGCGGGCTGGTTTTTGCGGATGGCCGGATGCTGGCCGTCGACTGCGTGATCGGCACCACCGGGGCCATCCCCGCACCGTGGCTGGCCACCAGTACGCTGGCGCTGGCGAATGACGGCTTCATTGCCGTCGATGCCACCCAGCGCAGCACCTCACACCCGCAGGTGTTCGCCGCCGGCGACGTGGCCTCGCGGGTGGATCGCCCGCATGCCAAATCAGGCGTCTATGCCGTCCGCGCCGGCCCGCCCTTGTGCAACAACCTGCGCCAAAGCCTTGCAGGGAAGCCGCTCCAACGACACGACCCGCAACAACGCAGCCTGTATTTGCTCGCAACCGGCCCCAAAGTCGCCGTGGTTTCCTGGGCCGGATTCACCGCCACCGGTGCCTGGGCATGGCGCTGGAAAGACTGGATCGACCGCCGCTTCATGCGGCAATACGAGATCAACTAAACCACCGCCAGTGCAACGCTGACACTCAAACACCGTATCCCCGGCGTCGACTTTTACGGCTTATCCCGAGCGCTCCAGCGCCAGTCGCTGCGCCGCTTACAATAATTTTCATCATGATTTTTCGACTTGTTTGACGTGTTGAGTTACCGGCTCAAAACCGCTGGATGAGTTGGAGGCCGAGGCTGTTGGATTTGGAGTTTTGTCGGCGACCCCGGAATAACTGACGCCCACCGAAGTCACGGGAGCGAGTTCGTAGCCGAGCGAGGTGAACCAGGTAAAGAAATCCGGCTATTTACATTCTGAGGTTGCATCGCGGAGATTTCAAAGCCCACTCCGATTGAGTGCCAAGGTTGGAATCAGCTTCTCGGGTGCAACCTCAATGCAACTTCAATTGGTTGGAACTGGGCTGATGGTGACTGTGCCTGCTTTGGATCGGAAGTCGACTGCTGGGACTGACATACCCAGTGGCCGCAGCACTCAGTTTTCTGCCGTTCGGCATCGGCTTGGTCGGATGACCGCAGCGTGCCCTTATGTAAAGCTTTACATAATGGCGCTTATGCAA
>CAJAWW010000200.1 GCA_903946745.1 uncultured beta proteobacterium
AAAACTCAGTGATTCCGACTGGCCGATGAACAGCAAGCCCTGCGCGCGCAAGGCATCATAAAAGCGCTTGATGAGCTGATCCTGCAAATGTGATTTCATGTAAATCAGCAGATTACGGCAACTCACCAGATCGAGGTTCGCCGGTGGCGTGCCGCCCAGCACATCGCGCTGCTCGAACTGCACGCAGGCCTTGATTTCCGGCGCAATCTCGAAATGCTGCCCCTTTTGCTGAAAATACCGGTTACGCAATTCGACGGGCATTTCCTTGAACGCGGTGAGGCGATAAATACCCTCGCGGCTCATCGCCAGCGCTTCGGGGTTGAGGTCGGTGGCGACAATCACCACCGGATGCCGGCTACTCAGTTCGCGCAGCAAAATCGCCAGCGTGTAGGGTTCCTCGCCCGAGGCACAACCGGGCACCCAGACCCGCACCGGCTCGCCTTCCGGCTTGCCGGCCACCACCTTTGCCAGCGACATTTTCAGGGTGTCAAATGAGGCGCGATCGCGGAAAAATGAAGACACCGACACCAGAAACAAGTGCTGTAACGTCTTCAGTTCGGCCGGATCGCGGCGGATCAACTGCTGATACGCCTCTGGCGAGATCTCGCCCAGGGTTGCCTTGCGCTTTTCCAGCCGGCGCAGCAAGGTATCTTCCTTGTAGCTGGAAAAATCGATGCCGGTGGCCTGATGCACTTGTCGCAGCAAGGTGGCGAGTTCGTGCTGGGCGGCCGCAGAGGGGTCTGCCTGCATCGCCATAACCGGTGTTGCCCCTGCCGCTGGAAACATCGCCGCCAAGAGCGCGCCAATGCCGGCCACCGGCGCGATGCGGTCGATTACCCGCGCATCAATCGCCGCCGTCGGCATGCCGTTGAACTTGGCTTCCAGCGGGTCTTGCGCCAATGTCGTCCCACCAGCCGCCTTGATCGCCCGACAACCCGTCACGCCATCCGAGCCAGTGCCCGATAGCACAATGCCGATTCCCCGCGTGCGCGCTGCTTCGGCAATCGACGCGAACAAAGCATTCACCGAAGGGGTTGAAAGATGCCCCGCGCCCGGTGCCGACAAACTCAGCGTGTCGCCCATCACACGGCCATCGCTGCCTGAGGGAATCACATACACCGTATCGGCAGCCAGCCGCACACCATGCGCTGCCAGCATCACCGGCAAGGCCGATTCACGCGCCATCAGGCGCACCACCAGTTCATCGTGCCCGTCTTTGGCCATGTGCTGCGCCACGACATACGCCAGCCGCCCGGTGCGCGGCATCTGCGCAAACATCGGCAACATGGCCTCCAAGCCCCCGGCAGAAGCGCCAATGCCGGCGATGTGGAGATTCGTGGTCATTCCGCGGTCATTCCGCGCCCCGAATCAGCGTGGCCAGGCCGGACAGGGAAATTACCTCGATGTCTTCGGCCATGCACCAGGTTTCGCTGCCCGGATAGACCACGAATTTGCGTGCCGGCTTGAGATCGGCGCAGGCGGAATGGAAGCCGCGCTCCAGTTTCGGGCTGAGGCTGCGCTTGATCTCGACAGCCCACAAGGCACCGCCCGGGCGAACGATGAGCAGGTCGATTTCAGCACCGCTGCTGCTCCGATAAAACCCGGCATCACTCCCCATCGGGGCATTGGCAAGCAGGTTTTCAATGACAAAACTTTCCCAGCTTTGGCCGACGACAGGATGCGCCAACAGGGTTTCACGATCGACAATATTCAGCAGGGCATGCAGTATGCCGGTATCGCGGACATAGACTTTGGGCGAACGAACCAGACGTTTCCCCACATTGACCAGCCAGGGCGTCAGTCGCCGAACCAGGAGCAGGTCGACGAGCAGGTCAAGGTAGGCCGCTGCGGTTTTCCTTTCCACGTCCAGATTGCGCGCCAGTTGGGTGATATTGAGCAAGCCGCCTTGATGGTGCGCGAGCATGGTCCAGAACCGGCGGAGGGTTTCCGCTGCGATACGCCGGCCAAATTGGGCAATGTCCCGCTCAAGATAGCTAAGAATGAAATCCAGACGCCACTTCAGGCTGCGTGCATTGCTGGGTGCCAACAGACTATCGGGAAAACCGCCCCGCAACCAGAGCGCATCATCAGGTTGCTGGGTTGTTTCCAGAATTTGCAAGGGCGACAACTCCAGATAGCGGATGCGCCCGGCCAAGGTTTCACCCGCCTGATGAAGCAGATCGAGAGAGGCCGAACCGAGCAACAGATACTGACCACTGCTGCGTCCCGCACGACGATTTCGGTCGATCAGGCCGCGTAAAACCGGGAACAACCCCGGAGCACGATGGACTTCATCGATAATCACCAGCTTGTCTGCATGGCTGGACAGATACAACTCGGGCGATGCGAGCTTGGCGCGATCGAGATCGGACTCCAGGTCGAGGTAAATAACGCCTTGCGATCCACCCACCTGCTGTGCCAGGGTTGTCTTGCCGACCTGTCTTGGCCCAAGCAAGGCCACAGCGGGCGAATGTGCCAGCGCAGCGGTTAATTCAGCAGTCAGCAGGCGCGGTATTATCATTGCAAATCGGGAATCATATTACCCTATATGCAAGGTTAAATAGCGCGCAACTTTTCCAGCGCCGTATCAAAGTCAAAGCCTTCGATAGCGGTGGCGACGGGTTTGAGTTGCTTGGCCAGCGGGGCGTTGCCGAGTTTTTCCAGCAGCGCATCGAGCACGTCGCCGGCGTCGGAATCGCTGTCTTCGAGCAAGCCTTTGAGCTTTTCCAGTGCCGCCTTGAGTTCGGCTTCGGGCATGGCAGATGTAGCAGCCGGCGCAGGTACCGTGTTCCCGGTGTCGACCATTTGCAAGCCGGGCATCACCACCGCCAAGATCGG
>CAJAWW010000201.1 GCA_903946745.1 uncultured beta proteobacterium
GATATTCAGGGTTCATTGCCGGCGCTCGAACGCGCTGCCCGCCACGCGCGCGAGCTGGCCGAACGTACCGGCACGCCGTGCTGGATCATGCGCGACGGCCGCATCGTGGATGCAATTTCCGGCTGCGAGGCGGTGTTGCCGGTCACGCTCCCTGCAAAATGAGTCGGGCAACGACCCGGATAAACCTGCTTGCCATGCAGCATGAATCGCACTGAACGCCTTTACCGGATCGACCAGATTCTGAAACGCAGCAAGGGCGTGACGCGCGCTGAGTTGCTGAAGGAACTTGAGGTGTCGTCGGCGACGCTGACGCGCGACATTGAATACATGCGCAGCCAGTTGCATGCGCCGATCGTGTTTGATCCCGATGCCGGGTATCGTTTTGATACGGCGCAACAGGTGGGCGCGCCGTATGCCATGCCGGGGTTGTGGTTCAACGAGTCCGAAATTCATGGGCTGCTGGCGATCGAAAATTTGCTTGAGTCCATTCAGCCGGGCTTGCTTGAGCCGCACATTGCGCCCTTGCGCGAGCGGCTTAACGGCTTGCTTGGCGAAGGCCGCTTTGCGCCGGCCGAGGTGCGTCGTCGGGTGCGGCTTCAGCCCTCAACGCCACGCTGTTTGGTGTCCGCGCACTTTCAAACCTGCGCCACGGCCACCTTGTCGCGCCGGCGTTTGCAAATTGTTCACTATGACCGTCATGGCGATGCGCGCACCACGCGCGAAGTGTCGCCGCAACGGCTGGTGCGCTACAAGGAAAACTGGTATCTCGATACCTGGTGTCATGTGCGCGAGGCTGTGCGCACCTTTGCGGTGGATGCGCTGTGCGCTGCCGAGATTGTGGACGCCGCCGCCGTGGATGTGCCGGACGCCGAACTGAATGCGGTGCTTGGCGCAGGCTATGGCATTTATGCCGGCAAGGATGTGGCCTGGGCGACGCTGCGGTTCACGCCATTTCAGGCGCGCTGGACAGCACCCGAAACATGGCATCCCGATCAGCGCGCCCACTATGAGCCGGATGGCTGCTATGTGCTGGAAATTCCGTATTCCGCCCCCGGTGAATTGCTGATGGATATTTTGAAATACGGGGCGGACGTGGAAGTGGTTGCGCCCGTTGCCTTGCGCGCAGCCGTCGCCGAAGTCTTGTGGCAGGCGGCGCAGCGGTATCGGGCGTAAAAGTCGACGCTGGGGATACGGTGTTTTGAAAAAAAACACGCAACACTGCGCTGTGGCGTGTGCAACCATCAACCCCGATGCACGCGTGTCCACTCCGCCGGGGTTTGGCCGATGCGCTTGGTAAACAGGCGGCCAAACGCTTCCGGGCTTTGGTAGCCGACGGCGGCGGCGACGCTTTTGAGTGGCCGCGCTTGGCGCATCAGGCCGCGTGCCACCGATAGCCGCCAACTGGTCAGGTATTTGCGTGGCGGGGTGGCGGGGTGCCGGTCAGCGCGCCATGCATCATGCAAGTTGTGTCCTGTGTGATGCGGGTATACAGTAGATATTCGTTCATCCAACCCTTTGCAAGGAGAAGACCATGAAACAAACCTGCTCTGCTGCGTCCATTGCCCTCGCACTCAGTGCCGCGCTGGCCGTCGCGGCTACGCCCGTTGCCGCCCAGGAAAAAGCGGCCGAAAAAGAAAAATGCTACGGTGTGGCGATGAAAGGCAAAAACGACTGCAAAGCCGGTGCGGGCACGTCTTGCGCGGGCACGTCGAAGGTTGATTACCAAGGTGATGCCTGGCGTTATGTGCCCAAGGGCACCTGCGAAAAGACCAAGTCGCCTACTTCGGCAACCGGCATGGGGCAGACCAAAGAGTTCAAGGAAAAGAAAGCCTGATCGTGAGCGCCCCCGCCTGTGAGTTAGCCGCGCCGGGCGGGGTTGCGTGGATTTTGCGATGACACCTGTCCAAGCCATTGCAGCGCTCATCCATCGTCTGCAAGGCATCCCCGATTCGCTGATCGCCCTGCTTGGGCGATTTTCGGTCGCGGGGGTGTTCTGGCTGTCGGCGCAGACCAAGATTGAAGGTTTTGCGGTGAATATCGTCAGCGGTCAAATCAGCCTGGGCATGCCGCGTTTGTCATCTTCGGTTGTCGATCTGTTCCGCGACGAATATCGCCTGCCGCTCATCCCGCCAGAATGGGCTGCACTCATGGCGGCAGTTGGTGAGCATGTGTTTGCCGCCCTGTTGCTGATCGGGCTGGCGAGCCGTTTTTCCGCGCTGGCACTCCTGGGCATGACAATGACGATTCAGTTATTTGTTTACCCGGATGCTTATCCCACCCATGGCGTGTGGGCGGCGGTGCTGCTCTTCATTGTGGCGCGGGGGCCGGGGGTGGTGTCGGTCGATCACTGGATCGCGCGGCGCTGGGGTGCAACGTCACCGGAACGCACCTGATGCTACTGAGAAACACCAAAATCCGCACGCGCCTGATGATGGCCATCAGCCTGCTGCTGGTCATGCTGGCGATTGTGGCCGGGCTTTCTTACCGGGGGTTTCAGTCGATTTCGCAAAGCGCGAATGATCTGGTGGATCGTCAAGTCAGGCTGGCGTTGCTGGCCAGTCGCGCCAATCAGCACGCGCAAACGGCCGCCAACCACTTGTTGCGCCTGTTGCTAACGGCCGAGCGTGAGGCCAGAGTGCCGCTTTACGCCGCGATGGACGAAGCGCTAAACGCCGCCGACCAAGCCTTGTTGCAGCTTGAATCGGTCACGCTGCGACAGGAAGCAAACGGCCAGATGGTTGATCTGCGGCGCTTGCGCGATCGCTACGGCACCGACTTTCAAGAAACCGTGGAACAGATTGAGCTGGGCGGCCCCATGTCGGCCAAGGCGCATTTTGAGGCGACGACCGAGCCGGCGCTCAAAGCGCTGCTGGCCGCCACTGATCTGTTTGCGCTGACCTTGCAAGACGCGATGAGCGCCGAGGTGGAGCACCTGACCGCAGAGGCCGCCACGGCGCAGCAGCGCATTGTCATCATCGGACTGATCGCCTTGCTGGCTGGCGCATTGCTGGGCGGCTTGATTGCGCGCAGCATTGCCCGCCCGGTGAATCAGGCGGCCGACATTGCCGAAAGAATTGCCAGCGGCGACTACTCTGGCGAGTTGCCGCCCGCCGGGCAGGATGAAATCGGCAGCATGTTGCGCGCGCTGGGCGCGATGCGTCAGCGCATTGCTGACCGTGAAGCGCACATCAAGC
>CAJAWW010000202.1 GCA_903946745.1 uncultured beta proteobacterium
GCTGCCGGTGACGAATGGGTTGCGCTTGATTACGACCCGCGCACCCGGCCGTGGTTCACCGGCGCGCTGGCAACTGCCGAAAATCAGGTGCATTGGACCGCACCCTATATTTTTCAGTCAACCAAGGAGCCGGGCATTACCGTCGCTGTGCGCTGGACGGATGCCACCAGCGGACGGAAGTTTGTGATTGCGTTTGATGTGTTGCTGTTGGATCTGTCGCGCTTCACCACGCAGCTGAGCTTTGGCGAAAACGGACAGGTTGCGCTGCTCACGGCGGATGGCAAACTGCTCGGACTTCCGCGCGATCCACGTTTCGCCGACGACGCCGCGCTCCGGTTGGCTGTGCTGCAAGAGCCTGCAGCGGCGGGTCTGCCGGCGCTTGACGCGGCATGGCGTGCATTGGGCAGCAATCCAGCGTCCTCGGGAACCACGGGAACCACGGTCACCACTGCCACTATTCCCGCTGTATTGACGGCAACGAATGAAGACTGGATTGCGAGCCTGCACCCTGTGGCGATGCGCAACCAGAACTTGCGTATTGCCTTGCTGGCACCCAAAAGCGATTTTTCATCCCTATCCGGATGGCTGATGCTCGCTGCATTGCTGCTGCTGTGCGTGGTCGTAGGGCTGGGCCTCTTGTTTTCGCGGCGCATTGCCTCCCATGTCACTCGGCCCCTGAGCCAGTTGTTCGATGATCTGGCGGCGGGTAACCGCGCGCTGGCAGCACAAGGCGCGCTTTCTGCGGCGGTGGCCGAAATGCTGCCGCGCATGCAAAGTGCTGAACGCTTCGACGACTTGAGTCACGCACTGCTGTCGGGCTTGGCGAAGCACATGGCGCTGGGGCAGGGCAGCCTCTATCGGATGGACGGTGATAATCCGGGCTTGCTCCTGTGTGGCGGTTTTGCGCGCACAGGCGCGGCGACGACGCCCGACGGGACTCCGGTGAGCATTGCACTGGGTGAGGGGCTGGTTGGGCAGTGCGCGCTGGAGGAAAAGCCGATCCGGCTGGATCATCCGACACCGGGCTATCTTTCCATGGCTTCGGTGCTGGGCGGAGGCGAGGCCGCGACGCTTCTGATCTTGCCGATCATCAACAATGGTGTACTGCTGGGCGTGGTCGAACTGGCCTTGCTGCGTGAGTTGAGTGGCGATGATCAGGCGCTGATCAACAGCATGCTGCCGATGCTGGCTCTGTGCATGGATATTATCGCCCGCAATGAGCGCACCCGTGACTTGCTCGATTCCACTTTGCAGCAGGCGGTGACGCTGGGAGAGCAGCAGGCTGCCCTTACCGATAGCGAAAACCGTCTGCGTCAGGTGCTGGAAGACAGCCCGGCCGCCGTGACCATGGTGACCGAGCAGGGTGAGCAAATATTTTCCAATGGTCGCCTGGCCGACATCCTGGGCGTGCCGCAGGGGCAGATGAAATCGCGACGCAGTTCGGAATTCTGGGCGAATCAGGACGATCGCAGCGCGTTTGTGAAGGCCTTCAAGGAAAAGGGGCGGCTGGACGACTACGAAGCGCGTTTCTGTCGTGACGATGGCCGCGAGATATGGCTGCTGCTTAACACGCGCTGGATCGAACAGGACGGCAAGCGGTTGTTGCTGACCTGGATGTACGATATCACCGAGCGCAAAATGGCCGAAGTCGCGGTGCGGCAGGCGCAGCAACTGGCCGAGGATGCGGCCAAAACCAAGAGCGATTTTCTCGCCAACATGAGCCACGAGATTCGCACGCCGATGAACGCCATCATCGGCATGGCGCATCTGGCGCTGAAGACCGACATGACGCCGCGTCAGCGCGACTACGTCAAGAAGATTCAGGGTAGCGGCCAGCATCTGTTGGGCATCATCAATGACATTCTCGATTTCTCGAAGATTGAAGCCGGCAAGCTGTCCGTCGAACATGCCGATTTTGAGCTCGACAAGCTGCTCGATAACGTCGCTAATCTGGTGTCGGAAAAAACCACCGTCAAGGGGTTGGAACTGGTATTCGACATTGCGCCCGACGTGCCGCGCCATCTGGTGGGCGATAGTCTGCGCATGGGGCAGGTGTTCATCAATTACGCCAATAATGCGGTCAAATTTACCGAGCAGGGCGAGATCGACATCATCTTGCGCGTCAAGGAACGCAGCGAGAAAGAATTGTTGCTCTGGTGTGGCGTTAAAGATACCGGCATCGGTCTGACGCCCGAGCAGCAGACGCGCTTGTTTCAGAGTTTCTCGCAGGCGGATACCTCCACCACCCGCAAGTACGGTGGCACCGGGTTGGGGCTGTCGATTTCGAAGAAACTGGCCGAACTGATGGGCGGCGAAGTGGGCGTCGAAAGCGTACACGGTGAGGGCAGCACCTTCTGGTTCACCGCACGACTGGGTATTGGTGCCGAAAAAACACGCAATCTGTTGCCGGAACCAGATCTGCGTGGCCGCCATGTTTTGGTGGTCGACGACAACGAAAATGCGCGACTGGTGATGAACGATCTGCTGGCGGGCATGACTTTTCAGGTCACCGATGTCGGCTCGGGTCAGGGCGCTATCGATATCGTCAAGCAGCGTGCCGGCACCCCGGAGGCTTTCGACATCGTGTTCCTCGACTGGCAGATGCCGGGCATGGATGGTATTGCAACCGCCGGCCATATCAAGGGGCTGGGCTTGTCGCATGATCCCCATCTGATTATGGTCACCGCCTACGGCCGCGAAGAAGTACAGAAGCAGGCCGCCGAAGTGGGCATCGAAGACGTGCTCATTAAACCGGTCAATGCCTCTATTTTGTTTGATACCGCGATGCGCGTGCTGGGGGCAAAAGTCGACGACCGGCGCACGGCAGGTGATGCGCCTTCACTGCTGCTCGAAGCCATGGCTGCCATCAAGGGCGCGCGCATTTTGCTGGTCGAGGACAATGATCTCAACCAGATGGTCGCCGGCGAAATTTTGACCGATGCCGGTTTCGTCGTCGAGATCGCCGACAACGGCCAGATTGCTGTGGACAAAGTGAC
>CAJAWW010000203.1 GCA_903946745.1 uncultured beta proteobacterium
CACCATGCGCACGCTGTCCGGCCATAGCGCACGGACCTGGGTCAGGAACTCGACGCCGGACATGCCCGGCATGCGGTGGTCCGACAGAACCACCGGCACCTCACGAGTCTGCAGCATCTGCAGCGCTTCGGCACCGCTGGCGGCGGTCAACAGTTCGTAGTCCTCACCGCGAAGCTCACGCAGTAGCGCATTCAGCATCGACGGCTCATCGTCGACCAGCAACAATGTTTTCTTCACCGCTCCCCCCGGTATGCGTCAGACGGCTTCCATCGCATCGCAGCGACATTTCACACACACGCTATGATGCCCACTTTTGTGCGGAGATGACGATGTTTATTCGTACCGCTGCTGCTTTTATTCTCTGCTGCCTGACGACAGCCGCCACCGCCCTGCCGCTGGAACACATCCGCCTGCCGCCGGGGTTCAGCATCGAACACTGGGCGCAGGTCGACAATGCGCGGCAAATGACGCTTGGCCGGTTCAACGCACAGGGCGGTACGGTGTATATCGGCTCGATGCGCGCCGGCAAGGTGCATGCCGTGCGCGTCGATGCGGCCATGCACGCCCAAAGCGTCGCGGTCGTCGCCGATGGCTTGCAGATGCCGGTAGGTGTGGCATGGAAGGACGGCAACCTCTACGTGTCGGCCGTCAATCGCATCCTGCGTCTCGACGACATCGACCGGCAACTGGATCGCCCACCCACACCCGTGGTGGTGACTGACGCCCTGCCCAACAATACGAGTCACGGCTGGAAGTTCATCGCCTTCGGCCCGGACGGAAAACTCTATGTGCCGGTCGGTGCGCCCTGCAACATCTGCGAACCCAAAGCGCCGTTTGCCGGCATCCTGCGCATGAACGCCGATGGTTCCGGCAGCGAGGTTTTCGCCCGTGGCGTGCGCAACTCGGTCGGCTTCGACTGGCACCCGGAATCAAAAACACTCTGGTTCACCGACAATGGCCGCGACTGGCTGGGCGACGACAGCCCGCCGTGCGAGTTGAACCACGCCCCGCAGCCCGGCATGCACTTTGGCTATCCATACTGTCACGGCGACGCCGTTCGCGACCCCGAATTCGGCAGCAAGCGTTCCTGCGACGAATTCACGCCGCCGGCACAGGCACTCGGCACCCACGTCGCGCCGCTCGGCCTGCGCTTTTACACCGGGACGATGTTCCCCGCCGAATACCGCAACCAGATCTTCATCGCCGAGCACGGCTCGTGGAATCGCGGCAAGAAATCCGGCTACCGTATCGCCCTGGTGCGCCTCAAAAATGGCAAAGCCACCCGCTACGAAACCTTCGCCAGCGGCTGGCTGCAAGGCGAAACCGCCTGGGGGCGACCGGCCGACGTACAAATGCTGCCGGACGGCTCGCTACTGATCGCCGACGATCAGGCCGGGGCGATTTATCGGGTCAGCTATCGTGGCATCGATCGCTCTGCGGGAAAATAAACCCAATCCGGCAGTGCCCACACTCATGCACAGAATCGCCCACCGAGTTGATGAGCCCCCTCACTGCAAATGTGGCAGGTAGTTCGCTACCAGTGCCTGAACAATCTCCGCCTGAAGTGCATCCTTGCCACGTTTATTGGGTTCCCGGTCTGCTTCTTGGGACAGTGTCATTTTGATTCGGGCGAAATCGAGTGGGTGGACGGTTCGCATGAGCGCCATCGCTCCCGAGGTCGCCACCACCACCTGCTCAAATCGGCGTGCTGACACCAATTTCTCACCCATTGACACCTGCGCCGCCCAAAAGTCGTCTTCTGCGTCACTCATGCGTAACGGATGCGGGTCGATTTCAGTGGCCGGACGCCGGATGACATCAACCTCAAAACCATCGTTGTTGCGAGCGGTGTAATGCTGATCTTCAACCACTTCAAAGCTGGCATCAACCTTACGCAGCAAGCCAATGAGTGAGCTATCAAGTTTTTGCATGGCGGTAAAAAACGCCAGCCGCTTACGCGTATCAAACAGCATATCCACATCGCGGGTGGCCATGGCCTGTTCAGCAATACGCACACCCGCTGCCGCCTCAAACGCATAGAGTGCATGCGTGCCCACCACCAAAAAATGTGCATCAACCCCCGCTTTTTTCAGCGCATTGATAACGTCGACCACGATATTGGGCACCCGCCCCACCCGGTGCGCCCTATTCAGCCTTTGTTGCGTAGCAAGCTGTGCTTTCAAGGCCTTGACGCGCGCCTCGACGCTGATCTTGCGCAGCATGAAGCTATCAAATAACTTTTGCGTGGCCTCTGAGTGGGCACCCAGAGATTTTTGCCCCCCGGCGGCAGCGCTGCGAATCAAGGTGCGGATGCCCTTGAGATCGCGCCAAAACATCGACCCACGCACCTCTGCCGCCGCTTTTTTCGCTTGAGACAGCGCCATAAAAACAGTTTCAGCATCGATATACTGACGCTTTTGCCCCTCGGATAACTCAAACAGCATGTCAGCTACAGTCATGATTACCTAGGTTCAGTGTAAATCGCATATATTTAAATTTACATTGAACCACCAATAAAATCAAACAGTAACTTTTCAGGCAGCGTCTTCCGGCAACTCCGAAAAGATGGCGATGTAGTAAGTAACAACACCCTGCTCATCGCGTACCGAGGTGATCGACAGCCACTCCAGATAAATTTCGCCGTTCTTGCGCCGGTTCCAGATGCGGCCGCTCCAGCGCCCCTGGCCGTTGAGAGATTCCCACATGAGGCGGAAAAACTCCGCATCCTGCCGGCCGGAACTCAGCAGGGTGGTTGGCTTGCCGACGGCCTCTTCCTTGCTATAACCGGTAATTTTGCAGAAAGCCTCATTGACCATGACAATGTGCCGGTCGGCATCGGCCAGCACGATGGCTTCGCTGCTCTGCTCGAACACTACGGCGGCAATGCGCAGCGCCTCGGTAGCGCGACGCTGCTCGGTGAGATCATAGGCCACCACTTCATCTTCCGGCCGAATATCCTTGACCGTCATCGACAGAAACTCGCTGCGCGAATATCCGTAGCGCGACACCGCGCGGTTGTTCACCGCCAGAAAGCCCAGTGTTTTTCTGTCATAAATCCACATAGCCACCGGGCTGCTCTCGAACAATTCACGAAAGCGTTTATC
>CAJAWW010000204.1 GCA_903946745.1 uncultured beta proteobacterium
AGCGGTGAAACGCTCTGCATCACTAAGCACGGCAAACCGCTCGTTGAATTGCGACCGATCAAGTCCGAAAAAGCAAAATCTCCATTCGGATGGCACAAAGGAAAAGTCACGACCACAGACGACCTGATCGAACCGGCAGTTCCGCTGGAGGACTGGGATGCACTGCGGTGATCCTGCTCGATACCCACACGTTGGTTTGGATGGATCAGGATGACCAGCGCCTTGGCCAGCAGGCAAGAAATCTCATCTCGGCACATTTCCAAACCGGCGAAATAGCAGTGAGCGCCATCAGTTTCTGGGAATGCGCCTTGCTACAAGCCCGAAAGCGCCTTGACCTGCCATCCTCAGTCAATCAATGGCGCAGTGAGTTGCTCGATAATGGGTTGCTTGAGATACCGCTTGACGGTCACATTGCTATCCTGTCCGTGCAACTTGAACTCTTGCACAAAGACCCGGCCGACCGGTTCATCGCCGCCACTGCGATCCGTCATGACGCCACCCTGATTACCGCAGACGAGAAACTGCTCGCCGCCCCACCACGACTGAAACGACTCGATGCGCGTTCCTGAACTACTGGCTCCCGCCGGCTCGCTACGCATGGCTGCCACGGCGCTCGACTTTGGCGCCACGGCCATTTATGCCGGTCAACCGCGCTATTCCTTGAGCGTGCGCAACAACGATTTCGGCAAGCTGGAAAAACTCGCCGCCGGCATTGATCTGGCGCATCAACGTGGCGGCAAGTTTTATCTGGTCAGCAACATCGTGCCGCACAACGCAAAGCTGAAAACTTATCTCGACGACATGGCGCCGGTGATTGCGTTGAAGCCCGATGCGCTCATCATGGCAGACCCCGGCCTGATGCTGATGATCCGCGAACGCTGGCCTGAAGTCGCGATTCATCTGTCGGTACAGGCGAACACGGTGAACCATGCATCGGTGCGCTTCTGGCGCAGCATCGGCGTTTCACGGGTCATTCTGTCGCGCGAACTCTCGCTCGACGAAGTGGCCGAAATCCGTCAGGAATGCCCGGATACCGAACTGGAAGTTTTCGTGCACGGCGCGCTGTGCATCGCTTATTCCGGCCGCTGCCTGCTGTCCGGCTACTTCAATCACCGTGACCCCAATCAAGGCAGTTGCACCAACTCTTGCCGCTGGGATTACAAGGTGCATCCGGCCATGGAACAAGCCAGCGGCGACAGTTTTCTGCTCGAAGAAAAAGAACGCCCGGGTGAGATGATGCCCATCGAAGAAGACGAGCACGGCACCTACATCATGAACTCGAAAGATCTGCGCGCCATCGAACACGTGGCGCAACTGACCGAACTCGGCATCGATTCGCTCAAGATCGAAGGCCGCACCAAATCGCCCTACTACGTTGCCCGCACCTGCCAGAGCTATCGCCGCGCCATCGACGATGCCGTGGCCGGCCGGCCGTTCGACGCCAGCCTGATCGGCGAACTCGAAGGCTTGGCGAATCGTGGCTACACCGCCGGCTTCTACGAGCGCCATCCTGACCGCGAATACCAGAACTATCTGCGTGGCCATTCCGAATCCGGTCGCAGCCTGTATGTCGGCGACGTGCTCGGCTACGACGCCGACGGACTGGCCGAAATCGACGTCCGCAACCGCTTTTCCGTCGGCGACCGGCTGGAAGTGATCCATCCCGCCGGCAACTCGACACATGAACTCAACGCAATAGTCGACGCTGAAGGTACGGCAATGAACGTCGCCCCCGGCAGCGGTTATCGCGTCAAAATCGCCCTGCCGCCGCAGCGTGAAGGCGCATTCATCGCCCGGTTTGTCGATGGCGAAAATTGACGCGCACCACTGATGCGCGTAAATTATGCGCATCACCTTGTAAGGAACCTGCCATGAGCGCCCAGCCCAAAAAAGCCGCCAATCTCAGCGTGCGTGCCGACCTGCTCGAAGCCGCGCGCGCGCACAAAATCAATCTCTCGCAAACACTCGAAATCGCGCTGACCGCTGAAGTCAAAAAGCGCCGCGAAGCCGAATGGCTGGAGCAGAACAAAGAGGCCATCGCCGCGTACAACCGCGAAATTGCTGAACACGGGCTATGGAGTGACGGGCTGAGGCTGTTTTGATGGCGCAATTCGACGTCTATCCCAACCCCAACCCGGCCAGCCGCTCACGTGTGCCTTTTCTGGTAGCGCTGCCCAGCGATCTACTAGGCACCTTTGACGCCACCGTGGTCGCCCCGCTGCGGCTCAAATCCGACCCGGACGTGATACCGGTGTTGCGTCTGAACCCCATTATGAAAATCGACGGCACCGAATATTTCCTGCGCCCGCAGGAATTGGCCGCCATCGCCACCCGCAGCCTCAAGACACCTGCCGCCAACCTCACCTCGCAACGCGACGAAATTCTCGCCGCGCTCGACTTTCTCTTTACCGGATTTTGATTAAGGAAACCCCATGGCTCAATATGTAATGTCGATGCACCGCGTGAACAAGATTGTTCCGCCCAAGCGCACCATCATCAAGGACATCTCGCTGTCCTTCTTCCCCGGCGCAAAAATTGGTCTGCTCGGTTTGAACGGCTCCGGCAAATCCACCGTACTGCGCATCATGGCGGGTGAAGACAAGGAATATGACGGCGAAGTAACCTGGCAGCCGAACATGAAAATCGGCTATCTGGCGCAGGAACCGCAACTCGACGCCACCAAAACGGTGAAACAGGAAGTCGAATCCGGCCTCGTCGAACTCATGGAAGCCAAGCAGAAGCTCGAAGAGGTTTACGCCGCCTACGCCGAGGAAGGCGCTGATTTCGACAAACTCGCGGAAGATCAAGCCAAGTACGAAAACATCATTTCCACCGCCGGTGCCGACGTCGAAACGCAGATGGAAATTGCCGCCGATGCGCTTGGTCTGCCGCCCTGGGAGGCGGTGGTCGGCAATCTTTCCGGCGGTGAAAAACGCCGCGTCGCGCTGTGCAAACTGCTGCTCTCGCGCCCCGACATGTTGCTGCTGGACGAACCCACCAACCACCTCGACGCCGAATCGGTGGGCTGGCTGGAGCAGTTCCTCACGCGCTTCCCCGGCACCGTGGTCGCCGTCACCCACGACCGCTACTTTCTCGACAATGCGGCCGAATGGATTCTCGAACTCGACCGCGGTCAGGGCATTCCGTGGAAGGGTAATTATTCCAGCTGGCTGGAGC
>CAJAWW010000205.1 GCA_903946745.1 uncultured beta proteobacterium
GCGTGATCTCCAGCGCGGTCTTGCGCACAATGCCGTCCGTGGGTAGAAATTCTGTCCCCTGCGTATAGAGCCGTGCGGTCGCCGCATCCAGTGCAGCCACCTTGCCCGGTTGCGAAAAGTCGACGGCCCGGTCACGGGTCGCAAACAGGCTCTTGACCTCGATAACCGGCGCGGTTTCACCGCCCGCCCAGTGCGCCGCGAGCATCAGGCTGCCGTAAGCCCCTTCACGCCGGATGCGCACCTCAGCAGCATTACCCTGCCAGACATTGCCCAGCGTCTTGATCCAGCTGGCATCCTCCACTGCCGGCAGCGGCAGCCAGATACGGGTAGCGCCGGTGGCCGTATTTGCAGCCGTTGGCATGACACGCTGCGTCACCTCGAACATGCGCCAACCGTTGGCCGGATTCGGTGCGAACTGACCTGTGGCAGCGTTCGCAAAACGCGCGCCGGCCAGCGTGGCTGCCGTGACAACCGCAGCCGATTTGATGAAATGACGACGATTCATGATGTTCTCCGTGATTGCTTGAAAAGTGTTTGTGTTTGCGCATCGACAGCGGGCGACGCCCAGTCGATAACGCCTTGTGCACGCAGGCGAATGCGGTGTTGGTGGTCAAGCATGAACGTTGTCGGCAATGCGCGCGCGCCCATTGAGCGGCTCAGCGTCTGGTCGTGATCGTCCAGTACCGGCAGATCGACATCGATCTCCCAAAGAAAATCGCGCGCACGGGTGGCATTGTCGGCCACAGCAATGGTGATGACCGTCACACCGCGTTCGCGCCAATGCCGGGCGAAACGCTGGAGCGCAGGCATTTCCTCACGACATGGCTCGCACCATGAGGCCCAGAAATTAATAACGACCGGGTGGCCGCGATGCGAAGCCAGTGCCGCCTTCAGGCGAGGGTCGCCAACGCGCACAACCTGATCCGGCGGCACGGCCAACAGTTCCGCCGCCCGGACAAAGGGCGACAGCAAGGCGATCGCCCCACATAAAGTGAGCGAGCGCAGCAATACGCGTGCAGCGGGGTGCATCGATAACTCCCGATTCCATCAACCATCACGCGGCGGAAGCCCCCGTGATTTACAGTGCGCACCCACCGTGACACAAGTCACCGGGGCGCGCGGTTCATGGGCGGTAACGCAGACCGCCACTCATCCTATTGTCGCATCTTTGCAGCAGCGGGTATTCGATCAAAACACGCGTACAGCACAACCCTGGTACGACTGCCGCCTACCCGGCACACTTTCGACGCTCTATACTGGTTACATGACTTCACCTATTCACAGCGTCAAAGTTTGGATCAGCACCCTGCTGCTGCTTGCTGTGGCACCCGCAGCCGCTGCACCGAACGATCCGCCGGCGGCGGGCTCGGTGGCCTTCTGTCTGTTTGAAATTCCGCCCAACGGGGAACGCCGGCAGTGGGTCAATCTTGCTCACATACAGTACATCGAACAACGCAACGACGAAGTTCGTGCCTACTTCGGTGGCGGCAATCTCGGTAGTGGTCACGAGGCGCGCATCCCCGCAAAAACACCGGAGGAAGTGGCCGCCGTGTTACAAAAAATGCGAGCGGAAGCGGCACGCTGCGCCGGAAAATAAGCGCGCACGGCAGGCGGGGCTGATCTGCTGTTGCAATGCGTCCGGCACTAAGCGGTTTTGAACAAACTGCGTAATCCGGCATCAAAGCGTGCGCCGGGAAACAGGTCTTGCAAGTGCCGTTCGCCAAGACCAAACCCCGTGCGCAGTACCTCAGCAAATACGCTGCGAAAGTCGTGATGCACCGGCAAGTCACGGCCCTCATTGAGATTTCCTTTGCTGAGCCCCGACCACTGCCCATGCCAGCGACCACCATTGACGCGGTTGCCTAACAGCATCAACGTATTACCGTGTCCGTGATCCGTGCCGCGTGTACCATTTTCGGCGGCGGTGCGACCAAATTCGCTGGCCACGACGATCAAATCTCCGGGTTCGGAAAAGTCGCGCCGCAACTGCGCCAGCGCCTGACCAAGACTGGTGAAATTTCTTGCCAGCAGGCCGTTCGTCATGCCCTGATTGGCGTGCGTATCCCAGCCGCCAGCAGACAGAAAACCAATGCGCAAACGACGGTCGTTGCGCATCAGGGTGCCAAGATGCTGGGCATCCAGTAACAAGCCCGCCGCACTTGCAGCACCGTTATCCGCGGCCATCGCCTCGCTGCTCAGTTCTTGCGCGCTGGCCATGCGGCTGTCAGCGCCCTGACGGAATGCTTTTGCAATCGCATCCTGCCCGGCGTACAAATCCAATAAAGCCTGACGTGTCCGGTCATGTGCCAGCACCCCTTCGCGCATTGCTGAATTCCCCTTGGGAATGAGGCGCACCGCAGCAGGCCCGGAAAGGATTTTCGGGTTGGCTTCACCAACGCCGATCGCCAATGGATCCGCTGCGCTATCCACACTACCAGCACTATCAGCACCAAAGCCGGCCAACGTATTGAGCCAGCCCGCCGGCGCATTGCTCTTGCCGGGTTGGCCAATTTCCCAATGAAGTTGCGCCTCAAAATGCGAGCGCGTCGGATCGGGCGATCCGGCGCTCGGCAAAAAACTCAGCACACCGGAATGCCACAAGGGCAACAGCGGTGCCAGCGCCGGATGCAGTGCAAACGTCTGATCGAGTCTGAGTGCGCTTTCACTCCCCCCGTCAGGCACCGGAATGGCAATGTTTGGCCGATTGCGCGCGTAGTCCGCGTCGGCATAAGGCACGGTGGCTGAAATGCCGTCGTAAGCACCCCGCAGGAAAACAAGGATCAAGCGTGCATTCTTGAACGACGGCGCACTGCGTGCCCAAATCATCGGAGCGAAGACTGCGCCACTGGTCGCACACACCGCGCACGCCGCAGAAATCAGCAAACGGCGTTTGCTGGAAATGACTTCAGGCATGAGCGTCGATCCCATTATTTACGCATGAATTCCGGGCTGGCCAGCATCAGGCCGGTACGCAGATGCGCGGGTTCCTGCGCAATGCGCTGGCGTGTTGCCGTGCTCAGAAAGGTATTGAGAAACTGCAATTCAGGAACCTGCCGCCCCAAGGCAAACGCAAAATCCGCACGCCGCGTCAGCGCTTCCGGCGCAAGCCAGGTCGCCGCGTCGGTCGGGTAGCCGTCCGGCGTTTGCCACCCGTGCACCGGCTGTCCGGCTTGTGACAGGAAAGTCATCGTCTGCGCCACATCACGTCTGCCATGTACGCCACCAAGAACAGTGAGTACCGAGCAGGCATAGTCGAGCGGCGTTTTGAACAGCTTGTGTTCCGTCTGCCAGAACTCGGGCGACTCAACCAGCGTACGCAACGTCACGCGCAGATCCCCCTGCGAATCACTGAAGCTGCGGGTAAGCCTGTCAACCAGGGCTGAGGAAGGTTGGTCGGACACAAAAAACGTCGCCAGCCGGGTCGCCACACGGCGCGCCGTGGCCGGATGGCGTGCCAGCATGCGTATCGCCTGCTCGCCTTCGGCCAATCCATTGTTGAGAAAGACGGTGCCAAGCAAGCGTTTCTGTCCGCTGTCATGCGTGCGCGCGTTGAAGCGGAATCCATCGGTCTGATCGCCGGGCTGCTTCGGTGCAACCGTCCAGCCGGTCAGAATGCGCGCCAACTCACGCACATCGTTTTGTGTGTAGCCGCCATTCACCCCCAGGGTGTGCAACTCCATCAACTCGCGCGCGTAATTTTCGTTGAGGCCGCGTGCCTGGCCAAGCGGACCACGACTGCCCTCAGCCACGCTCTGTGCCTGATCCAGATAAAACAACATCGCCGGATGCTTGGCACTGGCGAGCAACAAATCCTCAAACTTGCCAAACGCATGCCGACGAATCACATTCAATTCGTAATGGCCAACAAATGCACGCACCGCCCCCTTGCCGGAAAATACATTCAAATGATTGAACCAGAATTCGGTCATGCGCGCGAGTAGCGGATTTTCGACTTCCGGCGCGCTGCAAGACATCAGTCGCCACGCAGCCGCTTCACGCGCGGCATCACGGCTGAACACCCCACTATCCTGCTTGCCGGTGCCGGGCGCTGCGTCACCCATTTTCTGCAACGTTTCCTGACCCGCCTTGCGCGCTTCGCGTTCCTCCTTGAAGCGCGCAAAAATCTGCTCCAGCGGTTGATTGAAGTGCGTCAGTTCAGCAGGAATGCGCGCCGGTTGCTCGCTGGCCTGATGCGCAGCGTCGATGGATTGCAGCGCCCAAGGTTTTGCGCCGCCCGCCTGCGCCATCTCGGCCACCAACGCCGCCGTAGGCCCGTAACCCAGACGCGAACTGGCACGCCAGAGCGCGTCAGTCGGTGCGCTGCTCTGCGCATGGACCTGAAAAGCAAGCATGCCTAAGAACAGAAATCCCGTGCGCTGGATTGACCACATATTTGACAACCTATCTCCCAAGCCCGACATGACGGCGCTGACGGAGACAGCATAACGAGTCGTGCTGCTTGGCAAGGTAAGCAATTGTGAGGGTATGTAAGCAATGCTTTCAGAGGTGCCTCAACAATCCCCCGCCGACGGTGGACTATAATTCTTACCAAAATGGTATTACTTTTGCAACTAACTCAACGCAGAGGCTATGGAAAAATAGTAGCGAGCGCGCAGTAATTTTTCCACAACCTCGCACAGGGAGAACAACATGCGACTGACTAGTAAAGGCCAGGTAACCATCCCTCAACATATCCGCCACCAGGCGGGGCTTGCGCCGGGCTGCAATGTTGAATTTCACTTCGATAATGGACGTGTCTGGCTATCCCGTAAAAATGAAAGCCCGGAGGATCGCCGCGAGCGTATCCGTGACGGCATTCGCGCCGTCACAGGCAGCGCCAGTGCGCATCTGGCACTTTCCACCGATGACATCATGGCCATGACGCGCGAAGAGTAAGACATGTTTCTCGTCGATAGCAATGTGCTGCTTGATATCGTCAAGCAACAGGAACCCTTTGCCGCTGGTTCATCGCAAGCCCTGGAAGATGCCCTCATGCTTGGCGCGGTACAGATCAATCCAGTGATCTACGCCGAAGTATCCATTGCCTATGCCACCGCCGCAGAATTGGATCGCGTGCTGACACGCCTGGGCATTGGCCGCCACGATCTGGCGTGGGAAGGTGCCCATCTGGCCGGACAAGCGTTTCTGCGCTACCGTCGCCAGGGCGGCATCAAGACCGCGCCGTTGCCGGACTTTTATATTGGTGCCGATGCCATGGTTTCTGGCTTGACACTAATCACCCGCGACGCCCGCCGTTACCAAACCTATTTCCCCCAACTGAAACTGATCGTACCCGACGGCGTAGCGCCGTAAGCGCTCCTTCCCGACCCA
>CAJAWW010000206.1 GCA_903946745.1 uncultured beta proteobacterium
GGCTCGGATGCGCTGGTGATCGCCAAGATTGAGCGTGTCGAAGCCGTGGCGAACCTTGAGGACATTCTGCGCGCCACCGACGGCGTGATGGTGGCGCGCGGCGATCTGGCCGTAGAAGTGGGCGACGCGGCAGTACCGGCGTTGCAAAAGCGCATCATCCGCGCCTCACGCGAGCACAACCGTTTTGTCATCACCGCCACGCAGATGATGGAATCGATGATTACCAGCCCGGTGCCAACGCGTGCCGAGGTGTCGGATGTGGCGAATGCCGTGCTCGACGGCACCGATGCGGTGATGCTTTCCGCCGAAACCGCCTCGGGTGCCTATCCGGTGCAGTCGGTCGAGGCCATGGTGCGGGTGTGCGTTGCCGCCGAAAATTCTCAGGAAGTGACGCTGGACGCGCATTTTCTGAACCAGGTATTCACCCGCATCGATCAGTCGATTGCCATGGCAGCTTTGTGGACGGCCTTTCATCTCAAGGTCAAGGCGATTGCCACGCTGACCGAATCCGGCTCCACCACGCTGTGGATGAGCCGGCTCAATTCCGGTGTGCCGATCTATGCGCTGACGCCGCGCATTCGCACCCGTTATCGCGTCAGCATTTTCCGTGACGTGTATCCGCTGCTCACCGAATATGTCGCCAGCGACCGCGACGAACTGCTCTGGCAGGCCGAGGAAACCCTGATTGCGGCCGGTGCGGTGGAAGAGGGCGATCTGATCGTGCTGACCATTGGCGAACCGATTGGCCAGGCCGGTGGTACCAACACCATGAAACTCGTCAAGGTGGGCGAATATCGCCGGCCGAAAATCGATACCCCCACATAACGTATAACGTTAATTCAAGGAGATTGTCATGCCCGTTGTTTCGATGCGCCAACTGCTCGACCACGCTGCCGAAAACGGCTACGGCCTGCCGGCCTTCAATGTGAATAATATGGAACAGGTCTGGGCGATTTGCGAAGCCGCCGCGCAGATCGATGCACCGGTCATCATGCAGGCCTCGGCCGGTGCGCGCAAATATGCCGGTGAGCCTTTTTTGCGTCACCAGATTCTGGCCGCGCTCGAAGCCTACCCGCAACTGCCGATCGTGATGCATCAGGATCACGGCCAAAGCCCGGCAGTGTGCATGTCGGCGATCAAGTCCGGGTTTACCTCGGTGATGATGGACGGCTCGCTTGAGGCCGACGGCAAGACTACGGCGTCCTACGAATACAACGTTGCGGTCTCGCGTGAAGTGGTGAAGTTTGCGCATTCCATCGGCGTTTCAGTGGAAGCCGAACTCGGCGTGCTCGGTTCGCTCGAAACCATGAAGGGCGACAAGGAAGACGGCCACGGCGCAGAGGGCACCATGACCCGCGAACAATTATTGACCGACCCGGATCAGGCGGCCGATTTCGTCAAACAGACCAATTGCGATGCGCTGGCGATTGCCATTGGCACCAGCCACGGGGCGTACAAATTCACCAAGAAACCCACCGGCGACATTCTCGCCATTGACCGTATCAAGCAGATTCATGCGCGCATCCCCAACACGCATCTGGTGATGCACGGCTCCAGTTCGGTGCCGCAGGAACTGCTGGCCGAGATTCGCGAGTTCGGTGGCGACATGAAAGAAACCTATGGCGTGCCGGTTGAAGAAATCGTCAATGGCATCAGGCATGGCGTGCGCAAGATCAATATCGACACCGATATTCGTCTGGCGATGACCGGTGCGATCCGCCGTTATTTTGCCGAGAACCCCGCCAAGTTTGACCCGCGCGATTACCTCAAGCCGGCACGTGAAGCCGCCAAAAAGATTTGTCTGGCACGCTATGAAGCCTTTGGTTGCGCCGGGCAGGCGAGCAAAATTAAGGTGATGGCGCTAGACAAAATGGCCGAGCGTTACGCCAAGGGCGAGTTGTCGCAGGTGGTGAAGTAAGTTATTGCGCATCTGGCAGCCATCGTGCCCATGCCCTCGCTACAACGCGCCGAACATCCGCTGCGCAAGCGTCTGAACGACGAGTTGCATGCACGTCCGCCGGTCGTGCTCGACGGCGCGACGTGGATCACGCATTTGGTGATGCTGCACGATGCGCCCCATGAGGCAATCGCTGGCCGGGTCATCGCAGAGGCCGAAGAAATCCATTTGCGCGAGCTGTGCAGTCTCGCGCAAAGCCCGTTCGGCTCGCAGATCGACAGCAACCACTGGATTCTTGAAGCCGGTGATTTACGGCTGAAGTGGGAACGGCATAACGAGTTTTCCACCTACACTTTTTTCCGTCGTCGTCAGCCGGGTGAGATTCGTCGCACCACGGCGCTCGATGCTTTTCCGCATGACTGGTGTGCAGCGATTCCGGGTTGTTTGCTCGCCGCCACGCATCTGGAATACTGCACCACCGCCGAGCGCGACCCTGAGGCGCTGCAGGTTGAACTGGCGCAATCACCGGTGCCTTTTGTTCTGACGCGCGTCGCCGACGGTGGTGCGCTGGTAGCGTCGGACTTTCATATTCATGACGGCTTTACCCATTACATTGTGGTGGATGAAAAGTTGCGTCATCGTCAGTCAGGGCGCACTGTGCAGCGCTTGTTGGAGATCGAGACCTACCGCATGATGGCCGCGCTGGCTTTTCCGGTGGCGCGCGAAGTGTCGGCCACGCTGGCACCGGCTGAAAATGAAACCTCGGCACTGATGGCCGAAATTACCGAGGATCGCGGCTACGCGAGCGAACGCGAGATTCTCGCCGGCCTCACGCGGCTGGCAGCCACGGTGGAATTGTCGGTGACGCGCACCGCGTTTCGCTTTGGTGCGGCCGAGGCCTATTACACACTCGTCAAACAGCGCGTTGCCGATCTGCGCGGCGAACCGGTGACCGGTTTTTCCAGCATGCGTGGCTTTCTGGAACGCCGTCTGGCACCGGCCATTCAGACCTGTCTTTCCGTGGCCCGGCGACAGAACGACCTTTCCGTACGCATCGCCCGCAAGAGTGCGTTGCTGCGCACCCGGGTCGATATCGAACTGGAGCATCAAAATCAGGAACTACTGGCACAGATGAACCGCCGTTCGCAGTTGCAGCTGCGCCTGCAGGAGACGGTGGAAGGGCTTTCTGTGGTGGCGATCACTTACTACGCTTCCAGTCTCGTGCATCATCTGGCGGAAGGGCTGGAGCATGTGTTTCATGGCCTTAATCCGGCCGTTGCGGCGGCAGTTTCGATTCCGCTGATCGCCGCCGGCGTTGCCCTGGGCGTTCGCCGCATGCGCGCCAAACTGACGGCCGCCGAAGCTGATCTGCATTGAGCCGAAGCTATAATCGCCCGCAAATAACTTTTGATCGATACCCTCGTGACCGCACCTTTATTTGAATCCAGCATCAACAGCCTGACCCTGCTTGGCCGCGGCAAGGTGCGCGACATTTACGCCGTTGATGAGGACAAGCTGCTGATCGTCACCACCGACCGGCTGTCCGCTTTCGATGTCATCCTGCCTGACCCCATTCCCGGCAAGGGCGAGGTGCTGACAGCGGTGAGCAATTTCTGGTTCGGCAAGCTCGCACATGTCGTCGCCAATCAACTCACCGGTATCGACCCGGAAAGCGTGGTGAGTGGCGAGGACGAAATTGCTCAGGTGCGCGGCCGTGCGCTGGTGACCAAACGCCTGAAGCCGCTGCCCATCGAGGCCGTGGTGCGCGGCTACATTATTGGTTCGGGCTGGAAAGATTATCAGGCCACCGGTGCGGTGTGCGGTATTGCCCTGCCGCCCGGCTTGCAGATGGCGCAGCAGTTGCCAGAACCCATCTTCACCCCGGCCACCAAGGCCGAGATCGGTGCGCATGACGAAAATATCGACTACGCGACCACCGAGAAACTGATCGGTGTCGATATGGCGAAAAAGGTGAAGGACACCGCGCTGCGCCTTTACCGTGAAGCGGCTGCGTTTGCCCGCGTGCGCGGCATCGTCATCGCCGACACCAAATTCGAATTCGGGCTGGACGCCGAGGGTCGGCTGCACCTGATCGACGAAGTCATCACGCCCGACTCATCGCGCTTCTGGTCTGCCGACCAGCACAAGATTGGCACCAGTCCGCCGAGTTTTGACAAACAGTTCGTGCGCGATTATCTAGAGACGCTGGACTGGAACAAGCAAGCACCCGGCCCGCGCTTGCCGGCCGATATCATCGAAAAAACCGCTTCCAAGTACCGTGAAGCACTCACGCGACTGAGCGGCTCACGGGCGAACTCCTGATGGTGCCGGACAACGAGGTGGGTAATGCGGTGGACACCGTAGTTTCAGCGTCGACTATTTCCCCGGTGCGTATTGTTGCGCTGACTGCGCCCTTTTCCTGGTTGAAACGCGGCTGGGTCGATCTGTGGCGCAAGCCGGTAGCGAGCCTGTTTTACGGGTTTGCGGTCGCGTTGGCGGGCGCGGTGATTCTGGCGGCGACCCTGCGTCTGCCGTATTTATTCACCGCGGCAATTACCGGCTTTCTGCTGGTCGGGCCAATGTTGGCCGCAGGTCTTTACGAGCTTTCCCGGTGTTATCACGCCGATGAACCGCCATCGCTGCGCGAATCAATGCTGGCCTGGCGGCGCAACCCTTCGGGCCTGATCGGCTTCGGGCTGCTCTCGTTGCTGGCCGGCACACTCTGGCAGATGATTTCCATGATGTTGGTGACGCTGTTTTACAAGGGCGACGCGCTGGCACCGATGGCATTGGTGCTGGAGGTGATGCTCAACCCGCGGTATCTGTTGTTGTTTGTTGCCTATCTCGGTGCAGGGGGGCTGATCGCTGCACTGGTGTTTGCTGCCAGTGTGGTATCGATGCCGATGCTGGTGGACAGACGCTGCGATCTACTCAAGGCCATCACCACCAGCTTTCATGCGGTAGCCGAAAATCCCTTACCGCTGGCCTTGTGGGCCACCATCATCATGGTGCTGACCGCCATCGGATTTGCGACTGCGCTGATCGGGTTGATCCTGATTTTGCCCCTGCTCGGACATGCGAGCTTTCATGCTTATAAAGATCTTGTTGTCTGAGTTGCTCTATTCTTACCTATGAATCCCCTTCTCGATTTCAGCGGGTTGCCCCGCTTTGACCTTGTTGAACCGGCACATGTCGGGCCGGCAATCCGTCAGCTTCTGGACGAAAATCGGTCGCTGATCGGGCGGTTGACTGCTGCGACGGCACCGGCAACCTGGCATGACTTTGTGCAACCGCTTATTGATGCGGGTGAGCGCTTGTCGCGGGCGTGGAATATGGTCGGCCACCTGCATTCCGTTAACGATGTGCCGCCGTGGCGCGAAGCCTACAACGATCTGCTGCCGGAAGTGTCCAGCTTTTATGCCGATATTGGCCAGAATCTGGCGTTGTTCGCAAAATACAAAGCATTGGCGATCAGCTCGGAATTCACCGGGTTGTCATCGGCGCGACGCCACATCATTGAAAACGAGCTTCGCGATTTTCGTCTTTCCGGCGCAGAACTGCCGGAAGATCGCAAACCACGTTTCAAGCAGATTCAGGAAGAGTTGTCAGCCTTGGGCGCCAAGTTTTCAGAGAACCTTCTTGATGCGACCAATGCGCACTCGGAATGGATCACGGACGAGGCAGATCTGATCGGGCTTCCCGACGATGTTAAACAGGCGGCGCATGATGCAGCCGCGCGGGATGAAACATCCGCTGGCCGTGGTAAATGGAAATTTACCCTTCAGGCCCCAAGTTACCTTCCGGTTCTGCAATATAGCGACAACCGGCTTTTGCGCGCGCGCATGTATCGTGCGTACGCAACGCGTGCCGCCGAGTTTTTTGATGCAGGCAACAAACCTGAATGGAATAATGGGCCGCTGATAGCACAAACGCTGGCATTGCGTGCCGAAGAGGCGCAACTGCTGGGTTACGCGAGCTACGCTGATGTCTCGCTGGCACCCAAGATGGCGGATTCTCCCGAGCAGGTCGCCGCTTTTCTGCGTGACATGGCGCAGAAGGCGCGCCCCTTCGCAGAAAAAGATGTCGCCGAGTTGCGCGCCTTTGCCGCGACCGAACTTGCGTTGGACGCACTTGAAAGCTGGGATATTTCGTGGGTGTCAGAAAAGCTGAAGCAGGCGCGCTACAGTTTTTCCGACGACGAGGTGAAGCAGTATTTCCCCGAACCCATTGTGCTCGCGGGTTTGTTCCGTGTCATCGCCACAATATTTTCGGTCACGATCGCACCCGATCAGGCACCGACATGGCATCCGGATGTTCGGTTTTTCCGTATTGAACGTGAGGGGCAACTGATCGGCCAGTTTTTCATTGATCTATATGCCCGTGAAGCCAAGCGTAGCGGCGCGTGGATGGATGGCCCCATTGAGCGACGGCGCATGAGCGGAACGCTGGATGAAGTCATCCAGACCCCGGTGGCTTATCTCACTTGCAATTTCCCGGCACCGGTCGGGGGGCGGCCGGCAACCTTCAGTCACGACGATGTCATTACACTGTTTCACGAATTTGGCCACGGATTACACCACCTGCTGACCCAGATCGAAGACCTCCCCGTGTCGGGAATCAACGGCGTGGAATGGGATGCGGTTGAATTGCCAAGCCAGTTCATGGAAAACTTCTGCTGGGAGTGGGACGTGCTCTCCGGCATGACCGCGCATTGTGATACCGGCCAACCACTGCCGCGCGCGCTCTACGACAAGAGGATCGCGGCGAAAAACTTTCAGAGCGGGCTGCATACGCTGCGCCAAGTCGAATTCAGCCTGTTCGATTTGCTGATACACGGCAGCGCAGCCGCAGGGCGTGACGTCATGGAGGTGCTTGCCGAAGTGCGCCGCGAGGTGGCTGTGCTGATGCCGCCGGCGTGGAACCGTTTTCCGAACAGCTTTTCGCACATTTTCGCCGGTGGTTACGCAGCCGGGTATTACAGCTACAAATGGGCAGAGGTTTTGTCGGCCGATGCGTATGCGGCCTTTGAAGAAGCCGCCGCCGCTTCAAACCTTGGAACCACGCTCGACGCCGCGACCGGCGAACGTTTCCGGCGCGAAATCCTCGCCGTGGGCGGCTCACGCCCGGCGTTGGAATCCTTCAAGGCCTTCCGTGGCCGCGAACCGTCACCGGACGCGCTGCTGCGACATAGCGGGATGGTGCTTTAACGCGGCATTGTTCTCGCACCCGCGCGGCGGATTTTGTCGCCGTTAAGCGCATACTGATCGACTCTGGGTTATTTGAGACGAATGAAGCGAGACCAATGATGATGCTGACCCGCGTTCTGGCTGTTGTTTTCATTGCGATTTTGTCTATGACGGCGGCAGCTCACGCCCAATCCCCCCGCGAGCAATTAAATGCATTGGCACAACAGCTCCAGCAGGTGCCGACGGACAGGGCGCTGCGCGAGCGCATCATCAAACTTTCCAGCGAACTCAAGCCTGCGCCAGCGATCCCCGAGGCAGCTCGCGAACCGTTCGTCATGGGGGTCACGATTCTGAAGCAGGCCACGGATGCTGCAGGGGCTCGCAAGGCGGTTGATCTATTCACCCAGGCGCTCAACCTAGCCCCATGGTTTGCCGATGCGTATTACAACCGGGCGATGGCACGCGAAACCGCCGGTCAGTACGACTCAGCCATCGACGACCTCAAACTGTATCTCGGATTTACGCTGACCGATGCCGAGCGCCGCGAGGCACTGGACAAGACTTACGCGATCAAAGCCCGAGCCGAATTGGCGTCTGTAAAGAAAGCGGAGGAGCAAAAAGTTGCAGCCGCTAAGGCCGCCGCCGATACACCTCAGGCGCGCGAGGCCGCATTTCTGAAGAAAATGGAGGGCGCGCGTTTCAGATCCAATCTCGCCGGTCCAGGGGGCCTCAACTGGGACAATATCTACGAGGTCAAGAACGGGGAATTGCACTACACGTTGAGGATCAATTCATTGGGGTCGCAAAATGCTTTTTACGGGCATTCGCAACCCGGAAGTTACCTGATTGACCGCATGCCCTACCGTGACGGTGTATTTAACTGGACCGAGCCCTATGTTCATGACGCAATCACTTTTCGAATTAGTCCCGATGGCTTGAGTCTCATCAAACGACGTGGTGGCGCTGACGAACGTATCGCCAGGCAGTAAGCCGATAACGGCGTTGCGCGTTGCGCAAAAAATCAATTCGACGACAGTCAAAAATGTGATGGATATCTCACCATGAAAGCCACCGGCAAGCTGATCGTTGCGATCACCGTATTCTTGGGTTTGGCCGTAAGCGCACACGCCCAATCGCCACGTGAGCAGTTGCAACAGATGGTCGAGCAGCTGCAAAAGACACCGGGCGACCATGCGCTGCGCGAGAAGATCATCAAGCTTGCCCCGACGCTGAAACCACCCCCTGCCTTACCCGACGCGCAGGTACTTATTCGAGAGAACGAGGGCGGATATAAAAGTGAAATCCCTCGACATTAGAAGTTGCCCATGGGGATCGCTGTTGGCACTTCTCAGCATCGCTTGCTTTGCTTTTGTGCCCCCCGTTGCCTTCGGCGGTTGGGTCGGGGATACCATGTGTGCCTGCCCGGGAAAGCACAAGAAGTTGGGTACGGCTGCGAGCTGCGAAGAAGCGTGTTACGGCACTCGTCCCTCGACCGGCGGAGGTAATTCCAACGTCAGCCCCGGGTATGACTATGGGGCGGCACAACGCGCGCAGCAAGAAGCGGCGGCGGCCGAGGCTGAGCGCCAACGTCAGCAGGCCGAAGCCGATCGCATTGAGCAAGAGCGCCAGGCTGAAGAAAAGCGTGCGAAGGACGCCGCCTTCATTCGTGACCGCGATGCCACGGCGCGCACACTGCGGGGAGGTATCGGCATTTCGGCATCGCCCAACGACAGCGGCCTCAAAGGCACCACCAAGATTGATACCGGATTGAAGGAATTGCGGCGCGGCGATAAAGCCGTACCGGGAGTCCAGGGGCCGCAAGCCGCGTGGAAGCAACTGCATTGCGCTGCAGCGCTGTCCGGTTACGCCTTCGCCGCCGTGAAGCAGGCCACACCGGACTATCAGGAATCCAGCTTTCTTTTGGCGCAGGCGTCCAATGCGCTGAACGGGCAGTCTTTGAATGTCGAGTGCCCGGCAGCGCCGCCATTCCCTGATCTGCGCGGGCGGGCAGTCGACATGGAACAGGTCAGGGAGGAAGAAAAGAAGCTCATTGGCCGCGCCACAGTGATCGTCGATCGTCTGAAACAGCGTGGCGTGCCTGTTGCAGTATCCGCAGAGCCCGCCGTGAAGGAGCCGGAATCGCCCAATGAGAAACTGCGCCGCATTCAGCGCGATCTCAATAAGGCCAACGATGTGAAGCTTACGGGAAAGACAAAAACGGAAATTGATCAGCAAGAGCAGGATCGCAAGGAACTGACCAAGCTCATTCTCGCCAATGAGCGCCTTGAAAAAGGCGAGTTCACCAGTGTGGTCGCCGATACGAAAGAGCCTGCTGCGCCGCGGCCACGACGAAAGTCTGCGTCACCCACGCAATAATTACCGGTTAATGTTGACGCAATGCGGATGAACTCCATTCGGCTGCTTTTAAGCATGACGCTTTTGATGGCGACGATGACCCATGCCGGTATCCCGGCCGTGCCAGAGATACCGCTGACGTTGCCGGACAGTATCAGGCAACCGCTGATTACCAAGCGCCAGCCGCTGGCGCTGCGTAAGCTGGCGCTGGTGGATGAAGGCAATGCCATCACTCAAAGCTGCGTCAGTGTCAAGAAGGGTTCTGCTGCGCATCAGGAGTGCCTGCTCCGACTGTCGCAGTTCAATGCCAAGGTTGATACGTTGACTCACGCGATGGATACACTCGGCGATGAGATTGACGCTGCGATCGTCAAGCACACCATCAGCAGCATGAACGACCTGGCCAAGCGCCTGGGGTGGACTGCAGACGAACTGACCCGGCTGGATACAGCGCTGCGCAGTTTGGCTGTCGATGGCGACCCCAATGTGACTGATGTGCAGATCCGTCGTGTTTGGGAGGATGTTCTGGCGCGTGGTAGCGATCGCGATATCGCCCGATCAGCCGCCAATGGCAAGGGACCGGGATTGCCCGGCGCCGGCACGCAAACCCAATATGAAGACTGTGCAATTTTCGCCTTGGCGAATGCGGCGGGGGTACTGTATGGGGAGGCCGCAGCGCGTGCGTCAAAACTGATTGCCGAGGGTGGTTGGCGCGATGCCGCGGCGCGCGCGCATCCCCAAAAGGCCATTGAAAAAAGAGGGCTGACCGGCGGCGAAGTGGTCATGCTGGCCGAGGCGTTTGGCCAGGTCTCCGTGGTGCGCAGCCAGGATTTTCAAAAGACGTTGCAGGAAGGTCGAACGATTATGGTCAATGTGGTGCCGGCCAGCGGAGACGTCAAAAGCGGGCATGAAGTGGTGCTCACCAAAACATTCCAACATGCGGGAGAGGTCTGGTTCGAGATGATGGATTCCAACCAGGGCCCGCTGCGGCGGCTGTATGTGCGCAGCAGGGAACTGAATACGCTGTTGCAGGAAAATGGCGTGGCGTTCCGCCGTGATCCCGGAACTACACCCGGACTTCTTCGCTAGCGCGGAATATCACGACTGGATCTATTTTATGAAACCTGGCATCGGATTATTCGTGTTGATTGGTGTACTGCTGGCGGCTACTTCCCCCGGCTATGCACAGTCTCAGCGCGAACAACTCACTCAGTGGGTGCAACAGTTGCAAGCGACGCCACAGGATGGCGCTCTGCGCGAAAAAATAATCGCGCTCGCAGCGGAAATCAAGCCCAGTCCTGCCGTCCCTAAAGAGGCAAGACGCCCCTTCGTCATGGCCGATACGTTCCAGAAGACGGCCAAAACCGTTGATGATTTTGGTGCGGCGATCAAGGCTTATGAGGAAGCGCTTGTCTTGGCACCTTGGTGGGGAGACGCCTATTACAACCTCAGTGTTTCCCTCGAGTCGGCCGGTCGCTTTGCCGAAGCGAGATTAGCGTTGAAACGTTATCTTCTGAGCAAGCCAGCAGATGCCGAACAGGTTGAAGATCGCCTCTATGCGATGGAAGCCAAGGAAGCGGTCACTGCGAAAGAAAAAGCCAAACAGGCCAAGACCTTGATCGTGCCGGGCGTGAGCATTGGTTCCGTCCGGATCGGTATGACTGCAGACGAGGCAATTGCTGCGCTCGGCGCACCTACCGATCGGGTTGATTACGACAATAACAACGGCTATCGGGGCGTTAGCATGACATGGGGGGTACGACCCAATACCCTTTACATGGATTTCTACAAATATAAAACTGCCGACTTTGTGACGACCGGACAGACTCAGCACAAGACGGTCGAAGGCGTGGGCGCGGGGATGCCTGTTTCAGAAGCGCTGGCGCTTATGGGTGCGTCCTCGAAATCAAAGAACTTCGGGTCGACCACGCAGACCTGCTATGCAAGAGGTGTCGGGCTCGGGATTGACGCAGGAAGTTCCAAGGTAGACCGCGTGATTGTCTTTACTCCCGCGACGCTTAATAAAATATGTCCCGATTGACAAGCCGGAAGAACAGACGCACCGAGAGAAGGATTGCCTGCTGTGAAAACGACAAAAAATATAACCTTGATAATTTTGGGGCTGTTTGTTTTTGCCTCAGGTGCCCATGCGCAATCACCACGCGAGCAATGGCAGCAGTTAGTCAGCCAGTTACAGACAACGCCGACAGACACCGCTCTGCGTGAGCGCATCATCAAGCTCGCCGCAGAATTAAAACCAGCGCCGGCAATACCCGAGGAAGCCCGCGAGCCATTTGTTATGGGCGTGACGGTGTTGAAGAAAGCCAGCGACCCGGCTGGTGCCAGCAAGGCAGCCGATTTATTTACTCGCGCTCTTGCGATTGCTCCGTGGTTTGCTGACGCATACTACAACCGAGCAATGGCGCGTGAGACTGCGGGTCAGTACGAACTTGCGATTGCGGATATCAAGCTCTACCTCGGATTCAAGCTGACCGATAACGAACGTCGCGAAGCGCAAGATAAAATGTACGCTCTCAAAGCTGACGCATTGTTGGGGACTGCCAAGAAAACTGAACAGGACAAGGCTGCCGCCGAAAAGGAGCACCGCGTGCAGAAAATGCAAGGAACGTGGATTGACCGCCACGATGGCCTTGTCTCATATTGGACGGCGCAAACGACGGGGGAGGCGCTCAGATTGTCTGCCGACAGATATGTAACCGCCAGTGGAACAACGAACTTGTCGGGTTCTTGGGGGGAATTCCGACTTAAAGCGGAGAACGGCGGGCTTAAGGGTGTCTATGTCGAAGGGACGCAGAAAAGAGCTTGCACCGGGCGCGAGTCGCCTACGCGTGCGACGATTTCTGCCGACGGCCGAGAACTCACCGTCATAACGACAGTTCATTACATCGACCATTATGTGAACGCCAACGGCGAGACGCAGGTAGACCGGGTGAATTGCAGGCACAGCCCCCAACCCGAATGGCGGATGATCTTGCGTAAGCAATAGCAATCGTTGAGCAGGCGACGGCTTTCACACAAAATCTGGAACGTCTGTGTATCGCTGAAATAGTCAAAGTGGAAACGAGCACATCATGAAGACATTCAACATGCTTGGCAGTTTTATGCTCATGATTCTGGCGCATTCTGCCAGCGTCCATGCGCAGGCTCCCCGTGAGCAGTTGAAGCTGATGGTCGAGCAGTTGCAGAAGACACCCAGTGACACCGCCCTGCGCGAGAAGATCATTAAACTCGGTACAGAGATCAAGCCCGCGCCAGCGATTCCGGAAGAGGCGAATCGCGCGTTCGTGAAAGGCGGTGTATTCCAGAAGGAGGCCAAAGATGCTTCGGCCTATGAGATGGCAATTGCAGCGTATAGAGAAGCCTTGCGCATCGCGCCATGGTGGGCAGATGCCTATTTCAATCTGGCCGCCGCACAGGAAGCGGCCGGCAATCTGGTTGAAGCGACAGCTTCAACCAAGCTGTATTTAGCGGCCGTACCCGCAGGGAGCGCCGATGCGCGCGAAGCGCAGAACAAGCTTTATGCGCTGGAAGCAAAGGGAGAAATAGCTGCGAAATCGGCCGCAAAAACAGCGGCGGAAACACGGGCGAAGCAGGCCACACAAATCGTTCCTGGTCAGCGCATCGGCAGCCTCATGGTGGGCATGACACCGGGGAAGCTGCGTGAAATCGCCGGTGATCCGTCGGACACGTTCAAGATTGGTCAGTGGTGGACGAATTACACATGGAACGAGGGCCTGCGAGCCTCGGTAAAAATGTCGCTCGATGCTGTGGATTCTTTGCAAGTGTTCGGTGCTGCGACGCAATTTCGTACCGCAGAAGGATTGGCGGTCGGATCTCCGGAGTCTGATATCCGTTCAAAATTGGGGCCGCCGGATCGCAGTGGCCGAGTAAAGAACGAAGGGGGGAACCTGTATTGTTACCGTTCCGGATTGAGGCTCTATGCCCGTGAGGGGCGGGTTTCATACATTGAGGTGTTTCGTCCGGGCGGTTTTGACCAGACTTACTGTGAGGCGAGATTCTTTGAGTAGCCAGACGTTACGCCACACGCTACGAAATTGAATGAGGACCAGTGAGATATGAAGGCCACCGGCAAGCACATTATTTTCGTTTTCACATTGCTGGCGTTGGCCACAAGCGCCCATGCACAGTCCCCGCGCGAGCAATTGCAGCAACTTGTCGAGCAGTTACAGAAGACGCCGGCAGACGCCGGCCTGCGCGAACGCATCATCAAGCTCGCCGTCGAGATAAAACCCGCGCTCGCTATACCGCCTGAAGCGAAACGCCCCTTTGTGATGGCTGGCACCTACCATAAGGAAGCAAAAAAACCAGCGGATCTCGTTCTGGCAATTGACGCCTATCAGGAAGCGCTGAAAGTCGCTCCCTGGTGGGGAGATGCGTATTACAACCTGAGCTTCTCGCTGGAGTCTGCGGGGCGACTGGATGAAGCCAAGGCTGCGCTGAACCTCTATTTGCTGACCAAGCCCAATGATTCTGAGGAGGCGCAGAACCGCCTCTATGTCTTGGATGCGAAGAAAAATCTTGCAGCCAAGCAGCGTGCCGAGTCATCTGTCGAATCGGTGTTTTGCCCCTGGTACGGGAGCAATACGGAGGGCACAATGATTTCTGTGGACCAGGGAAGCAGTGCGCTGACGTACTTCGAGCGGGGCGCGGATGGTACACGCAAACCCGCGATTATTTCCAGAGCCAATGTCAGCGAAAGCCATATCAGCTGGATCCAGAATGAAACATTTCCGGGGCAGACGCGGCTAACGGCTGTTAGCTACAACCTCAACCGTGCTTCTGGCGTATTGGAGTACCGGTACAACGCTGCGAGTGGCGAAGCACGCGTCAACCGGCTGAATTGCGGCAAGGTCAAGCTATAGCCTTGCAAAGATCGGTGTGTGGCCTGCTACGCAGGCTCCGACCGACCTCAAAGCGGTCACGCGTCGCGGATCAGAATCGCCAGTTCGCGATCAAGTTCGCGCGGGTCGCCGGCATTAAGCTCGACCAGTCGTCGCAAATGCGTGATGCTGTCAAGATCAATGCTATCGCAACGCAATCCGACA
>CAJAWW010000207.1 GCA_903946745.1 uncultured beta proteobacterium
GCACTCATATTGACACCGGCACCCAATAAACCCAAGCATGTCAGGGTAGGCGAGTACATGGGCAGAAGTTTTGGCAAGATTACGGCAATCACGAAAGACAGTGTCATCATCATGGAGACTGTCAAGGATGCGAACGGCGCGTGGGTAGATCAGGAAAAGACTCTGCTCGTGCCGCAAGAAGGAGGACGTTGATGAACTCAGTGCACTGGATTGCCAAGACCCCAAAGGTTGCAGCGGTTGTTTTTGCGTTTCTGGCCTTCTTTTCCGGCAGCGCATTTTCGGTCGAAAACTCTATCAAGCAGATTCAGGTACGCCGCGATGGCGATCAGATTTTGCTGAAGATCCAGATGGCGGCGCCACTTAAATCGTTACCCGGAAACTGGAGTGTGGTGGAGCCGCCGCGTGTGGTGTTTGACTTTCCAGAAACGGATAACCAGACGGGGCAGAATGCACAGCAAGTTTCGGCAGGTGATCTGAAAAGCCTCAATGTGGTGCAGACTGAAAAGCTGACACGGCTGGTGCTGAATCTGTTCCGTCCGACCAAGTTTTCAACCGAGATTGTCGGGGATGTGCTTTTCGTAAAACTGGAAGCCCAAGTGGCCGCTGCCGGGCAGGATACGGCACCCAGCGTTTATCAGGGCGCGACCACAAAGGCGGTCGGCGCTGCGGCGCAAGCCGCTGATGCGGACATGGCAACGGTGCGTGATATTTCTTTCCGGCGCGGCGAAGACGGGCAGGCCTTCATTACGGTTGATCTGACCGATGGATCCGTGCCAATCGACGTTCGTCGCACGGGTGCTGGCCTGACCGTGGAACTCGGTGGTGTAGAACTTCCCGAGCGTCTGCAAAATCGTCGCGACGTGCTGGATTTTGCAACGCCTGTTTCTACCATTTCTTCGCAAGGCAAGCGTGGTATGACGCAGCTTGATATTGTCGCCAAGGGGCGCTGGTTTCATCAGGCGCATCTGGCGAACAACCAGCTGACCATTGAGGTTAAACCCATCCCGGCAGACGAAGCCAACAAACTGGTGCAGACCGGGCAGCAGGGTCAGAAAGTATCGATCAACTTTTTCAATGCCGACGCCACCATGGTGCTGCGCACCTTGGCAGAGATTTCGGGCAAGAACGTGCTGATCGATCCATCGCTCAACGGAAAATCCGTTACCGCCAATCTTGAGAACATTCCTTACGACCAGGCGCTTGAAATCATTATGACGCAAGTCAATGCGGGCATGCGCATGCGTAATGAGGTTGTGCTCTTTGGCGATCGTGCCGTACTGCAAAAACGCGATCAGGATTTGAGTGACGAGTTGGCACGCTCGAATGACACGGCGCCGCTGATTTCTGAAACCTTCAAGCTCAACTATATCAAGCCTTCCGAGCTGGCCGTGCTGATCCGTGCAAACATTGCACAAGCTGCTGCACCGGCCGCTGCTGCCGCCGCAGCAGCCCCCGGCGCTGCGGCTGCCGCGCCGGCTGCCGCCGCAGCAGCACAGCAGCAGGGCATGCTGTCGAGTCGCGGACGGCTATCGACACACGACCAGACCAAGAAATTTTTTATTACCGATATTTCCAGCGTCATTGAGTCGGTGCGCGCCATTATTCGTGAGGTGGATGTGCCGCTGCGACAAGTGGTGGTGGAAGCCCGCATTGTGGTGGCAACGCAGACCTTCAATTCAGACTTCGGTATGCGGATGCGCTTGTTCGATAACCAGCAGTCGCCGGGCGGTGGCCGCAGCGCCTTAAACGGCGGCCTGCGCTATGGCTTCGGTAGCGGTGTTACAGCGGCCAACGTCAATCTATATGGCGCACCCGCCGCCTCCGCGCTGACCGTGTCCAATGCGGTCTGGACTGCGGGCAATGGCAGCAATCTCAGCAATGCGCTGGCGGCCTCCGGGGCGACCTTGAATTTGTTTAATGCTGCTGCATCACGAATTTTGCAGTTGGAGCTTGCCGCCGCCGAAATTGATACCAAGACCCGCACCATTTCATCGCCGCGTGTTATTGCACAGGACGGAAAAGCGGCGAGCATGACGCAGACGCTGGAAGATGTGATCGTCACCCAGACTGCAACGGGTACCGGTACGACGACCATCTCGCGCAAGCTGGGCATAACGGTCACGCCGACCATTGCGCCGGATGGACGCGTTGCGCTTGATCTGACGATCAACAAGGACGACCCGCGCGGCACGCAAGGCAGCTTGAAGAACGAGGCGAAAACCACGGTGATGGTTGAGAACGGTGGTACGGTGGTGATTGGCGGCATCTATTCGGAAGACAATACCGACACGGTGGATCGCATCCCGTTTTTTGGCGATTTGCCTTATGTCGGATTCCTGTTCAAATCCACCCAGAAACGCACCAGTAAGACCGAGCTTTTGGTGTTCATCACGCCGCGCGTCCTCGACGACAAAATCGTTTTGCGCTGACAAACCCTGTTTCGGGTTGATTGGCACAGGCCGGCAATCAGTATTGCCGGCCTTACTATTTGCGCTGATAGAATCATTGGCGTGAATACTCTGGAACACAACATCTATCTCGTTGGCATGCCCGGTGCGGGGAAAACCACGGTTGGCCGGCAACTGGCGCGGCGGTTGCAGCGGCGTTTTGTCGATGCCGATCAAGAAATCGAGGCGCGCACCGGCGTGGCGATTCCGGTGATTTTCGAAATCGAAGGCGAAGCGGGTTTTCGTGATCGCGAGTCGCAGGTGATTGCAGACCTTGCGACAGAATCCGGGTTGGTGGTTGCGACAGGGGGGGGAGCCATTCTGCGTTCGCAAAATCGTGAAGCATTGAAGCATAACGGTCTGGTCATCTATCTGCATGTGGATCCGCGACTGTTGTTTGAGCGCACCAGCCACAATACCCAGCGACCCTTGTTGCAGGTTGCCGATCCGATGACGAAAATTGAAGAATTGTTTGTCCAGCGAGATCCTCTCTATCGTGAGGCGGCCGATATCATCGTCAATAGCTCTGGCGGCAACGTACGTCAGTTTGTGCGTCAGATCGAACAGGAGATTCAATCGCGATGCGCCGCTTGAATGTTGCACTCGGGGCGCGTAGCTACCCGATTCTGATTGGGGCGGGGTTGCTTGAAGAGGCGGAAGCCGTCGCGACGCTGCGGGCGCTGTTGCCCACTTCGCGCGTGGTCATTGTCAGCAATACAACGGTGGCACCGCTCTATCTGGCACCGCTCACAGAGGCACTGCGAAAAGTCGACGCTGGGGTGACGCCTATCATTCTGCCGGACGGCGAAGCCTATAAAACATGGGAATCGCTCAACCAGATTTTCGACGCACTGCTTGCTGCGCGTTGTGATCGTGGCACCACGCTGATCGCCTTAGGCGGCGGTGTGATCGGTGATGTAGCTGGCTTTGCCGCAGCAAGTTACCAGCGCGGGATTCCATTCATCCAGATTCCGACCACCTTGCTGTCGCAGGTGGACTCATCCGTGGGCGGCAAGACCGGCATCAATCATCCGCGCGGCAAAAACATGATCGGTGCTTTTTGGCAACCGAAATTGGTGCTGGCTGACACGGCGACTCTGAAGACCTTGGCAGATCGTGAGTTTTCTGCCGGCATGGCCGAGGTGATCAAATACGGGCTGATACGCGATCTGCCATTTCTGGAATGGCTTGAACTGAATATCGACGGTCTCATGGCGCGCGACAGTGCCTTGCTCGCGCATGCTATCGAGCGTTCCTGCACCAACAAAGCCGAAGTGGTCGCCGCTGATGAGTTCGAGACAGCCAAGGACGGCGGTCGTGCGCTGCTGAATCTTGGTCACACTTTTGGGCACGCGATTGAAACCGGCATGGGCTATGGCGTCTGGCTGCACGGTGAGGCGGTGAGTGCGGGGACGATGATGGCGGCAGTATTGTCGCAGCGCCTAGGTTGGCTTGCGACTGCCGACGTCGAGCGTGTGCGTAAGTTGCTGGTGCGCGCGGGTCTGCCCGTGGTCGCGCCAGAACTGGGCGTGCAACGCTATCTTGAATTGATGTCGCACGACAAAAAAGTGGTCGATGGCCGCATGCGACTGGTGCTGCTGAAGGCGCTGGGGCAAGGCGTCACCTGGGCGGATGCTCCGGGTGCAGAAATTGCGGCGGCGATTGAAGGCTGTTGCCATGGCTGATCTGGCACCGTGGGCTGTTACCGATGAAATCAGCCGCGGCCGTGCTTTTGCCGAGCCGCGCCCCAAGTCGCGCAGTGAATTCCAGCGCGACCGTGATCGCATCGTCCATTCGGCGGCCTTTCGTCGCCTCGAATATAAAACGCAGGTGTTCGTCAATCACGAAGGCGATCTTTTTCGCACGCGCCTGACGCACAGCATCGAGGTTGCACAAATTGCCCGCTCGATCGCGCGCGCACTGCATTTGAATGATGATCTGACCGAGGCCGTGGCACTGGCGCATGATCTCGGACACACGCCATTCGGCCATGCCGGTCAGGACGCGCTGAACGAATGCATGCGGGAATATGGCGGGTTTGAGCACAACCTTCAAAGTCTGCGCATTGTTGATCGTCTGGAAGAGCGCTATGGCGCGTTTGACGGCCTGAACCTGATGTTTGAAACCCGCGAGGGCATTCTCAAGCACTGCTCACCCGCCTGCGCGCGCGAACTCGGCGACTTGGGTTACCGATTTTTGAACAATCTCCGCCCTTCGCTGGAGGCGCAAATCTGCAATCTGGCCGATGAGATCGCTTACAACAATCATGACGTTGACGATGGCCTGCGTTCTGGTCTGATCTCGGTCGAGCAATTGGAGGGCCTCAGCCTGTTTGCGCGCCATGCCGCTGCGGTAGATCGTGAGTATCCGGTGCTGCCGGGACGTCGCCGGGTGCATGAAATCAACCGGCGCATGATCGATGCGCAAGTGACGGATCTGCTGACCGAGTCTTCTGCACGCATTGCAAACGCAGCCCCGCACGCTCTTGCAGACGTGCATGTCGCACCGCCGCTGATCGGGTTTTCTGCCCAGATGCTGGCCGAAAACCGTGCGCTCAAGACATTTCTACGCGAGCATTTGTATCGCCACTATCAGGTGTTGCGCATGACGGTCAAGGCGCGAATGATTATTCGCGACCTGTTCGGCTTGTTTGTGGGCGACGCATGTCTCCTGCCGCCGCAATATCAGGTCATGGCGGCAGCAGAGGGCTTGCCACGGGCGACCGCCGACTACATCGCCGGGATGACCGACCGCTACGCCATCAAGGAACATCGCCGCTTGTTTTCGGTCGGCCCCAACTGAGTTGCGTTGCGCTGTGTTGCGCCGCAACGTATTGAGTTCGACGGCCTTTGGCGGTATATTTCAATCTACGTTCACCAATGAGGGTGAACCATTCAAGGCCGGGGAGCGACAAGCCCCGGCTTTTTTGCCGGCTGCGGCAAGCGCGCTGACATTCAGCGGGTTGCCGCACTTCTGAGGAATGACAAAAGATGGTCCTCCCCCAGCGTCAGGGTCTTTACGATCCTGCACAGGAGCGTGACGCCTGCGGCGTCGGTTTCGTTGCCCACATCAAGAATCAGAAGAGCCACTCGATTATCGAGCAGGGCTTGCAGATTCTCAATAATTTAGAACATCGCGGAGCCACCGGTTACGATCCTTTGCTGGGCGACGGTGCCGGCATTCTGATCCAGTTGCCGGATACCTTCCTGCGTGAAGAAGCCAGCAAACTCGGCATCACACTGCCCGCCCAGGGTCACTACGCCTGCGGCACTGTATTCCTGCCGCAATCCGCTAACGGCAGTGTTGCCTGCGAATCGGTGGTGGCGCGCATCATCGGTGAAGAAGGGCAGATCTTCTTAGGCTGGCGCGATATCCCGCGTGACAACTCCGGCTTGGCAAAGGCCGCCCGCCGCATCGAGCCGAATATGCGGCAGGTGTTCATCGGGCGTGCGCCATCTTGTGCCGATCAGGATGCATTCGAGCGCAAATTGTTTGTCATTCGCAAGCGTGTCGAGCACGCCGTGCGCAGTCTCAAGCTTGACGACATCCGCAGTTTTTATATTGCCTCGCTGTCGTCGCGCACGCTGGTCTATAAGGGCATGCTGCTGGCCGCACAGGTAGGCACCTACTTTCTTGATTTGCAAGACACGCGGCTGACGTCGGCGTTGGCGCTGGTGCATCAGCGGTTTTCGACCAACACCTTCCCGACCTGGGATCTGGCGCACCCTTTCCGCATGATCGCCCACAACGGCGAAATCAATACCGTGCGCGGCAATATCAACTGGATGGCGGCGCGGCAGAAGGCGATGCAGTCGAAGTGGCTGGGCGAAGATCTCGACAAGCTGTGGCCGTTGATCGTTGAAGGGCAGTCCGATTCGGCCAGTTTCGACAATGCACTCGAACTGCTGGTGATGGGCGGCTATTCCGTGCCGCATGCCATGATGATGCTGATCCCCGAAGCCTGGGCCAGCAACACGCTGATGGATGAAGAGCGGCGTGCGTTCTACGAATTCCACGCCCCGGTGATGGAGCCGTGGGATGGCCCTGCTGCGGTCGCCTTTACCGACGGCCGTCAGATCGGTGCCACGCTGGATCGCAATGGTTTGCGTCCGGCACGCTATCTGGTCACCGAGGATGACATCGTGCTGATGGCCTCCGAGATGGGCGTGCTGACCTTCCCCGAAGAGAAAATCATCAAGAAATGGCGTTTGCAGCCGGGCAAGATGTTCCTCATCGATCTCGAAGCCGGCCGCATTATCGACAACGAAGAACTCAAGCACGCAATGGCGACCGAGGAGCCCTACGCAAAATGGGTGGCCGAGTCGCGCGTGTTTCTGTCCGATCTGGCGACGGGTAGCAAGGCCGCGCCTAAACTCGCCGCCTCCTTGCTGGATACGCAACAGGCTTTTGGTTACACGCAGGAAGATCTCAAGTTCATCCTTGAACCGATGGCGGCCAACGGCGAAGAAGCCACGGGTTCGATGGGTAACGACGCTGCGCTGACGGTATTGTCGTCAAAGAATAAGCCGCTCTATAACTACTTCAAACAGTTGTTCGCGCAGGTGACCAATCCGCCGATCGATCCGATCCGTGAAGAGATCGTCATGTCGCTGACCAGCTTCATTGGTCCCAAGCCCAATCTGATGGGCATTGCCAATGACGATGACGAACCCCTGACGCCACGATTGGAAGTCACGCAGCCGGTGTTGCTGAACGACGACTTTTTGCGCCTGCGCGATATCGCTAAAACGTCGGGGGGGAAGTTCAAGTCGCTGGTGCTCGACATCACCTATCCGGCAAGCGCCGGTGCGGCGGGGTGCGAGGCAGCCATCGAGGCGCTGGCGCTTGCCGCGGAAATCTCGGTCGCCGACGGTTACAACATCGTGGTGTTGTCTGATCGTGCGGTGTCGTGTGAGCGTGTCGCCATTCCGGCGCTGCTGGCGACGGCTGCCGTGCATCATCATTTGACGCGCAAGGGTTTGCGCACCAGTACTGGTTTGGTGGTCGACACGGGCTCGGTGCGTGAAGTGCATCACTTTGCCTTGCTGGCGGGCTATGGTGCCGAGGCCGTGTGCCCGTGGCTGGCGCTGGAGACGCTCAAGGATGTATTTGGCAAAGGCGCTTATGACGCGCAGAAGAATTTTGTCAAGGCGGTCGGCAAGGGGTTGAACAAGGTGATGTCGAAGATGGGCATCTCCACCTATCAGTCGTATTGCGGTGCGCAGATTTTTGAGGCCATTGGTCTCAATCGCGCCTTCATCGCCCGCTACTTTAAGGGCACGGCGACACAGGTGGAAGGCATTGGCCTGGCCGAAGTGGCCGAAGAAGCCGTGCGCGTGCATGCCGCCGCGTTTTCGACTGACCCGGCGCTGGACGGTATGCTCGATGCGGGTGGTGAATACGCCTTTCGCATCCGTGGCGAAGAGCACATGTGGACGCCGGATTCCATCGCCAAGCTGCAACATGCAACGCGCTCCGGAAAGTACGACACCTTCAAAGAGTATTCCCGCCTCATCAACGACCAGACCAAGCGTTACATGACACTGCGTGGCCTGTTCGAGATCAAGCCGGCCGGCCCGCCGGTGGCGCTTGACGAGGTTGAATCGGCGAAGGAAATCGTCAAGCGTTTCGCCACCGGGGCAATGTCGCTCGGTTCGATTTCGACCGAAGCGCACACTACGCTGGCGGTTGCCATGAATCGTATTGGTGGCAAGTCGAACACGGGTGAAGGCGGTGAGGATCCCAAGCGTTTCAAAGCCGTTTCTGCCGGTCAGACGCTGGCCGGGTTGATCGGCAAGAACCGCATCGCCCGCGATCTGGTGCTCAAGGAAGGCGACAGCCTGCGCTCGGCGATCAAGCAGGTGGCCTCTGGTCGTTTTGGCGTCACCGCCGAATATCTGGCCAATGCCGACCAGCTGCAGATCAAGATGGCACAGGGCGCCAAGCCCGGTGAGGGCGGTCAGTTGCCCGGGCACAAGGTGTCCGAATACATCGGCTTTTTGCGCCATTCGGTGCCGGGTGTTGGCCTGATTTCACCGCCGCCGCATCACGACATTTATTCCATCGAGGATCTGGCGCAGTTGATTCATGACTTGAAGAACGCCAATCCGCGCGCCAGTGTGTCGGTCAAGCTGGTGTCTGAAGTGGGCGTTGGTACGGTGGCCGCGGGCGTGTCCAAGGCCAAGGCCGATCATGTGGTGATTGCCGGCCACGACGGCGGCACGGGGGCATCGCCGATTTCCTCGATCAAGCATGCGGGCACGCCGTGGGAGCTGGGCTTGGCCGAAACCCAACAAACGCTGGTGCTGAATCGCCTGCGTGGCCGCATCCGGGTGCAAGCCGACGGTCAGATGAAGACCGGCCGTGACGTTGTAATTGGCGCGCTGCTCGGTGCCGACGAGTTCGGTTTTGCCACCGCGCCGCTGGTGGTGGAAGGCTGCATCATGATGCGCAAGTGCCATCTCAACACCTGCCCGGTTGGCGTTGCAACGCAAGACCCGGAGCTGCGTAAGCGCTTTTCCGGCCAGCCCGAGCATGTTGTCAATTTCTTCTTCTTTATTGCCGAGGAAGTGCGTGAGCTGATGGCGCAACTGGGATTGCGCAAGTTCGACGAACTGATTGGCCGTGCTGACCTGCTCGATACCAAAACCGGTGTTGATCACTGGAAAGCGAAGGGGCTCGACTTCTCGCGTATTTTCTACATGCCGCCGGTCGCGGCCGATGTTGCGCGTTGCCATCGCGAAGTGCAGGACCATGGACTCGCGCGTGCGCTGGATCACACCTTGATTGCCAAGGCCGAGCCGGCGCTTGAGCGGGGCGAAGCGGTGACGATTGAATCTGCCATTCGCAGCAGCAACCGCACCGTTGGCACCATGTTGTCGCATGAGGTTGCCAAGCGTCACGGCAACGAGGGTCTGCCTGACAGCACCATCACCGTGCGCCTGACGGGCACGGCGGGTCAGAGCTTCGGTGCCTTTCTCGCACGCGGCATCACGCTTGATTTGACCGGCGAGGGTAACGATTACGTTGGCAAGGGGCTTTCTGGGGGCCGCATCGTGGTTCGTCCGCCCAAGGCTTTCAAGGGTGTGCCGCATGAAAATATCATCGTCGGCAACACTGTGTTGTACGGGGCGACCGATGGCGAGGTGTTCTTCCGTGGTGTTGCCGGCGAACGCTTCTGTGTGCGCAACTCGGGTGCCACGGCGGTGGTCGAGGGCACGGGTGACCATGGTTGCGAATACATGACCGGCGGCACGGTGGTGGTGCTCGGCCAGACCGGGCGTAATTTTGCGGCGGGCATGTCGGGCGGCATGGCTTACGTTTATGACGAAGATGGCCAGTTTGCCAAGCGGTGCAATCTGTCGATGGTGGCGCTGGAAAAGATTTTGCCGGCGGCCGATCAAGCCGATGATGGCACGCGCCATCGCGACGAAACCGACGAGGTGCAGCTCAAGCGCATGATCGAACAGCACGCGGCAGTGTCCGGTAGCGAACGCGCCCGCACTTTGCTTGCTGATTGGGCAACGGTGCGTGGCCGGTTTGTGAAGGTGTTCCCGCATGAGTACCGCCGTGCTCTCAAGGAAATGGCGGCGGCGAAGTTGAAGGAGGCAGCATAATGGGCAAGCCCACTGGATTCTTGGAGTTCCAGCGCATTTCGGACACCTATGAGAAGGCCGAAACGCGGGTGCTGCATTACCGCGAATTTGTGCCGCGCCTCGCCGACGCACAGGCGAAAACACAGGGTGCGCGCTGTATGGATTGCGGCATTCCGTTTTGCAACAACGGCTGCCCGGTGAACAACATCATTCCGGACTGGAACGATCTGGTGTATCGCGGCAAGTGGCGCGAAGCGATTGATGTGCTGCACTCGACCAATAACTTTCCAGAATTTACCAGCCGTATTTGCCCAGCTCCGTGCGAGGAAGCCTGCACGCTGAATATTCCGCACACGCCGGTCGGCATCAAGTCGATCGAGCGCGCGATTATCGACAAGGCGGGCGAAAACGGCTGGGTGCTGCCCAAACCGGCGGCGGTGAAGACCGGCAAAAAAGTTGCCGTGGTGGGTTCCGGCCCCGCAGGCATGGCCGCCGCGCAGCAACTGGCACGCGCCGGACACGATGTAACCGTGTTTGAAAAGAACGACCGCATCGGCGGTCTGCTGCGTTATGGCATCCCCGACTTCAAGCTCGACAAGCGTCTGATCGACTGGCGCATGGCGCAGATGGTGGCCGAGGGCGTCAAGTTCGTGACCGGCACGATGGTCACCAAGGCGGCGTTACCGCAGGGTGTGACCAACGATGCCAAGAAAACCATCACGCCGGAACAACTGCAAAAGCAGTTTGATGCCGTGGTGTTGTCCGGCGGTTCTGAAGCGCCGCGTGATTTGCCGATACCCGGACGCGACCTGCCGGGCGTGCATTACGCGTTGGAATTTTTGATTCCGCAAAACAAAGCTGTGGCCGGAGGCAAGAAAAATCCGATCAACGTCAAAGGCAAGCATGTGCTCGTCATTGGCGGTGGCGATACAGGCTCCGATTGCGTGGGCACCTCGAATCGTCACGGTGCCGCCAGCATTACCCAGATTGAATTGATGCCGCAGCCGCCGGAGCAGGAAAATGGTGCGCTGGTGTGGCCGTACTGGCCGCTCAAGATGCGCACCTCGTCTTCGCACAACGAAGGTTGCGCGCGTGACTGGTCAATCGGCACCAAGGAATTCATCGCGGATGGCGTTGGCAAAAGTGCCAAACTCAAAGCCGTCAAGGCCGTGCGTCTCGAATGGAAGGATGGCCGCATGAGCGAGGTGCCGGGTTCCGAATTCGAGATTCGCGCCGATTACGTTTTTCTCGCCATGGGCTTTCTCAATCCCGTCGGCGGCGTGCTGGAAGCGTTTGGCGTGGCAAAGGATGGCCGCAACAATGCCAGGGCCGAGACCGAAGGTGCTGCGGCGTACGCAACCAACGTCAAGGGTGTCTTTGCTGCCGGCGACATGCGCCGTGGCCAGTCGCTGGTCGTCTGGGCCATCCGCGAAGGCCGCCAGTGCGCGCGCGCGGTGGATGAGTTCCTGATGGGCAGCAGCACGCTGCCTCGCTGAAAAGCATGAACCACGGCGACACGGCGACACGGCGGCAAATCAAGAGATATCGTTTTTCGCCGTGTCGCCGTGTCGCCGTGGTCAATAAGTTTTGATTTGGGCGTCCCCATGCCGCTAAACGTCATCATTCTCGCCGCCGGGCAAGGCAAGCGCATGCGCTCCGATCTGCCCAAGGTGCTGCACCCGCTGGCCGGCAAACCGCTGCTTGGGCGCGTGCTGGATACCGCGCGCGAACTCGGCGCGACGAAGATCTGCGTGGTCTATGGTCATGGCGGCGAGCAGGTTCGGCAGGCGCTTGAGGCAGCGGATGTGCTGTGGGCCAAGCAGGATCCGCAGTTGGGCACCGGACATGCCGTACTGCAGGCCATGCCGCTGCTGGATGCTGCGCATAACGTACCGACACTGATTCTCTACGGCGACGTACCGCTGATTCGCGCCGCCACGCTGCGTCGTTTGATCGACATTGCCGGTGACGATACGCTCGGCTTGCTCACCGCGCGTCTCGACAATCCCCGTGGCTACGGCCGCATTGTTCGTGTCGATGGCCGGGTGACGCGCATCGTCGAAGAAAAGGATGCCGACGACGCCGAACGCACCATTCACGAAATCAACACCGGCATTCTGGTCGCACCCTCCGCGGCGCTGGCGCGCTGGTTGCCGGGTCTGGGCAACCGCAACGCGCAGGGCGAGTATTACCTGACCGACATTGTGGCGCTGGCCGTGGCCGAAGGCATGCCGGTGACGACCGCCCATCCCGACGCAGTCTGGGAAACCGAAGGCATCAACAGCAAGGCGCAACTGGCGGCGCTGGAGCGCGTGCATCAGCGCAATGTTGCTGAGATCTTGATGGAATCCGGCGTGACGCTGGCCGATCCGGCGCGCATCGATGTGCGTGGCAATCTGGTCTGCGGCAGCGATGTCAGCATCGACGTCAATTGCGTTTTTGAAGGCAATGTAAAAGTCGACGCTGGTGCGACGGTGGGCGCCCATTGCGTGCTGAAGAATTGCCACATTGGCGCCGGCACGCGCATCGCACCGTTCTGCCACATCGAGAATGCCGTGGTCGGGCCGGATTGCATCATTGGCCCCTATGCCCGCTTGCGCCCCGGAACCGAGCTTGGTCGCGACGTTCATGTTGGCAATTTCGTCGAAATCAAAAATTCGCAGATCGCCGATCACTCCAAGGCCAATCATCTTGCGTACGTTGGCGACGCCACCATCGGCAGTCGCGTTAATGTCGGTGCCGGCACCATCACCTGTAATTACGACGGTGCCAACAAATTCCGCACCGTGATTGAAGACGATGTCTTCATCGGCTCCGACACCCAACTGGTGGCCCCGGTCACGGTGGGGCGTGGTGCCACGCTGGGTGCTGGCACCACGCTGACCAAAGATGCACCGCCGGATACACTGACGGTGAGCCGTGCCCGGCAGGTGAGCTTGCATGGCTGGAAACGGCCTGTTAAAAAAACTTAACCCCGAACTTAACCCCGAACTTAATCCCGAAGAAAGCAGGATTCCGCCATGTGTGGCATCGTCGCTGCCGTTGCCGAGCGCAACATTGTTCCCGTCCTGATCGAAGGGCTCAATAAACTCGAGTATCGCGGTTATGACTCGGCCGGCATCGCACTGCTGAACCCGACCCTGACGCGCTTGCGCAGTGTCGGCCGGGTGGCCGAACTCGCCGCGCAGGCGGCCGGGCAGGTCGCGCATCACGGCATCGCGCACACCCGCTGGGCGACACATGGCGTGCCTTCCGAGCGCAACGCCCATCCGCATGTGTCGGGCGGACTGGCCGTGGTGCATAACGGCATCATCGAAAACTACGCCGAGATCAAGCAGGAACTGGTCGCCGCCGGCTATGTATTCACTTCCGACACCGACACCGAAGTGATCGCTCACCTGATTCACTGCACACTGAAATCGGTGCCGGATTTGTTTGATGCGGTGCGTGTTGCGGCGCAGCGACTGGTCGGTGCCTATGCCATCGCCGTGTTGCAGGAGTGGGATGATCGCATTGTCGTTGCCCGCCATGGCGCACCATTGCTGTTGGGCGTTGGCGAGGATGGCCGCTATGCGGCATCCGATGCCTCAGCGCTGTTGCAGGTCACGCGCAACATGATCTATCTGGAGGACGGCGATATCGCCGAACTCAAGCGCACGGCAACACGAATAGTCGACGCTCAGGGTACGGTGGTGAAACGTCCGGTGTGTGTCAGCACGTTGTCGGCCGATGCGGTCGAACTGGGCGATTACCAGCACTTCATGCAGAAGGAAATTTTCGAGCAACCGCAGGCGCTCGCTGCAACGCTCGAAATGATCGGCGGTGCGCAAACCCTCACGCCCAACCTGTTTGGTGTCGCCGCGCCGGAATTATTCAAGGATGCCGATGCCGTATTGATCCTCGCTTGCGGCACCAGTTATCACGCGGGTCTGGTGGCGCGTTACTGGATCGAGCAACTGGCCGGCTTGCCGTGCACGGTGGAGATTGCCAGCGAATATCGCTACCGTGTTTCCGTGCCCAATCCACGACAACTGGTGGTGGCGATTTCGCAATCGGGCGAAACTGCCGACACGCTGGCCTCGGTCAAGCACGCCAAGGCACTCGGTATGGCGCGCACGCTGGCGCTGTGCAATGTGCCTGAGTCGGCCATCGTGCGTGAGTGCGCACTGCGCTTCCTGACCCGTGCCGGCCCAGAGATCGGTGTTGCTTCCACCAAGGCTTTCACGACCCAGCTAGCCGCGTTGTTTTTGCTGGCCACGACACTTGCCAAACAGCTTGGCCGCTTGAGCCCGGAACAGGAGACGGCGCATCTGAATGCGTTGCGTCATCTGCCGGTGGCGGTACAAAAAGTGCTGATGCTGGAGCCAGCGATCAAAGTGTGGGCACAGCACTTTGCCGACAAGCATCATGCGTTATTTCTCGGTCGCGGCCATCATTACCCGATCGCCCTCGAAGGTGCGCTGAAGCTCAAGGAAATTTCCTACATTCACGCCGAGGCGTATCCCGCCGGCGAATTGAAGCATGGTCCGCTGGCACTGGTGGATCGCAACATGCCGGTCATCAGTATTGCCCCGAACGACGCGCTGTTGGAAAAACTCAAGTCCAATCTCAAGGAAGTCGCAGCGCGCGGCGGTGAACTGTATGTGTTTGCCGATGCCGACTCGGTGGTTGAAGATGAGGCAGAGGAGGCAGAGGGCGACCAGGCCGCCGTGCATGTTCTGCGGCTACCCGAGCATTACGGATTGCTTTCCCCCGTGCTGCATGTCGTGCCGCTGCAACTGCTTTCATACCATGCCGCACTGGTCAAGGGCACTGATGTGGATAAACCCAGGAATCTTGCCAAGAGCGTGACGGTTGAGTGAGCGCTGAGCCAGACAAATAAAGTTCGTCATGCTTGCCATCCTTCGCCTCCTCAGCCTGCTCTTGCCAGCGACAGCCAGCCTCGCCGCCGTCAACGATGTCATGCCCGGCGACTACTTTCCCCTACCACCCGGCCAGACCACCCTGGCAGCCTATGCTTATGACCGGGAATTTAAGGGGCCGTATGCCGGAGGCCGTAAAACTTTGGACGGCAACATTGACAGCAACGTTCTCGCCTTGCGTGCCGCCCGGAGTTTTCAGGTTGGCGACACCACCTTCGCCGGCGTGGTTGTGCTGCCCTTGTCAGACTCGCAGGTGAGCCCCGCGCCTTTGGCCACCGCTTTGGGCGCACAGGCGAAAGGCTTGAGCGATCTGCGCCTCGGCCTCACCGCCTGGCTGATTAACGACAAGGCCACGGCCAATTACCTTGGCATGAGTGGCACGCTGATCGCCCCGACCGGCGATTACGATGGCCGGCAGGTGCTCAATGCGGGCGAGAACCGCTGGCGCTTTGTGTTTTCTGGCGGCTGGCAAAAGGACATCACCCCACGCTTCCTGATCGAACTTTCCCCCGAGATCGCCTTCCATGGCGACAACAACGACTACGTCGGGCATCGCAAACTCGAACAACGCAGCAGTGTTGCTTTGACCGGCTATCTGCGCTGGCGAGTCAGCCCCGCCTGGCATGTGCATGTCGGCGGGCAAGTCAATCGCGGCGGCGAAACCCGCATCAACGGTGTCGACCAGCGCAATCCTGCCAACAACGATCGCGTGATGGCCGGCATGAGCTGGTTACTGCCCGAGCAGCAGTAAATTGTTCTGCGCTTCGCGCGTGACATGGCACTCGACAACGGCTTTCGCACCGACCGCGAAATCCTGCTGCGCTACCAGAAAGGCTTTTGATGCGCGCTTTTCTGCTGGCGCTGCTGCTCCTGCTTTTGTCGTCCATGTTGCACGCCGAAACCCCGCCAGTAATCACCTTTGACCAAGGGCAGATCACCGTCCTGCGTGATGCGTCGAAGCAACTGATGCTGGAACAAGTGCGTGCGGCACGCGCAGCCGGACAGTTCCGGTCGATTCCCGGCAACCCTGGCCTTGGCTACATCCCCGACGCGGTCTGGCTGCATCTGTCCGTCGAACGCGCGGCCGGGCAATTGCCCGCCGGCTGGCTCGAAATCATGCCGCCTTATCTCGATGACATTCGCCTCTTCCACATCCGTCCCGACGGGCAAGTTGACGAACGGCGCGGCGGCGATCGCCTGCCGCAGTCCGCCAAGGAAGAAGACTACCGGGGCACACTGTTCAAGCTGACGCTGCAACCCGGCAAACATGAGTTTTATCTGCGCCTGCAAACCACCAGCACCATGGCCGCTATCGTCAAGCTGTGGCAGCCTGACCGCTTCGAGCGGCAGTTACGCCTCGACTACTTTGTGTACGGTATCTACTTCAGTCTGATCTTGACGGTGCTGCTGTTCAATGCTGTCAACTGGCTTGTATCGCGGCGGCGGATTTTTCTGGTCTATGTTGGCTACCTGTTCCTGAACGCGCTGCAGTGGCTGGGCATCAACGGCTTCGTCGCGGACTTCATTTTCCCCGCGCAGCCGCTGCTGGCCAACCTGACGCTCGGCATGAGCCTGTCGCTGGCCGCCGCCATGGCTTTCGGCTTCTTCATCATGGTGCTTGAACTCAAGCAGCATCACCCCGTGCTCTATCGCATCAGCCTGGTCGGCATGGTGCTGTGTCTCGTCACTGCGCTGGCCACGCCGTTCGGCTACTACGGCTTCTTCGCCCCGTGGATGCTCGGTTTTGGCGTCCTGACCCTGTGCAGCATGCCCTGGCCGGCGCGGCGGCTGTGGCGGACATGTGATCTCTGGGCGCGTCTGCTGGCGGCCGCTTATCTGATTTATGGCGTGCTGATCGCCATCAACATCCTCGGTGTGCTGGCAGTCCTTCCCTTCAGCGAGGCGGTCAACCTTGCCGGCATGAGCAGCAATATCGCGCACATCCTGCTGCTCCATTTCGCCATTCTGCTGCATTACCGCCGCATCGAAACCGATCACGCCGTCGCGCTCGAAAAGTCGACGCTGGCGGAACGGCAGGCCGCCCTCGATAAAACCTACCGCGAGGATCAGGACAAGTTGCTGGCGATGATTACCCACGAAATTCGCACCCCCATCGCCGTTATCGATGCCGCCACCCAGACCCTCGAAGCGCTTGACGACACCCCCAGCGCTGACCGCGAAGAGCGCTATGACCGCATCCACCGCTCGGTCAACCGGCTCAGCGTGCTGCTTGATCTGGCCGTGGCACAAACCCGCAGCGAAGTTGCCGACTGGCAACTGACGCAGGGCATGGTCGAGCCGGCCGCTCTGACCGATGAAGTCGTCAAGCTGCTCGGCAACCCCTTGGCGCAACGCATCCAGGTCACCGCCGTGGAAGCACTGCCAAAACTCATCGGCGACGACCGCATGCTGCGCTTCGCCCTGCTCAACCTGCTCGACAACGCCTGCAAATATTCGCCACCGGAGTCGCCGGTGCGCGTGCACATCGAAGCGACCGGTGGTGGCGTCACCTGGCGCGTCGAAGACAACGGGCATGGTATTCCGCCGGGCATGGAAGAACGGATTTTCGAAAAATACGTGCGCCTCGGCGAGTCGGGCAACAAGGCCGGCCTCGGTCTCGGCCTGTATCTGGCGCGCCATATTGTCCACCGCCATGGCGGCACGTTGATGGTTGAAACCGGACGTGCCCAGGGTGCCTGTTTTGTTTGCTGGTTGCCTATCGCCCACCCTACAACCTGACTTACTTCCTAGCGGGTACGATACCCATGCAAAAACTTGCACATATTGTACAAATAGCACAATATATCCAGCATTGATGGGCAATCAGGAGGAAAATTCATGCGTACCGTGACCGCAAGCGAAGCGAAACAGGGATTGGCGGCTGTCATCGAGGCCGCTGGTCGAGAACCGGTGATGATCCAGCGGCAACGCCGCGACGTCGCC
>CAJAWW010000208.1 GCA_903946745.1 uncultured beta proteobacterium
AAAGGGGGTGGCTGGGGAGGAAGGATTCGAACCTTCGCATGCTGGAATCAAAATCCAGTGCCTTAACCAACTTGGCGACTCCCCAACATCAGCCTGCCAAAATGTAATCCATGACGGCCGAAAGGACGCGCATTTTGCGATTTTTCGCCGCCCCTGTCAATCAAAAACTCATCGGAAACTCAGCCAAAAACCGGAATTCAACAACTGAGGATGCCCTATGATGGTGTTCCGTCGCTCAACTTCAGGCTGACATGCAAGCCATTCCTATGTCCCCTGTGACGATCACGGCCGAGGCACACTACCCGCGCCGCTACCTCTTCACGGTATCCGGGTTCCTCGGCGTCTGGCTGGCGGCAACCCTGTGCGTCGGCATCATCATGTTCGCCCAGTCGGTGACGCGCTTCCACCCAGGCGACCCGCTACCGACCGCCCGACTGGCCACCGTGCTGGCAAGTGAGTTGGCAACTGAGCCGGAACAGACAGGAGTACTGTTGACGGTATCTGTGCGCAAAATTGAAGAGTTTCGCGCCCGACATCCGCACGCTCGCCTGAGACCCGTAACGCCGGGATCGGGCACGCTGAAGCAGGGACATCTCACCATCCACTATGACGTACGCGCTGGCGCGATCCCGGGGGAGTTCGAGGTAACAACCCATGCCTCGATGCCGGATATGGATTCACCGGGCAGCTTCGGTTACGTGCAGCTTCGCTATCGCGTACGCGGTGACCAACTTGAACCGCTGGCGATGGTCGCTGACGATCCCTTTACGCGCTGGTTCGTTGTTGGCTTTCTGCTGTTTGTGATGGCGCTGTTGCCGATGACCCTGCTGACCCGTCGCTTTGAACGCCCCCTGCACGCCGGCCAGTTGATGTTCCTGCCACCCTTCAATCGCGACTGGCTGGTCACCACCGGGGTACCGTTGCGATTTGCGCCGGCACCGAAGGAATTGACTGCGGTGGCGCAAGCCCTGACCACCAGCGGTGCCAAAGTCAAGGTCAGCACCGGTCATGATCGCCTGTCGGCAAGGTGCGGTGGGCGTGCGCTCCTGAGCCTGCGCCGCGCAGTGACCGACGATGCACTGGAAGTACGCATCGAGGCGGGCGCCTTGCAGCAAACGGGATCAGTGCTGCTGGTGCTTGGCGCGCCGGTGGCTACACTGTTCGCGATCAAGACCTTGCTGTTCGGGTTACTGGATCCGTTTGCAGCGCTGCTGCCAGCGTCGGGTGAAGCACTCGGCTGGCTCTTGGCAGGCGTGGCGATGTTATGGATCGGACGCCACTTGACCGCCGTGCCTCGAGCGACGCAGGAAGCCGATCAACTGGGTAATGCGCTGATCGCCTCACTCGCCGACCTCGGCAGCCGCCCGGTGTCTCCGCTGGGCTGGCCGGGCGAAATCCCCGCGAGGTTACAGCCACGCTGGCGGCGCTGGCTGAGTCGGCTGCTGATTGCCGTCGTGACATTTCCGCTCTGGGGTTCATTACTGGTAATCATTGCCGGCGCACTGGGGTTGTTCAAGTGAGCACCGGTGCGATACCGATATTGCGGTAACGCTCACGGTACAACGCCTCGACGATATCGGCTGCAGCGGTCAGTCGGTCGCTCGCGACTACCGATCCACCCTCGCGGGTCAGCCGTTGTAACCAGACGCGCGGAGTTTCTGCCGCGGCACGCGGCAATCCCAGTTGAGCGAACTCCGTGTCGAGCGCACGGAACGCACTACCCACCGCGCTGGGCAAGGCATCCGCAGCGGGCTCGCCCGATGCAGCACGACGCGTTACAGGTTGGCGACGGTGCCAGAGGTAGGCCATGAGAGCACCCGTAGCAACCACCATCAGGATGAGCAGCGGCAGCGCGCCGCCGCCATCGGCTCGCCAGCCCGTGAATCGATGCAGGGCAAACGAGGCCAGATCGACCAGCGGGCGCCAGACCGGGGCGGCGTCTTCCTCCATGGCGACCCAGACGCCCGGTGTGGTGTCGATTTCGATCCAATGGCCATCGACATACGCTTCAACCCAGGCATGGGCATGGCGTTCTCGAATCAGGAAGCGCTTTTCGAGACGACTGAATTCCTGCACCGAATAGCCGCTGACATAGCGCGCGGGGACGCCAAGTGCGCGCAGCAGCAATACGGTCGATGTGGCGAAATATTCGCAATGACCGGCGCGGTCGTGCAGCAAAAAGCGTTCAAGGTCGCGTGCAGTGCCACGTTCCGTCAGGTCGAGCGTGTAACGAAAGTGCTCGCCGAACCAGGCTTCGAGGCCGGCGATGCGTTCGTGCGCGGGACGTCCGGTCAACGCGGCAAGTTCGGGCAGACGCTTGAACAAGGTGGCGTCGCGCGGTGCCAGCGCAAGATCGGCAGGTTCCGGTGCGGCGCTGAGTGTTCTGTCTGCCATACGCCGGATGGACATCGTAATCT
>CAJAWW010000209.1 GCA_903946745.1 uncultured beta proteobacterium
CATGCCAAAAATATCGCGGAATATGTCGTGTATCTGGTCAAAGGGCGTGACGTGCGTCACCTCGGCGTGGAAGAGCTGGAGCGCGAGGCGGCGCAGTAATTCTGGAAAGGCGGTTGACCACGGGGGGCACGGGGAACACGGGGGAAAACAAAAGCTTACGGTAGGAGATGCGGCAACCCTATCGGGTGAGTCACCCGTTCGTTACAACGTATTGGGTTTCCCCGTGCGCCCCGTGTTCCCCGTGGTAAAGCTATGGTTTTAAGGTTCAGCGTGTCGGTGGCACGAAGCCGCTGACTTGGTCGGCGCCGTCACCGAAAAAGTGTTTGTTCAACTGCTCGGCCAGATACTTGCGATGCGCCGCATCGGCGAGGTTCAGGCGGTTCTCGTTAATAATCATGGTCTGCAACTTCACCCACTGCTGCCAGGCTTCTTTGGATACGTTTTCCCAAAGTTTTTTGCCCATGTCGCCGGGAACCGGGGGGAAATCGAGCCCTTCGGCTTCGCGGCCGAGTTTGATGCAATTAACCATGCGTGCCATGGTGAGTCCTCTCTGAAATAATCGAATCGATGAAGCTTACAGGGTTTTGACCAAGACCTTGGAGCGCCGCTGCAGATTGTAGAGTTCGCGCCGTGCCGTGGGCAAGGTGTCGATGCTGGTTTCGACAAACCCGCGTTCGATAAACCAGTGCGCGGTGCGGGTGGTCAGCACGAACAGGTGTTTGAGTTTCATTTTTTTGGCACGCGCTTCAATGTGGCCGCATAACTGGTCACCGTAGCCGCTGCGGCGAAAATCCGGCATCACCGCAAGGCACGCCAGTTCTGCCGATTTTTCTGTGGCAAAGGGATACACCGCGGCACAGCCCACGATCACACCGTCGTGCTCGACGACGGAAAAACGGTTGATCTCCATTTCCAGCCGCTCGCGCCCGCGCTTGACCAGCGTGCCGTCGGCTTCCAGCGGTTCGATCAACCCCAAAATTGCGACCACATCGTCGATGGTTGCATCGCGCAGCACCGCCAGCGGGGCGCTGGTCATCACGGTGCCAACGCCGTCGCGTGTAAAAAATTCCATAAGCATGGCACCGTCGGCGCGGGCATCAAGAAAATGCACGCGGCCGACGTCGCTGCGGCAGGCGCGCAGTGCGCTTGGCAGCACGCGGGCAATGTCGGGTGCCTGCGTTTTGAGATGTCGCGAGAACAGCTTTTGTGCATCATCGACCGTCACCGCGTCGATCAGCGCGCCCTTGGCGTTGACCATGCCGGGGGCGGCGCAAAGATAAATGAGCTTGTCTGCCTTGATCGCGATAGCGACGGCCTCGGCCACTTCTTCCCACGCCAGATTGAAAATTTCACCTGTGGGTGACGCGCCGATGGGCGTGATGAGCACCACATTTTCTTGCGCCAGATCGGCCTGAATTTCTTCGGCGATGACTTTGCGCACCGCGCCGGTGTACTGGTGATCGACGCCATCCACCACGCCAACCGGCCGCGCGGTGATGAAGTTGCCGCCGGTGACGCGTAAAAATGCACCCGCCATCGGCGTGTTGGGCAGCCCCTGCGAGAGCAGCGCCTCAAACTCGATGCGCGTCACGCCCATGGCACGCTTGACGCATTCCAGTGCGTTGGCGTCGGTGATACGCACGCCATTGTGGAATTTTGGCGTCAGGCCACGCGCCTGCATTTCGGCATCGATCTGCGGCCGCGCGCCATGCACCAGCACCAGCCGGATGCCCATGCTGTCGAGCAGCGCAATGTCGTGGATCAGCGCCTGCGCGGCACCGGTTTCCAGCACCTCGCCACCGAAGGCAATGACAAACGTGCGGCCACGAAAAGCATGAATATAGGGCGCCGCCTGACGCACCCAGGCGACCAGTCGGGCATCCGTATCCGGCTGCGTGCTGCGGGTTTCCAGCGTCATGCGGCTTATTTACCTTTCTTCTTGCTCTTGCCTTCAGCCACCGCCCTCGACTCCGGTGCGGTGCCGTTCAACTCGGCTTCCAGGCGCTCGCACACGGTGCGCAGTACCTTGACGCGGGCGAAGTTTTTGTCGTTGGCTTCCACCAGCGTCCACGGCGCGGTGCCGGTGCTGGTGCGGTCGACCATGTCGCAAATGGCGATTTGGTAGGCATCCCACTTTTCGCGGTTGCGCCAGTCTTCTTCGGTGATCTTGAAGCGTTTGAATTCGATTTTTTCGCGTTCCTTGAAGCGCTTCAACTGCTCTTCCTGGCTGATATGCAGCCAGAATTTGACGACGATGGTGCCGGCTTCCGACAGCTCGTGTTCAAAGTCGTTGATCTCGGTGTAGGCGCGCAGCCAGTCGGCTTCGGAACAGAAGCCTTCGACACGCTCCACCAGCACGCGGCCGTACCAGGTGCGATCGAAAATGGTGACGCGACCTTTTTTCGGCATGTGCCGCCAGAAGCGCCACAGGTAAGGCTGGGCGCGTTCTTCTTCAGTGGGTGCGGCGACCGGCACGATCTGATACTGGCGCGCATCCATCGCCGAACCAATGCGGCGGATGCTGCCGCCCTTGCCGGCAGCGTCTGCACCTTCAAACGCGCAGACCAGCGAACGCCCCTTGAAGCGTGGATCGCGCACCAGCTCGGAAAGTTTGCCCTGCCATTTGGCGAGCTCGGTGTCGTAGTCTTTTTCGCTGATTCTCTGCTTGAGATTCAGTTCGGAGAGCAGGTTGCGACCATCGATATTGACGCGCAGCGGTGGTGCCACCGGCGTATCTTGCTTGTCGCCGCTGGCGAGCTTTTGGCGAATGGCGTCGAGCATGATCTTGCCGACGGTGAGCGAGCGGTAGCGGTCATCCGTGCCTTCGACAATGATCCACGGTGCCCAGGGCGTGTTGGTCATGCGCAAAATGTGGCCGGCAACATCTTGCAACTGGTCGTAGGTTTTGAGCCGATCCCAGTTCCATTTGGTCACGCGCCAGGCGGTGTTGGGGTTTTTTTCCAGCGTTTTGAGGCGCTTTTTCTGGCCGTCCTTGGTCAGATGAAACCAGAATTTGAGCACCAGCGCGCCTTCATTCACCAGCATGGATTCGAAGCGGTTGATCTGGTCGATGCGCGCATCGAGTTCGCCGGCGGACATATCGCCGACGATGCGGTGGCGGATCGGGTCGGAATACCACGAGCCAGCGAAAATGCCCACCCGGCCTTTGGGCGGCAACGCACGCCAGTAGCGCCACATCACCGGACGGTCGCGCTCTTCGTCGGTGGGTTCGGAAAAGGCCAAGGTCGAGATGAAACGCGGATCCATCCATTCATACAGCACGTTGATGGTCTCGCCCTTGCCGGCACCGTCTTGTCCGCTAATCAGCACCACGACCGGAATCTTCTTGTTTTCCTTGAGGTCGTATTGCGCATCGAGCAGCGCGGCGCGCAGCGCCGGCACGGCTTTCTTGTAGGTTTCCTTGTCAATCTTGTGGCCGATTTCCGCCGATTCAAACATTACCAGTCTCCCCAAAGTGTCATCATGGCGGCGAGTGCCGCCAGTCCTGCGGTTTCGGTGCGTAATACGTGTGGCCCCAATGTGAGCGGCATGAATCCGGCGGTCTGCGCGGCGGCCAGTTCGCCCGCCTCAAAGCCGCCTTCCGGCCCCACCAGCACGCGCACTGCACCGGTCGGTCGTGGCCGGTCGCGCAAGAAACCGGACGCTGCCGTTGGAACGCAAATGAAGCAAGCGTCATTTTGCTGCGGATTCTCCTGCATGACCAGCCCCAAATACGCCGGCAGATCGCGGATGGGTGCAATCTCCGGCACGCGGTTGCGCCCGCTTTGCTCGCAGGCGGCGCGCGCCACGCCACGCCAGTGCTCGGCGCGGCGCTCTTTGCGCTCGCCGGCCAAGCGCACCACGCTGCGCTTGGCCTCCAGCGGCTGAATTGCGGTAACGCCCAGTTCCACGGCTTTTTGCACCACCCAATCCATTTTGTCAGCCGCCGGCAGGCATTGCACCAGCGTCACTGCCAGCGCCGGTTCAGGCACGCCGGCAGAGAATTCCAGCAGACGTGCGTTCAGGCGTTTTCCGGCAGGTTGCAGTTCGGCCAGCCATTGCCCACCGTGACCATCGAACAAAATTGCCGTATCCCCAGCGTCGACTTTTAGCACCCGCAGGGCATGGTGAGCGGCGTTGCTGTCGAGCTCTACGGTCGCGCCCGGATGCAGCGGAAATGGACAATAAAAACGTGAAATCATACGAGGACAGCCAGACTCAGCAGCGGCCGCGTGACATTTATCAGTGACATGGGTGCAGCTTATCAGCCGGACAGGAATTTGTGCATGCGGCTATGATGCCTTTTAATCGGTAAGAAAATACTGAACATCGTAACGTACCGCAACGACAGCGCAACCCCGGAGAGGATGAAGACATGGATCAATCACAACGATACGCCGACCTGAGCCTGTCCGAGGCCGCGCTTATCAGCGCCGGCAAGCATATTCTTTGCGCCTACCGGATGAAACCCAAGTCGGGACACGGCTATCTGGCGGCGGCCGCGCATTTTGCTGCGGAATCGTCCACCGGCACCAATGTTGAAGTCAGCACCACGGATGATTTCACGCGGGGCGTGGATGCGCTCGTCTATCACATGGACGAGGCGGCCGAGGATATGCGCATTGCTTTTCCCCTGGATCTGTTTGACCGCAACATGACCGATGGCCGCATGATGATGGTGTCTTTTTTGACGCTGACCATTGGCAACAATCAGGGCATGGGTGACATTGAATACGCCAAGATGGTGGATTTCTACATGCCGCCGCGGGCGATTCAGTTGTTCGATGGCCCAGCGCGCGACATTTCCGATTTGTGGCGCATTCTCGGCCGCCCGGTCAAGAATGGTGGCTTTATTAGTGGCACCATCATTAAGCCCAAACTTGGTTTGCGTCCCGAGCCGTTTGCGCGTGCGGCGTATGAATTCTGGCTGGGCGGCGATTTCATCAAGAACGACGAGCCGCAGGGCAACCAGCCTTTCGCGCCGATGAAGCAGACCATTCCGCTGGTGGTTGACGCGATGAAGCGGGCGATGGATGAGACCGGTGAGGCCAAGCTGTTCTCGATGAACATTACCGCCGACGACCATGTCGAGATGTGCGCGCGCGCTGATTTTGCGCTGGCCGCCTTCGGCAACGACGCCGACAAGCTGGCGTTTCTGGTTGATGGCTACGTTGGCGGCCCCGGCATGGTGACCACGGCGCGGCGGCAATATCCGGGGCAGTTTGTGCACTATCACCGTGCCGGCCACGGCGCGGTGACTTCGCCAAGTTCCAAGCGCGGTTATACGGCCTATGTGCTGGCCAAGATGTCGCGCTTGCAAGGTGCTTCCGGCATTCATGTTGGCACCATGGGTTACGGCAAGATGGAAGGCGGAAAGGACGACCGGGCGGTTGCCTACATCATCGAGCGCGACAGTTACACCGGGCCGGTCTACCACCAGGAGTGGTATGGCATGAAGCCCACCGCACCGATTGTTTCGGGGGGCATGAACGCACTGCGCCTGCCCGGATTTTTTGCCAATCTCGGGCATGGAAACGTCATCAGCACGGCCGGAGGTGGCGTCTATGGCCACATTGATTCCCCGGCGGCCGGTGCGCGTAGTCTGCGTCAGGCTTACGAATGCTGGAAAGCGGGTGCTGATCCGCTGGCGTGGGCGCGTGAGCACCGCGAGTTTGCCCGTGCTTTTGAGTCATTTCCTCAGGATGCCGATGCACTGTTTCCGGGCTGGCGTGCCGGGTAAGCCACCGTTTTTTTCATTCCCCAACAATAATATTAATTTCGGGAGCGCTCCATGTCGGTCAAGCATCCAGTTATCGCCATTACCGGTTCATCCGGTGCTGGCACCTCTACGGTCACGCGCACGTTCGCACACATTTTTCGCCGCGAACAACTCACCGCTGCAATGATTGAGGGCGATTCCTTTCATCGCTACGACCGCAAGGCGATGCAACTGGCGATGGAAGAAGCGCGCAAGGCCGGCAATAATCATTTCAGCCATTTCGGCCCGGAAGCGAATTTGCTCGAAGAACTTGAAACCCTGTTTCGACAGTATGGTGAAACCGGATCCGGTAAAGTGCGCAAATATCTGCACAATGAGGCAGCGGCTGCGCTTCACCAGCAGGAGTCCGGCAC
>CAJAWW010000210.1 GCA_903946745.1 uncultured beta proteobacterium
ACATCCAGCCCAGGTCGCCACCTTTGGCGGCAGAAAGATCGTTGGAATGCAGACGCGCAAGTTCGGCAAAGTCGGTGCCGTTTTCAATCCGTTCCTTGATGAGCACCAGTTTGCGATGCGCCTCGACATCCGAGACGAGTTCATTGGTCGTGATCAAAATATGGCGCGCGCGCGTCTGCTTCATCCCTGTGGCCGGCGCGGCACCGGCACCACCACGCTGGTCGACCAGCTTGATGATATGAAAGCCGGCGGGACTGCGCAGAATCTCGCTGACCTCGCCGACCTTGAGTTTTTGTACCGCCTCGGCATACAGCGAGGGCAGCCGATCAACCGGTCGCAAGCCCATGGAGCCACCGGAAAGGCCGTCCGGCGCATCGGAATAACTGGCGGCCACCTTGGCGAAATCATCACCCCGTTTGATCTGATCGAGTGCCTTCTTTGCGCGCGTGCCGATGCGCATCAACTGATCGGCCGAGGCCTGTTCCGGTATCCGGATGACAAGGTGGGAAATATTGACTTCGATGCTGGCGACAGTTTCCTGTTGCGGGTTGGCCAGATAATTATCGATCTCGCCTTCGGAGATGACGATGCGGCTTTCAACCTCGCGCTCGCGCAAGCGCGAAAGCGTCATTTCGTCACGAATTTCCTCGCGAAATTTTATCCAGGCAACACCGTCATTTTCGAGGGCTTTGCGAAAATTCGGTAGTGACAAACGATTGCCCTCGGCGATGCGGCGTATTGCGCCATCGAGCTCAATATCGGAAATCCGCAGCCCCGTATCCTTGGCGAACTGCATCTGCACGCGGTCGACGATCATGCGTTCAAGTAACTGCTGTTCGAGTACTTCTTTGGCCGGTAGTTGCACATTCTGGCTGCGTAACTGACGCTCGACGATCGCCAAGCGGCCACGCAGCTCATAAGAAGTGATGGCTTCGTCGTTGACCACGGCAATGATGCGGTCGACTTCGATGGGTTGTGCGCGCCGGGCACTCTGGGTGTTTTGGGCGCTTTGGGCATGCACCGGCATCACGACAAGGCATGAGAAGAATGAAAACAGGCTGGCAAGAAGGAAATGTCGGGTCATGGGATGACGGTGGTGGTGCGCCCCGTGGGCGTCGGGTCGGTCTGCTGATTGATGATGCCATAGCCAGGCACGCTGCGCTTCAACATATCGAGCGGATTGGAACCAATTTTGGCAAAGCCGTTGAATTCGAGCTGGAAGAACAGCGAGGTGTTGGACTCCTGCGTCAGGGTGGCAAGACGCTGGAAGGCCACGCGGCCGATCCAGCAACTGCCGTCGTATTCGAGCCCGGCGACCGACTCGATCAGGCGATTTTCTTTGGTCGAATAATTGAACCGTCCGACAGCATGCCAGCCGTTGAATACCGGCCACTGTCCGGAGACGTCGACTTGCGCAAGTTGGTCACGGGTGTAGCGATAGCCCGCATTGATGACCTTGCCGGCTTCTGGCTGAAAACGTCCGCCCACGTTGAGTACTTCCACGCGCGAAAAGCGCGGGCTGTATTCGGCACCCGCATCGATCGTGGTTTTCGGCAGAATGAAGCCCGAGATCGCGCCGAGGACGTTTGACTCACGGTTGGTGCGCAGCACTTCGCCGGGCAAGCCGACATCCTGTGTGGTGAAGTAGACGCGCTGACCCACGCCGGCACTCAATAGTTGGGCACCCGTTTCGGCATCCAGAAAGCGCGAGGTCATCATGGCCGTGATCTGGTCGGCGTTGGCAATGCGGTCGCCGCCGGAATAGCTGTTCTCGGCAAAGATCTGGGCGAAGCCGAAGCCCGTTGCTGCCGTATCGAACACGGGTATCTGGCTCTGGTTGCGCGTCGGCACATAGAGATAAAACAGCCGCGGTTCCAGTGTCTGAATGAAATCGGCTTTGCCGATCGAGGTCGTGCGTTCGAAGGTCATTCCGGCATCCACGCTATAGATTGGCACCGTGCGGTTGATCTCCTTGGGCACACCGGCCGCCTGATGATTGAGTGTGTAGCGCGTGGAATGCAGGCTGAGCTTGGGCGTGACGGTGATCGCCTCGGTGGTCATGGGCAATGAAATCTGCGGATAGAGCGTGGTGCGCTCGGCTTCTACCTGACCGGGATGGCGAAAATCGACATATTCGCCGCTAAAGGCCACGTTGAGACCCAGCGGCAGATCGCGGCGATTAGCCACCAGCGTGACCTGTGGCAAGCGGCGATAAGGTTCGGCGACATTCGGCAGGGACGGGTCCTGCAAGGTCTGGTAGCTCTGCGCCATCATGTTGGCCGACCACCAGCCACCGCTGTAACCGAGTGTGGCCTGACGCAACAGGTTGGTTTGGGCGATGACGGCAGACCCGGTACCCAGATCGCTGAAGTAGGTGCCGTCAGAGGCACCATTCAGGTTGAGCGATCCGGTGACGCCACGGCCGAAGTCTTGTGCATGGGCGATCGAGTAAGAACCGCGACTCTTGTTGATAACGCTGTCGTTGGCGATGCCCTGTGCCTGAATAATGCCGCCGTAGCCATGCTCAAGATAGCGAAACTCGCCGTTCCACAGCGTGCCGCGTTTGGACATCACGCGCGGTGTGATGGTGGCATCTTTATTGGGCGCGATGTTCCAGTAGTAGGGTTGGCTATATTCGGCGCCGCCCTTACTGGTGGAGCCGAAGGTGGGCGCCAGAAGGCCGCTCTTGCGTTCGTTGTTGAGCGAAAACGTCATCCAGGGCGCATATAGAATCGGCAAGCCCTTGAAGTAGAGCGTGGCGTTCTTCGCCGTGCCGACTTCTTCGTCGTAGTTGAGGCGCAAATCGGTGGTGCGGGCGAACCAGTCGGGAGAATTACCCGGGGCAGGGGAGCAGGTGCTGTAGGTGGCGTCGGTGAGGTGGTATTTGCCTTCGCCTTCAAAGTCGAGCCATGCCGCGCTGCCGCGCCCGGTGGTGAGCTTGGGGTCAATGGTATCGATGGCTGCGTCAGTCACCGTCCACAAACTGGGTGCTGCGGTCTTGTTGCGACGGATGACATAGTCGGGCTTTTCAAAAAAGCCGGTGGCGGATTCGGTCTTCATACGCATCTTGGGGCCGCGCACGTTATCGCCGTCGCGCAGTAGGCGAACATTGCCGTCGGCTTCGACTTCTTGTGTTTCTTGCCAGAAAGTCAGGCGGTCGCTTTGGAGAATGGTGTTGCGCTTGCGCAGTTCGGCATTGCCGCTGACCACCACTTCGGTATCGGTTTTACCCGTGAGATGCTCGCCGGCAATGAAGGTCGGCAGTGATTCATTCGGCAAGGCCAGGTAGGGCGCCAGTTTGCGCGCGCCCTTGAGTTGGGGGGCGGGCAGCAGATCAACGGCGACATGTTCCAATACAGGGGGCGATGCGACCGGAAAGGTCTGCGCGGGCGGGGACGCCGTGACTGTGGGGGGGGCTGCGGGAATAGCAGCGGGAATAGCAGCGGGAATAGCAGCGGGAATAGCTACCCGCGCACGGGACACCGGCGGGCTGGCGCTCTCAGCGGGTGGTGTCGCCGGTGGTGTCGTTGTTGATTCTGTGGCACCGACCAGCCCTGGGTTCACGCGCAGTGGCGACAGCGTTTCGGCGGCGGCAGAACCCGTGGCCAGTGGACTGAGGGCACTGATTGCACTCAATGCGGCAAGCAGCGGGCCGTACACAAATTGTCCGCGATGGCGTGAGGGCATTCGTTGGATGGAACGGTGGAGTCACTCGGATTGCTGCATTGCCGGCGGCGAATCGGGTAGAAAAATACGCTATCCGGGCGATGCTAGAATCGCGAATTCTACCATTCCCCACTGCGGGAACGCGCGCGCCGGCTTGGCCAATCAACGCCACGCCGAACCGTTTTTCGTGCCATCCTCGCAACAGCACCGCAACAACCCTATGGAACGTCAGCAACACATTACTGAATGGTTGAGTCGGTTGATGCCGGGTCGCCCGTTTTCGCTTGCGCCCGCCTCGGCCGACGCCAGCTTTCGGCGCTATTTTCGCGCTACGCTGGATGACGGCAGCACCCACATCGTCATGGACGCCCCGCCCGCGCAGGAGGACTGCCGCCCCTGGTTGCAGGTGCAAGCGCTGTTTTCCGCAGCGGGTGCGCATGTGCCGGCAGTTCTCGCGCAGGATCTGGAGCGCGGATTCCTGCTGTTATCCGACTTGGGCAATACCACCTATCTGACGGTGCTCGACACGGGCAACGCCCCGGCTCTGTACGCCGATGCGATTGCTGCGCTGATTGCGATCCAGCGCGCCAGTCGCCCCGGCGTGCTGCCCGAGTACGACCGTGCTTTGCTCAAACGTGAGTTGGATTTATTCCCTGACTGGTTTCTGGCGCGGCAGCATCAACTGGTGTTAACCGATGCCGAACGCACTGAATTGGAAGACGTGTTTGAACGCATTCTCGCGGTCAATCTCGCCGAGCCAAAAGTCTTCGTGCATCGGGATTACCATGCGCGCAATCTGATGGTGACCCAGCCGAATCCCGGCATCATTGATTTTCAGGATGCCGTCTATGGCCCCATCAGCTACGACATGGTTTCTTTGCTGAAAGATGCTTATGTCGAATGGGACGAGGAAGTCGCGCTCGACTGGCTGGTGCGTTATTGGGAACAGGCGCGCCGTGTGGGCTTGCCGATCCGCAGCGATTTTGCCGAATTTCATCGTGACTACGAATGGATGGGCGTGCAGCGGCACCTCAAGATTCTCGGTATCTTCGCGCGCCTCTGGCATCGCGACGGCAAGGATGGTTATCTCAAGGACATGCCGAGGGTGGCGCGCTATCTACGCAAGGCGTGCGAACGCTATGCCGAACTGGCACCGTTGCGCCGCATTCTGGATCGCGTCGAAGACAAGATCACGGTGCTGGGCTACACCATGGAAAAGCCGGCACCGCAAAGCCCGGCATGAAAGCCATGATTCTCGCCGCCGGGCGCGGCGAGCGCATGCGGCCGCTCACCGATCACACGCCCAAGCCGCTGTTGCCGGTGGGTGGAAAGCCGCTGATTGTGTGGCATCTGGAGCGACTGGCCGCTGCCGGCTTTCGTGAGGTCGTCATCAATCATGCACATCTGGGCGCGCAGATCGAAGCCGCGCTGGGTGAGGGTGCGCGCTGGGGGCTGTCGATCCGTTATTCGCCGGAACCCGAAGGCGCGCTGGAAACTGCGGGCGGCATTGCCCATGCCTTGCCGCTGCTGGGCGACGCGCCGTTTCTCGTCATCAATGGCGATATTTTTTGCGACTGGAATCCGGTATCGGCGAGTTTGTCCGCGAAGGCCTGGGCGCATCTGGTGATGGTGCCCAACCCCGAGCAGCATCCGCAAGGCGACTTTGTGTTGACGGGTGCAAAAGTCGCTACTGATGATAGAAGTGCGCCAAGCGCCAAGCGCACCTTTTCCGGCATTGGCTTGTATCGCCCGGAACTCTTCGAGGGCATTGAACCCGGTCGGCCGGCGAAGCTTGCGCCCCTGCTGCGTCAGGCTATGACACACGGGCGTGTCAGCGGTGAGTTGCACACGGGTCGCTGGATCGACGTCGGCACACCGCAACGCCTGGCTGATCTGGATGCTCTGTTGCAGGCGTCGCTATAATCGATTCATGAACGTTAGCGCCTTCCTCCAGCGTCGCAACACCCTGATCGAGCGCATGCAGCGCGCCGGGGGGGGCGTGGCGGTGATCCCGACCGCCCCCGAGCAACTGCGCAATCGTGATGCGCATTTTCCTTACCGGGCTGACAGTTATTTTCAATATCTCACCGGCTTCAATGAACCGGAGGCGGTGCTGGTGTTGATTGCCGGTGCCGAGGCCAGCAGCGTTTTATTCTGCCGCGAAAAAAACCCGGAACGTGAAGTCTGGGACGGCTTTCGCTACGGGCCGGAAGGCGCATGCGCTGCCTTGGGTATTGATGCCGCCCATGCCTTCGGTGAATTCGAACCAAAACTGGCCGACATCTTGGCCGATCAGCCGGCGCTGTGGTTTTCGCTGGGGCACGATGCACCATTCGATGCGCATATTATTGCCACGCTGAACACAGTGCGCGCCCAGACCCGTGCCGGCAAACGTGCGCCGCCGGTGATTCGCGACGTACGCTGCGAGCTTGATGCCATGCGTCTCATCAAGGATGCCGGTGAGCTTGACACCATGCGCCGCGTCGCCACGATCTCTGCGGCGGCACACCTTCGTGCCATGCGTTTCGTTGCGCCGGGACGATTTGAATACGAAGTTGAAGCCGAGTTGCTACACGAGTTTCGACGTCATGGCTGCGAGTTCCCAGCCTACACCTCGATCGTTGCCGGAGGTGCCGGTGCTTGTGTGCTGCATTACGTCGACAATAACCGTGAGCTGCGCGACGGCGATCTGCTGCTGATCGACGCCGGCGGTGAGCTTTCCGGCTATGCCGCAGACATCACGCGAACATTTCCGGTCAATGGGCGTTTTAGTGGCGCGCAGGCGGATATTTATGATCTGGTGCTGGACGCCCAGTCGGCCGCCATCGCCGCGGTGCGCCCCGGTGCGACCTTTGTCGAAGCGCACGATGCGGCAGTCAAGGTGCTGGCGCAGGGGCTGATCGATTTCAAGTTGCTGCACGGAACGCTGGAATCTGTCATCACCAGCGAAAGCTACAAACGTTTTTATATGCACCGCACCAGCCATTGGCTGGGGAAGGATGTGCATGATGCCGGCGAGTACAAACATGGCGAACAGTCGGCAACGCTGGCGGCGGGTATGGTGCTGACGGTCGAGCCCGGTTGCTACATCCGCGCGGCAGACGATATTCCAGAAGCCTTCTGGAATATCGGCGTGCGCATCGAGGACGATGTGGCGGTGACTGTCGGTGGTTGTGAGATTTTGACCATCGCTGCGCCGAAGACGATTGCCGCCATTGAAGCCGTGATGGCCGAAGGTCGATAGCAGATGAACGACCCACGCGTTGCCATTGTCGGTGGCGGCCCAACGGGTATGGCGCTGGCGCTGGCCTTGCGGTTGCAGGGTATCCCGGCAGAGATTTTTGAGGCGCGTGCGCGCACCGCCGTGCGACGTGACGCCCGCATCTTGGCGCTTTCTGATGGCGCGCGACAGATTCTCGACGGCTTGGGCGTGTGGCACACGTTGCCGGCAACCGCCATTGACACCATCCATATTTCGCATCGCGGCAGCTTCGGGCGCACGGTGTTGCGTAGCACCGAGATGCAGGTGCCGGCATTGGGCTGGGTGCTGCCGGCCAGCCACCTGATTGCGGCGCTCGATGACGCGGTGGCGGCGGCCGGCATTGCTTATCATGAAGGCACAAAATACGAAGGCACAAAAGTCGACGCTGAAACTACGGCAAATTTTGCGCTCACGGCATGGGCAGAAGGTGCGGTCAGTGCGGATTCCGGAAAATCCCGCGACTACGGCCAGCATGCCGTGTTGTGTGTCGCCGGGGTGACGGAGGCGCATCGCAATGTAGCCTGGGAGCGCTTCACCGATGAAGGCCCGGTGGCGCTGTTGCCGCTGGGCAAAGATTACGCGGTGGTGCTCACCTGCGCGGCGGAACAGGCCGCGGCCGTGCTGGCCATGGATGACGCGGCGTTTCGCCCTCTGTTGCAAGAGCGCTTTGGCACCCGTCACCGTTTCACCACGCTCACGTCGCGCGTGGCCTATCCGCTGGGTTTGCGCTACCGTGAAAACCCGGTTGGTGTGCGGGAGGTATGGCTGGGCAACGCCGCGCAAACCCTGCATCCGGTGGCCGGGCAAGGCTTCAATCTGGCACTGCGTGATCTGTGGGAACTGGCTCAACATCTAGGGCAAAATCGGGGGCAAAACCGGGGACGCGCCAATGATCCCGGCGATGCAGCCATATTGGCGCAATACGCCCGTGGCCGGCAACTGGATCGCCACGGCGCCATCGGTTTCACCAATCTGCTGATCGACAGCTTTGCTTCCGACTTTGCCCCGCTGCGTCATGCGCGTGGTGCCGGGTTGCTCGCACTTGACCTGCTGCCCCCTCTGCGTGATTTTGTTGCGCGGCGCATGATGTTCGGTGCGCGTGCCTGGTAGAAATAGTTGGCAAAAAAAAGGCCGCTGTTCAAAATTTGAGCGCTTTGCGCTAGAATTCGCTGCTACCTGTTGTTCATATTCCCCCCACACCATGAACTTTCTCGGCTTTCAGCTGCGCAACAATCTATTTGTCGCGCCCATGGCCGGAGTCACGGATCGCCCTTTTCGCCAGTTGTGCAAACAGCTCGGTGCCGGGCTGGCGGTGTCGGAAATGGTCACCTCGAATTCCCTGCTCTACGGTAGCGCCAAGACGCGCCGACGCGCCAATCACACCGGCGAGGTGGATCCGATTTCGGTGCAGATCGCCGGTGCTGATCCGGCCATGATGGCGCAGGCGGCGCGTTACAACGTCGATCATGGCGCACAGATTATCGATATCAACATGGGCTGCCCGGCGAAGAAAATCTGCAACGTTATGGCCGGCTCGGCCTTGATGCAGCATGAAGCGCTGGTGGCCGAGATTCTCGAAGCCGTGGTGCGCGCCGTGCCGGATACGCCGGTGACGCTCAAGTTTCGCACCGGCTGGAACCGCGACAACAAAAACGCCCCCACCATCGCCCGCATTGCCGAACAATGCGGCATTCGCGCTGTTGCCATTCATGGCCGCACCCGTGCCGACCAATACATGGGCCATGCCGAGTACGACACCATCGCGTTGGTGAAATCACAAGTGCGTATTCCGGTCATTGCCAATGGCGACATCACCACGCCGGAGCAGGCGAAATTCGTGCTCGACACCACGGGTGCCGACGGCGTGATGATCGGTCGCGCCGCGCAAGGGCGGCCGTGGCTGTTCCGCGAGATTGAGCACTATCTCAAAACCGGCACGCATTTGCCACCGCCGCAGATGGGCGAGATTCACCGCATCCTGCGCGCGCATCTGGACGACCTCTATGGGTTTTATGGCGAAGAAACCGGCGTCAAAATTGCCCGCAAGCACATCAGCTGGTATACCAAAGGCATCGTCGGCGCGGCGCATTTTCGCCACGCCATGAACCAGCTGCCGAGTGTGGCCGAACAACTGGCGGCCACGGACGAATTTTTTCTCGGCCATGCCGCCAACGACCCCCTGCGCACCACCGAAGGGATTGCCGCATGAGCACTGAACCATGACCACTGAACTGCACGATATCGTGCGCCGCACGCTGAATCGCTACTTCCGCGATCTGGACGGGCAGGCGCCGCACGCCATTTACGCCATGGTGCTAAAAAGCGTCGAAAAGCCGATGCTGGAAGTGGTGATGAAACAGGCCGCCGGCAACCAGACCGTCGCCGCCGAAATGCTCGGCATCAGTCGCGGCACGCTGCGACGCATGCTGACCGATTACGATCTGCTGTAATTTTTTGCATTCCATTCATTCGAGGTATTCATGAAAGTCACCCAGGCGCTCATTAGCGTTTCCGACAAGCGCGGCGTTGTCGAATTTGCCCGCGGTCTCGCCCGGCTGGGCGTCAATCTGCTCTCCACCGGCGGCACCGCCAAGCTGCTGCGCGATGCGGGGCTTGCCGTCACTGATGTCTCCGAATACACCGGCTTCCCCGAAATGCTCGACGGCCGCGTCAAGACCTTGCACCCCAAGGTGCATGGCGGCATTCTCGGTCGCCGCGATCTGCCAGAACATCTGGCGACCATGGCACAACACGGCATTCCGCCGATTGATCTGGTGGTGGTCAATCTTTATCCCTTCCGCGAGACCGTTGCCAAGCCCGGTTGCACGCTGGACGACGCCATTGAAAACATCGACATCGGCGGCCCCGCCATGGTGCGCGCCGCGGCCAAGAATCACGGCAATGCCGAAGGTGGCGTCGGCGTGATTACCGACCCGGAAGACTACGCTCCGGTACTCGCAGAAGTCGACGCTGGGGGTACGCTGTCTTACCAGACGCGTTTCGCGCTGGCGAAAAAAGCCTTCACCCACACCGCGCGGTACGATTCGGCGATTGCCAACTGGCTCACCGCGCTGGATGACGACAATAAGCCGGGCGATTTTCCCGAGTGCCTGCAATTGGCCTTCGACAAGGCCGACACCATGCGCTACGGCGAAAACCCGCATCAGCAGGCTGCGTTCTACCGCGAAACCACGCCGGTGGCCGGCAGCATTTCGAGCTACCAGCAATTGCAGGGCAAGGAACTTTCCTACAACAATGTGGCCGATGCTGATGCCGCGTGGGAATGCGTCAAGGCGTTTCTGGGAGGGCAGGGCGACGCGGCGGGTGAGACGGCGTGCGTCATCGTCAAACACGCCAACCCCTGCGGCGTGGCCGTGGCGGCGACCACGGAAGCGGCTTATCGTCAGGCCTTCAAGACCGACCCGACCTCGGCCTTCGGCGGCATCATCGCTTTCAATGGCGCGATCGACAAGGCCGCCGCCGAAGCGATTTCCGGCCAGTTTGCTGAAGTCATCATCGCCCCCGAAATCACCGCCGAAGCGCGCGCGGTGTTTGCTTCGAAACAGAATTTGCGCGTGCTGGTGGTGCCGTTGCCGAATGCCGCAAAACCCGGCATCAGCTTCGACTACAAACGTGTTGGTGGCGGTTTGCTGGTGCAGACGGCCGATGACGCGCACATCGGCGCTTCCGACATCAAGGTGGTGAGCAAGCGCCTGCCGACCGAAGCCGAGATGCGCGACCTGCTGTTTGCATGGAAAGTTGCCAAGTATGTAAAGTCGAACGCCATCGTGTATTGCAAGGACGGCATGACCGTCGGTGTCGGTGCCGGACAAATGAGCCGTGTCGATTCCGCGCGCATCGCCGCGATCAAGGCCGAAAACGCCGGGCTGAGTGTGGCCGGCACGGTGGTCGCGTCGGACGCCTTCTTCCCCTTCCGCGACGGCCTTGATGTACTGGCAAAAGCCGGTGCCACAGCGGTGATCCAGCCCGGTGGTTCAGTGCGCGACGCCGAAGTCATCGCCGCCGCGGACGAGCAGAATATCGCCATGGTATTTACCGGCTTCCGCCATTTCAGGCATTGATTTGACGTCACAGTTTGTGACCTCAAGTCACTCGGAGAAAACATGAAATTACTCGTCATCGGTTCCGGCGGCCGCGAACACGCGCTGGCTTGGCGTCTGGCCAAAAGTGAGGGCATGCAGAAGGTTTTTGTCGCCCCCGGTAATGCCGGCACCGTGCGTGAGGCGGAACTGGAAAATCTGAATATCACCGACATCCACGCGCTGGCCGATTTCGCCGCGCGTGAAGGCATCCATGCAACCGTTGTCGGCCCCGAAGCACCGCTGGCGGCGGGCGTCGTCGATGTTTTCCGTGCCCGGGGCTTGCGTATCTTTGGCCCCACTCAGGCGGCGGCGCAGCTTGAAAGCTCCAAGGATTTCGCCAAGCGTTTCATGACGCGGCACAAAATTCCGACCGCGAAGTTTCAGACTTTTTCCGACATCACCGCCGCGCATGCCTACATCGATGCCGAAGGTGCGCCCATCGTCATCAAGGCCGACGGGCTGGCTGCCGGCAAGGGCGTGGTGGTGGCGATGGACGTGGCCGAAGCGCATGCCGCCATCGACATGATGCTGGCCGACAACAAGTTGGGCGATGCGGGTGCCCGGGTGGTGATCGAGGAATTCCTCGATGGCGAAGAGGCCAGCTTCATCGTCATGGCTGACGGCAAACATGCGCTGGCGATGGCCACCAGTCAGGATCACAAGCGTTTGCAGGATGGCGATCAGGGGCCGAATACCGGCGGCATGGGCGCCTATTCCCCGGCACCCGTGGTGACGCCGGAAATCCATGCCCGCGTGATGCGCGAAGTCATCATGCCGACGATCAACGGCATGGCCGCCGACGGCATTGTCTACACCGGTTTTCTCTACGCCGGGCTGATGATTAAACCCGATGGCAGTCTGCGCGTGCTGGAGTTCAATTGTCGTTTCGGCGATCCGGAAACCCAGCCCATCATGATGCGGCTGAAGAGTGATTTTGTTGCGCTCATCGATGCCGGCATCGATGGCAAATTGAACGAAGTGGACGCCGACTGGGATCGTCGCGTCGCGCTGGGCGTGGTGATGGCGGCCGCCCATTATCCCGATACGCCGCGCAAGGGCGATGCCATTTACGGCCTGCCCCCGGCCGGCGAAGATAACCATGTCTTCCATGCCGGCACCGCCGAGCGCGATGGTGCTGTGGTCACTGCCGGCGGGCGCGTGCTGTGCGTCACGGCGCTGGGCGACAATGTCAAGGCAGCGCAAAAGCGCGCCTACGAAGTGCTCGACCAAATTCGTTTCGACGGATCACAGTGTCGGCGTGACATCGGTTATCGCGCCATCAAACGCTGATTTTGCGCTGAACCTGCAATGATCCTCCCCCCCGCCACGCTCGGCATGCTCGGTGGCGGCCAACTTGGCCGCTTCTTTGTCATGGCCGCGCACGAGATGGGCTACCGCGTGGTGGTGCTCGACCCCGATGCGCAAAGCCCTGCCGGACGGATTGCTGACGAACATCTGGTGGCGACCTACGACGATCCGGATGCGCTGAATCGCATGGCGGAAACCTGCGTCGCCGTCACCACGGAATTCGAGAACGTCCCCGCCGCTACGCTGGCGTATCTTTCCAAATTCGTGCCGGTGCGTCCCGGTGCCGACGCCGTTGGCATCTGCCAGAACCGCAGCGAGGAAAAGGGATTTCTGCGCCGCCACGGTTTTCCGCATGCACCGTATGCCGACATTCGCAGCGAGGCCGATCTCGCGCAACGGGATGTCGCCTTGTTTCCCGGCATTCTGAAAGTCGCCCGTTTCGGCTACGACGGCAAGGGGCAGGCGCGCGTGGCCAACCGCGACGAAGCGCTCGCCGCGTTTCACGCCTTCAGGCACGAAGCCTGTGTGCTGGAGCAGATGCTGGCGCTGGATTACGAAGTCTCGGTGGTGCTGGCGCGCGACGAAACCGGCGTCGTCAAATGTTTCCCCACGGTCGAAAACAGCCATCGTCACGGCATCCTCGATGTGTCCATCGCCCCGGCGCGTATCTCCGGTTGCCTGGCGGGCGACGCCACTGAACTCGCCGAGGGCATCGCCGCTGAAATGCATTACATCGGCGTCATGGCGGTCGAGTTTTTCGTGGTGCGCGGGCAGCTGTATGTCAATGAAATGGCGCCGCGCCCGCACAACTCCGGCCACCACACGCTCGATGCCTGCATCAGCAGCCAGTACGAGCAGCAGGTGCGCGCCCTGTGCGGCTTGCCGCTGGGCGAGACGCGCGCGCACAGCAGCGCCGCCATGGTCAATCTGCTCGGTGATCTGTGGTATCGCGACGACCCGCATCACAGCAAGGAACCCGACTGGGCGGTGCTGCTCGCGGTGCCAAATTTGAAGCTGCACCTCTACGGCAAACATCACGCCCGTCCCGGTCGCAAGATGGGGCATTTCACCGTCATCGGCAGCGATGCAGAAGTCGTGCAAAAGTCGACGCTGGACGCACGGCACCTGATCGGCATCCGCGATGACTGACATCGCCCGCGCCGCAGCCCTGCTGCGTGCCGGCGAACTGGTGGCCTTCCCGACCGAAACGGTCTACGGCCTCGGTGCCGACGCCACCAACCCGGCGGCCGTCGCCAACATATTCACCGCCAAAGGGCGACCCGCCGACCATCCGCTGATCGTACATCTGCCGTCTGTCAGCCATCTCGGCCGCTGGGCTCGCGATGTACCAGCGGCAGCGTATGCACTTGCTGCGGCCTTCTGGCCCGGCCCCTTGACGCTGATCCTCAAGCGCCAGCCCGGTGGCGTGCCGGATACCGTCACCGGCGGGCAGGATACCGTCGGCCTGCGCGTACCGAATCATCCGCTGGCGTTGGCATTGTTGCGGGAATTTGATGGCGGCATCGCCGCGCCCTCGGCCAACCGCTATGGCCGCATCAGCCCGACCCAGGCGCAGCATGTGGTTGACGAACTCGGCACACGCGTGGCCATGGTGCTGGATGGTGGCGCGTGCAGCGTAGGCATCGAATCGACCATTCTCGATCTTTCCACAGCGACGCCGCGCATTTTGCGACCCGGCATGATCGACGCCACAATGATCGCCGGCGTGCTCGGCCAGCGACCGGCGCAGCAAGGCGACACCGCACCGCGCGTTCCCGGCAGTGTGGCCGCGCACTACGCGCCCCGCACGCCCATGCAGCGCGTGCCCTCGGCGGCGTTGGCAACGGTGCTAGCCCAAGCGCTGGAGCATGGCAAACGCATTGCCGTGCTGGCCTTTCAGCCGGCACCGGCAAATCTGTCGAACATTGCTGCATGGCGCGTCATCGATCCCGACCCCGCCGGCTTTGCGCACGCCCTGTATGCCGATTTGCGCGAACTGGATGCGCAAAACTGCGACCTGATCCTGGTTGAAGCCCCGCCGGAAACGGAAGACTGGCTTGCCCTTGCCGACCGTCTTGGCCGTGCCGTCGTGGGTTCCGGCACTCCCTGAAACTATTTCCCTCAAGATTTATCCTGATTGATCCGATAGTTCTGTCATAAGGCGGCGTTTCGCCAACAGGAGTCGATCATGAGTGCCAACGAACGCAGCAATCCCGGCGCATCCCGAACAATAAACAACCGCAATGCACGCCCCGGCGGCGAGAAAAAACTCAAAGATATCGAATCAGCGGTGCACGCGGCCATCCTGCGTGGTTTTGTCGTCGGCCGCGAGGTGCTGGTTGGCCGCATTCCGGGCATCGTCGTTGGCTACAACATTGCCAGCTTCGGCCGCTTCGTCGGCGTGACCTACCCGCTGGTGGTGCGCACCGCGATGGGCGTGGCTAAATGCAGCACCGACGAATTGCAACTGGCCTGAAGCTGACAGAAGTCAGGCCGGCGCGCATTGCTATAATTCTCCGCAGCACATTCGGGGGGCGGGGGGTGTAGCTCAGTTGGGAGAGCGCGACGTTCGCAACGTCGAGGCCAGCGGTTCGATCCCGCTCACCTCCACCAGAACACCAAAGCCCGGACACGCTCCGGGCTTTTTCACGCCCGCGAAAGGCCAGCCGTGGTGGGGTTTCGCGGGTGGTGGTTTGCACCAGACTACGCCGACATCAGCGATTCGGTGGCTCCAATGGGGCGCGATTTGTCAGGGGGCATC
>CAJAWW010000211.1 GCA_903946745.1 uncultured beta proteobacterium
AGCCATGGCTGGTTGAAGTAATAGCAGCCCTTGTCGAGACCTGCCATCCAGATCAGCGCTTGGCCGTTGTCGGCAACGGCCCGGTAGATTCCTTCCTGCTCCAGTCGCGCCTCCTCGCGCTGTCTATGGGTTTCCAGCAAGCGATTGAAGGCGCTGATCAGTTGACCGATTTCATCCTCCCGAACAATCTGGAGTGGCTGCGGCAACTGGTCCGATTCCGACTGGACGGTTAGTGCCCTCTCGGCAGCAATGATGGGTGAAAGTTGATGCCTCAACATCCAAAAAATGATTGACCAAGTCAAACCGCCGGCCAGCAGGGCCAGGAAAGCCATGGCCACCAGCAGTCGCGTCTGCATGGCGTGAATCGGCGCAAAGGCTTCTTCGGTGGGCAATGTGGCCGCCATGAACCAGCCCGCCACGGGAATTTTTTTGGCGGCAGAGACTTCCTCGACGCCACGGGAATTGGTGGCAATGCCATAGCCTTCATATCCTTGCATGTACCTGTCGTGCATCAGGTTGAAGCCTGCGGCAGGCAGCGGCTGCATGATGCGGCTCTTGTCCGTGGCTGTGACAAACAGATTGTGCTGTGGGTCGATCAGCAAATAGCCGCCGGTGGCGCCATAGCGGCCCGCCGCAATCTTGTCGAGAAAATTCGGGGTGCCGAGGTTGGTTACGCCGGCCAGCGCACCAATGATCTTGCCTTGTGCATCAATAATGGGAACTGACATAACGACAATCGGCACCCGTAGCTTCTTGCCCATCAACGGCTGACTGATGGTGGCTTTTCCTTCTTTGAGTGTGGTGGCTATGAAATTTCGGTCACTGTAATTGACGCCGAGGCGCTCGGCGGCGAGCGGCATTGAGGCAATCGTAGTGCCGTTAGCGCGAATGACGAAGGTGCCGCCATTGAAGAGGTTTTGCAGCAGCGGACGTTGCACCAGGAGCGACTGCATGGCAACCGGATTGGCAAGCATGCCGGGGGTAACTTCGCCAGCGATCGTTTTAAGGGCGCCCAGCCGGCCTTCCATCTGCTCATTGATTCCTGTCGCGACTAGAGAAACCGTGGCGAACTGCTGCGCGCCTATCTGCTGCTGCATGTCTTCGCGCAGCATCCGGCTGGCATAGATGGCCAGTGACCAGATGCTGGCCACGACAATCAACAGGGTAATCAGGGTCACTCTGGATTTCAGTGATCGCAACCTGAATGGGCTGTGGGCGACGGCAAGGGGCGGCGGGGTATGGTTCATGTTCTGGGCCTCGGATTACTGTCAGCGCGGACGGAATAGTCATCGAGCGCTGCGGTCATTTCGGCAAGCACGTCACGCGCGGTTTTTGCCGATCTTTCTCGTTGTGTGGAATCGTGGCAGGCCTGCTCGGCAAAGTTCAGAAACTCGTTCCAGCGGTGAGATGTTTGCTCGCCGTAGCCGTGAAAAAAACGCCCGCCATGTTCCGGCGTGACACCCAGCAGCCCGGCTCTGATATGCCGTGAAATGTAGTGTCCGTCGAGGGTGGGGCCTTCGATTGAATAGAGCGCGCCGACGAGATCGGCGGGGTTTTCGATCGAAAGAGGAGAAGGCTTGCGCGCAGGTCGCCAGAAGGCTTCATCAGGATCGATGTGGAAGCAATCGACCAAATCCTGATGCAGCCAACCATGCTTGCGCCGGGGCGTGTAGTCGAATCGGCTCATGAGCCGGTCCGCCGCACGCTCGATCAGTGGTTCGATGATCTGATAGAAGTGGTAATAGGCCGACAGGAGCAGCCAGTAGCTTTTGAGCGGATAGTCAGGACGCGTCAGGCCATCAAGTAGCGGGTGCTTGTTGAGACGCTCCTGCGCTTCATGGGTGCGTGCATGCAGTATCTGATGCAAGGAGCCATGATTTGCTTCATGGCAGCACGTTGGGGTGAGCATTGGTGTTGTTGCCTTGTATCTTCAGGCGTGACCGTATTGTCCGAAAGCTCCGATGATGCCGGCTCTGGACTAATAATGACATCGGGGAAACCCTGATACCGCGACGTTGCTGAGGCGTCTTGCCCCGGGGGGTATGGTTAAAGCGGTACGATACCGTGGCGTATGGCGTAGCGAACCAGTCCGGCGACATCATGGATGGCCAGACGATCCATGATTTGGGCGCGAAAGGTTTCGATGGTCTTCACGCTGAGTTCGAGTTGAGCGCTGATGTCTTTGGTGCTGTGTCCTTCGGCGATCAGTTTTAGTACCTGACGCTGGCGCGAGGTCAGCGTATCGAGCGGTGATTCGCTTGCGGTGCGGCCGACATACTCGGCGATCGCCGTTCTGGATATTGCCGAGGACAACCAGGTTTCACCGTTCATCACGGCTGTCAGCGCCAGCGCCAACTCATCGGGGGCCACATCTTTGAGCATGTAGCCCGATGCGCCCAGTTGCAGTGCGCGCACGATATGTTCTTCACTGGAGTGCATCGACAGCACAATCACTTTCAGGTCGGGTTGCTGCCCGATGATCCGCTCCAGTGCAATGAGTCCGGACATGCCGGGCATGACCAGATCGAGAAAAAGCACATCCGGAGCCAAGGTCTGCGCCAGCAGGATCGCGGCTTCGCCATCGGCGCCTTCACCGACCACGCTGACGTTGGGCAATTCACGCAACAGTGCGCCTATACCGGCCCTGACCAGTTGATGGTCATCGACGAGTACGACTCTTGTGGTCATGACAGGGCACCCGGCATGGGAAAGGAGGCACGGATTTCGGTGCTCTGCCCCGGCGATGATTTGACTTCAAGGCGGCCGCCGGCTGCAGCGACACGCTCGCGCATGCCGATCAAGCCCAGCGAGCGCGAATTGTCGGGAATGAGGTAATGCCGGGTGACATCGAAGCCGATGCCGTTGTCGTGTATGGTCAGCAACAGGTGGGTGTCCACATGATTCAGGCAGACGTCCAGTTGGCTCGCCCGGGCATGTTTCAGGACATTCGTCAGCGCCTCCTGAACCACCCGGAAGCAGCACAGTTCGATGTCTGCCGGTAATCGCTGATTGCCGAGATTGCCGCTGAGATCCACCTCCAACCCGACCGGTCGGGCCACCTTGTCCAGATGCCAGCGCAGCGACGACATCAAGCCCAGATCATCCAGTTGCGAGGGGCGCAGGCGGTAGGCGATGGCGCGGACATCGGCCATCAGCCGTTCGGTGGCTTCGTTGGCCTGCCCCAGGCACTCGGTTGCCAGGCCGTGGCTGCAGTTTTGCTGCACACGCCGAAGCATCAACTTGAGCGCCGTCAGGGATTGGCCGATGTCATCATGCAGTTCGTGCGAAAGACGGGTTCGCTCCGCTTCCTGCACGTTGAGCGACTGTTTGCCGAGCGCCTCCAACTGGTGCCGCTGACGTTCGGTCAGGTCTTCCACATGGGCGAGACAGTACAGCGGGACGCCGGCAACGCTGCGCACCAGAGAGATGGCGCTTTGCACCACGTAGACATGACCATTCTTGCGCACTTGCTCCTGTTGCACGGAAAAGTCGGCGATTTCTCCGGACGCAATTTTTGCATACAGCGCGATCTCTTCGTCCGCCGTGGATGCGTGCGGCGCCAGTTCGCCAAGCCGATGGCCGATGATTTCATCTTCGGCGTAGCCGGACATCTGGCAAAAGGCTGCATTGGCTTTGAATATATGTCCGTCCAGTTGGCACAGCAGCATGCCGATCGGCGATTGGGCGAATGCCTGACGGAATCGCTCCTCGTTTTCATGAAGTGCGGAAAGTGTCTGGTGGCGTGTCGTGATGTCAACGAAGGTCGTAATTGCGGCATCAGGTGTGGCGCTGCCTTTGGTATAGATCGGGGTTGAATTGATGCTGATCCAGCGCAAGCCACGCGCCGGTGCTTCGATGCCCATGATTTGATTG
>CAJAWW010000212.1 GCA_903946745.1 uncultured beta proteobacterium
CATCGGCGAATTGGCAATGGGTGGTCTGCAAAACCGCGATGCGGTATTGGGCGCGCTAAAAGGCATGCCACAAACCCTCGTCGCGACGAATGACGAAGTGCTTCACTTCATCGAAACGAATGCCCTTTACGGAATCGGTATTGGATACATCGACGCACATCTCTTGGCTGCTGCCCGGCTTACTCCGGGCACAACACTCTGGACGCGAGATAAGCGCTTGCAGGTGGCAAGCGCCCGAATAGGTTTGGCTTACCGCGGTGCCCACTAATCCCCACCACCATCGCCGAAGCCATCGGTGCAACCATCTAGGTTGATCACGTTACGGCAACTGCACTTCTACCGGGTTATCCGGATTGCGTGATTCAATGGTCACCGCAACGCGGCGGTTTTTCTGCCGGCCTTCAGGCGATGCGTTATCGGCCAGCGGGCGCTGGTCGGCATAACCGGTCGCCGTCAAACGGCGGGGATCAACCCCGGTCTCAATAAACAAACGCACCACACTCGACGCCCGCACGCCGGAAAGTTCCCAGTTGGAAGGAAACTGCGGCGTACTGATGGGGGTGTTATCGGTGTGGCCTTCAACAATCAGCGGAAAATCAGTCGGTGCCAGAATCTGCCCGATGGCCGCCAACGCCCGAATGGCACCAATGTCGAGCCGGGCATCACCCGGCGCAAAAAGCAAACTGGCATTGATGTCGACGGTGATACCGAACGCACCTTCGGTCACCGTCACCTTGCCCTCTTGCACCAACGGCGCCAGTGCCTGATTCAGATCCTTGGCGACAGTGCGCAAACGTTCCTTTTTTTCCACTTGCACCGGATCTGTCATGGCATCGTTTTTAACGTTGCTCAAGGTGCGCTTGCCGGGCATGCTCAGGGGCGTCTGCACATTGGGGTTGACGACCGTCATCGAGGTCGGTGTGCTGCCGGGAATGCTGCGGAATGCGGTTGAAATCGATTCGGACAACACCCGATATTTGCCCTGATTCACCGACGAAATAGCGTACATCACCACAAAAAAGGCAAACAGCAGGGTGATGAAATCTGCGTAGGACACGAGCCAGCGCTCGTGGTTTTCGTGTTCTTCTTCTTTGCGACGACGCGCCATCAGGAAATATAACCCTGCAACCGGCTCTCGATCACGCGCGGGTTATCGCCGTTGGCGATACCGACCAAACCATCCACCAGCATCTCGCGCTGCGTCACAAGGCGAGCGATATTGGCCATCAGCTTCTTGGCCACGGGTAAAAACACCAGATTGGCCGCACCCACACCGTAAATTGTGGCCACAAACGCCACGGCAATGCCGCTGCCCAGTTTGGAAGGATCAGAGAGATTCTCCATCACATGGATCAAACCCATCACGGCCCCGATGATGCCGATGGTGGGCGAATAGCCGCCGGCGGACTCCCATATCTTTGAGGCCAGTTTAAGATCAGTTTCATAAGTGCCGATTTCAACTTCCAGCACTTCACGCAGGCGGTCGGGTTCAGCGCCGTCGACCAGAAGCTGCAAACCTTTGCGCGTAAAGACGTCAGGAATCGACGAAATTTGCGCCTCAAGCGCCAGCAAGCCCTCCTTGCGGGCAACCTGGCTCCAGTTGGCAACATTTCGGATCAATTGTTCGGGCGCAACGGGTGGGGGGAAAAACACCCACTTCACCATTTTCAGACCGGTCATGAACACCGGTAGCGGGCTTTGCAGCATCACCGCGCCCATCGTGCCACCCATGACAATCAAAAATGCCGTTGGCTGTATCAGGGAGCTAAGATGGCCACCTTCGAGTACCTGTCCGCCAATGATGGTAGCGAGTCCGAGTGCCAGGCCGGCAAAGCTGATCTTGTCCATGGTTCAGCCTCCTTCCGGCGGGGTTGCCGAGGATTTGTCCGAAGATTTGTCTTTATTGGCAGGCTTGCGGCCACGCCGTGCCTTGGCGACCGGCGTATCGCTAGTCGAACCGCCCTCGCCCACCACGGCGGCCCGTAGTCGCGCAATAGCCTGACTATGAAGCTGGCAAACGCGTGATTCGGTGACCTGAAGCACCGCGCCAATTTCGCGCAGATTGAGATCCTGCTCGTAATACAAAGCCATCATCAATTTTTCGCGCTCGGGCAAGGACTCAATGGCGTTCAACAGCACCTTGCGCGTGCCCGCGTCTTCCAGCATCGCCAGCGGATCAGGCGTCGGTGAAGCAATATGCCGATCCAGATAATCGTCGCCGGAACCATCCGTGAGATCTTCAAGGTACACCAATTGATGTCCGCGTGCATCCAGCAATAATTTTTGATAGTCGGCAAGCGCCAAGTCCAGCGACTCGGCGAGTTCGGTCTCGGAGGGCTGACGGCCGTTTTCTTGCTCCAGACGATTGATTGCTGCTTCAACACGCCGCATTTCACGCCGCATGCCGCGCGGTAGCCAGTCGTTTTCGCGCAAGCCGTCGAGCATTGCACCGCGCACGCGCTGCACGGCGTAGGTTTCAAATTGCGCGCCCAGTCCTTCTTCGTAACGCCCAAGCGCGTCAAGCAGCCCGATCATCCCGTTCTGGACAAGATCATCCACTTCGACGCTGGCCGGCAGCTTCGCCATCAAATGATAGGCGATGCGCTTTACCAGCGGAGCATATTTGGAAACGAGTTGCTCTTTGGCGAGCACCCCTTGCGATGTGTACATCTGCTATTGTCGTTCTGGCCATCGGCAACGCGACGAATATACCATTGTAAGCCTCCATACGACCGCAGCGGCGCAGTCCCACATCACACGGGCGAACACACTGCAGGCGCTCACAGAAATGAGGGCGCGAATAACAAGCCGCCTTGCAGACTGTCGGCCAGATCTGCCGTTTCGGGAATGGGATAGTTGCCAAGGTAATCCACGCGCACCCCCAGATGCTGGTGCGCCGTCCGCCGCACGTTGTTGAAAATTCCCGCAGCGTCGGCCTCGGAACGGGCGCGGGTGATGACCATGTGGAAGCCTTCGCGCCCACGCTCCTGCGCCAAACGCTTGATGACCGTGTAAGCATTGGTGATCGCATCCGAACGTGCCGCGACCACCACAACCATATGCGTCGCCCGCGCCGACAGCATGGAAAGATGCCCGTTTTCATGCACACAGCTATCCAGCAGCACGAAATTCGCTTCCGCGCACAAAGGTTCGATCAGGCTTTTTGCCGTTTCGGCAGCGCCCGGGGCTTCAGCACGCAGCGCCATAGCGGCTTTTTCCGCCCGCACCACCCATAGATGTGGTTCCACCTCGTTTAGCAGTCGCTGCAAAGGCACTCGGCCGGAGGCTGCGTCGAGCAGGTCTCCCGCGCCCTTGATGCGCAGTGTCGACATGGCGTTGCTGTTGCCACTATTCTCATCGACCACGATCACACGCTGCCCGCTGCGCGCCAGCGATGCGGCGGCACGCACCAGCAGCGAACTGCGGCCACTACCATCACGGCCATCGCGGCCACTGCCATCGCGACCAGAAACGAACGCGACTACCGGCGACGGACGATTGCTGAACAACCGGCGCAACCCGGCCGCCTGATCGTCCGCACGCAAGAGGCCGACATCAGGCAAGCGAGGTCCTCGACTGCGTTTTTCCAGACTGCACGGCCAGCGGCAACTCATCCACCCGCAATTTGTGTGCAGTGTTGCCGGTGGTGGTTTTGAAGGCGCGATGCAGCAGATAATTCCGGTTGGGCAGATGCAAATCCTCAGGCACCCGCTGTCCGTTGGCAACATAAGAAAGCGTCAGTCCATGACGGACAATGCAGTCCAGCGCGGGTGCCAGTGCCGTGGCTTCATCGACCTTGGTGAGAATGCAACCGGCCAAATCTTCGCCACCATAAGCGCGGATCACATCGTCCATGGTGTCACCACGCGTGCCCGCATTGAGCAGCAGCAAGCGATTGACTTCGCCACTGCGCATCAGCATGGCGGCCTGCTCGGCGACGTTGCGATCACGCTGACTCATGCCCACCGTATCGATCAACACCATGTGTTTGCCGCGCAAATCGGCCAGCGTGCGGCGCAAGTCTTCGCCGTCACGCACCACAAATACCGGCACACCGAGAATGCGACCATAAATGCGTAATTGTTCCTGCGCGCCAATTCGGTAACTGTCGGTGGTCAGGAGTGCAATTTTTTCAGCACCGTAACGCACCACCGCACGCGCGGCGAGTTTGGCTGTGGTCGTGGTCTTGCCCACGCCGGTCGGCCCCACCAAGGCATAAACGCCACCACGATCAATAAAATCGGCATCGCTGGGGAGCGTGCGCAAACGGCGATTCACCGCTGAAGCGAGCCACTTTCTGCCGTCATCCATGCTCAGATCGGGCGACATTTCCTGTATCAAGCGACGCGTCAGATCGCTGGAAAAACCCAGCTCCAGCAACTCGGCCATCAACAACGCCCGCGAGGGCGTTTCGCGCGCCATCTGTCCCCAGGCAAACCCGGACAATTGCCGTTCGAGCAAGCCCTTGATGACCTGCATCTCGTCCATCAACCGCGCGACCTCGGGTGACGAGGCAGCATGTTCACCAAGCGTGTCAGGGTGCCCGGCGAGTGAGCGCAATGAGGCGGCTACCTGCGGGGGCGAGAGCACATCGGCGGCCGAAGTTTTTGGCGGAAGCGGGCGCAAACGCTGGCGCGAATCTGCATTTCCGTAGGCTTCAGCCTGCGTTGCGCTTAAAGTAGCCGCACTGGGTTGTGTGGGTCGCTGCGCTGCGGATTGCGCTGCTGACTGCGCCGCCGACTGTGCGGTGTAAGGCATCCATGGACGCACAACAGCCGGCGCCTTTTTGCCGGTTGCAGACAAGGTGACCCGATAATCGTCATCCGCCTCCTGCGCGTTCCCAGGGCGCGCCGATGGCGAAGCAGGTGCCTGCTGAGAGATTGCATCCAGAGACTCGGGCGACATGGCGAGAATTTCCACCCCGTTCTCCACAGGCTTGTTGGAGATCACCACCGCATCGGGTCCCAATTCTTCCTTGACGCGACGCAGGCAATCACGCGCAGTCGCTGCGACGAAGCGTTTTACACTCATTTAGAAGCTCCGATGATGATAGTCACCTTAATGGTTCGGGAATCAGGCACTTCGCCATTGGCGAGCACCTTGAGCTGCGGCACGGCACGGCGCAGGAAGCGTGAAAGCAGCCAGCGCAAATTGCCCGGCACCAGCAAAACAGCCGGTAACCCGAGTTCTTCCTGGCTTTGTGCGGCATTGGCCGTCTCGCGCAGTAGCGTGTCGGCAAGACCCGGCTCAATGCCCGAACCATCACCCCCGCCTGCCAGCGCCTGACCCAGAATTCTTTCCAGCCCGGGTTCGAGTGCCAGCACCTGAATTTCGGTACTGCCCGGATAAAGCTGCTGGACAATGGCACGGCCCAATGCGATACGGATTTGCGCCGTCAGTTCGAGGGCATCCTGCGTGCGCGCCGCATGCTCTGCCAGCGTCTCGATGATGGTGCGCATATCGCGGATGTTGACCCCCTCTTCAAGCAGGTTCTGCAACACACGCTGCAAGATTGATAGCGGCAACTGTTTGGGCACCAGATCCTCAACCAGCTTGGGCGAGTCCTTGGCAATATGATCGAGCAAGGACTGCGTTTCCTGACGTCCGAGCAGTTCTGCGGCGTGCGACAAAATAACGTGATTAAGGTGCGTCGCCACCACGGTGCTGGCATCCACCACGGTATAACCAAACACATGCGCCTGCTCACGCAACTCCGCTTCAATCCAGACGGCCGGCAACCCGAAGGCCGGGTCTTCGGTCGGCGTGCCCGCCAACTGCCCGGAGACATGCCCTGGATTGATCGCGAGAAACATGCCCGGAAATGCTTCGCCAGTGCCGATGTCGACGCCCTTGAGGGTCAACCTGTAGGCGTTGGGGCGCAATTCAAGGTTATCGCGAATATGCACAGGGGCCGACAGGAAACCGATTTCCTGGGCAAATTTCTTGCGCAACCCCCGAATGCGCTTAAGCAACTCGCCGTCCTGACCACGATCAACCAGTGGTATCAGCCGGTAGCCGACTTCAAGACCCAGCACATCGACCGAAGCCACGTCCGACCAACTGGCTTCGACACTTTCCGGCATCGACGTCGGTAGCAGTTCGGCCGCCGCCGCGGCTTCTGCCGCCAACTTGCTTTGCGCGGGCTTGCGGGTGAGGTTCCACGACAGAAATCCAAACGCCGCACCGAGCAGCAAAAACACCAGGTGCGGCATGCCCGGAATCATCCCGAGCACAACGAGAATGACCGCGGTAATGCCGAGAATCATGGGATTACCGAAGAGCTGGGTCACGAACTGCTGACCGATATCTTGCTCGGTCGCAACACGCGTCACCACCAGACCCGCAGCCGTCGAGATAATCAAGGCAGGAATCTGCGCAACCAGTCCATCACCGATGGTCAGCAAGGTATAAATCTTGGCTGCATCACCGGCAGAAAGGTTGTGCTCAAGGATGCCGATCACCAACCCGCCGATGATGTTGATGAACAAAATCAAGATGCCGGCGACGGCATCACCGCGCACGAACTTCGAAGCACCATCCATCGAACCGTAGAAATCTGCCTCTTGCGCCACGGTGGCACGGCGGGTGCGCGCCTCATCTTCCCGGATCAGGCCGGCATTCAAATCGGCATCGATGGCCATCTGTTTGCCGGGCATCGCGTCAAGCGTGAAGCGTGCGGCCACTTCGGCGATACGCCCTGCGCCCTTGGTAATCACGACAAAGTTAATCACTGTCAGGATGACAAATACGATGATACCAACCGCGTAGTTGCCGCCGACCAGAAAGTGTCCGAACGCTTCAATCACCTTACCTGCCGCCGCCGGGCCGGTGTGGCCTTCAAGCAAGACGACGCGCGTGGAAGCGACGTTAAGCGACAGGCGCAGCAAGGTCGTAATCAGCAGCACCGACGGGAAAATTGAAAAATCCAGCGCCTTGGTGGTGTACATCGCCACCAGCAGCACCATCACCGAAATGGCAATATTGAACGTAAAGAACACATCCAGCAGAAACGGCGGCAGCGGCAACACCATCATCGACAAGATGAGGATGATGAGCAGCGGCGCCAGCAACTGGCGAATGTTCAGCCGCCCCAAAAATGCCTGGAGTGCGAGTGCGTCGTTCATGCGTAAAACCTGTTTTTAACCACGGGGCGCACGGGGAAGGGCAAAGCATGGCAGCGGGCGGCCAGTGCAATAATTTTCTTACAGCATTTCCTGCTGGCGCGTTCTACCCTCTTTTGACTTTCCCCGTGCGCCCCGTGGTCAATCGGATTTTTCAGACTCATTCTGGCGCTCCCGGATCCATGCCCTCAGGCACCTCAATTTCTTTGGGTGGCTCGGGTGGCAACACGCTACCGGTCGCACTGGCAAACTGATTCAACTGATACACGTAGGCCATGACTTCTGCCACCGCGGTATACAGCTGTGCCGGAATCTGGTCGCCAATCTCGGTGTTGCTATACAGCGCACGCGCCAGCGGCGGAGCCTCAAGCAAGGGCACGCCGTTCTCTCCGGCAATTTCGCGAATACGCTGGGCAATCAGGTTCATGCCTTTGGCTACCACTTGCGGTGCTGCCATGTTGGCGTCGTACTTCAAGGCGACCGCAAAGTGCGTCGGGTTGGTCACTACGATGTCGGCTTTGGGCACTTCTGACATCATTCGCCCGCGCGCCAACTCGCGTTGCTGACTCCGAATACGCGCCTTCAGGTGCGGGTCGCCTTCACTTTCGCGGGCTTCCTTTTTCAACTCGTCGACAGTCATCTTGAGTCGATCGTGGTAACGCCACAACTGAAACGGCACATCCACCGCCGCGATCAAAGCCAACCCCAGCACCAGAGCAATAAAGCTGTAGAGCAATATCTGGACGAATGAGATCAGCCCGGTTTCAATGGGCTGACCGAGCATAGCAAACAGACGATCCTGTTCGTTGCGGATCACCCAGTAGAGCACCAGGCCAATCAATAGCGCCTTGAGTAAAGCCTTGGCAAGCTCAGCAATGCTGTCCGAGGAAAACATGCGACCAAATCCCTTGGCAGGATCCATCCGGGTCAGATCAAATTGCAAAGCCTTGGGTGAAAATACCCAGCCACCAATCATGAACGGGGTAGCGATGATGGCTGCAATCGCCAGCATGAACAGCGGTGCAAGAAGCAGCATGGCTTCACCGCTCAGGGCGACCGCCGAACTGGTCATCCGCGCGGTATCAAATGCCGCCTCGCGCCCAAATGTCAGGCCGTGGCGCAAGAGCGTGGTGGAGCGTTGCGAAAGCCATCCCCCCAGAATCCAGAATGCAGCCGCACCCGTGCCGAGAACCATGAAGGCCATCAGCTCGCGCGATTGCGGAACGTTGCCTTCCTCGCGCGCCTGTTCAAGGCGGCGCGAAGACGCGGGTTCGGTCCGTTCGAGGTCGCTTTCTTCAGCCACGTGGGTTCTCGCTCATACCGGCAATTATTGCCGCCGGCGAGACAAAGGAACGCGTGAACAGGCGCCGAAACGCCCGTCATTTAGCAGCTGTGGGGAGTGCGACCAGTCACTGCGCTGCTGCGCGGCGACTTATCATGCTTTATGAGCGTGTTGTTACCCTGGTTTTGCCCGGCTTTTATCCGGCACGGGCAAACCGGTCAGGCCGCAAGCGATGCCGGCGGAATGAACAGGGAGCGCGGAACGCCACGGTTATCACCGAGGGTACCGAGCAGTTCCTTCATGTCGAGAATCAGCACAATTTGACCATTGGACAAAGTGGTCACACCCGCAACACCCTTGGGACGGAAATCGTCGAGCGACTTAATCACTGCATCCTCGCGCCCCATAAAGCCATCAATCGCAAGAATAAATGTGTGCTCGGAGGTCTGCATCAGAACGCCGTATTCAGGTACCAAATCGGAATCCCAGCCTAAGAGGTAACTGAGCGGATAGATCGGCATGACTTCGCCACGCACCACCATCGTCGCACGGCCCCCGACTTCCTGTACCCCCAAGGCTTGGATCGGCAAAATTTCACGCACCATCGACAAGGGCACCGCAAACGGCTGATCGCCAAATGTCACCAGGAGCACCGGCAGAATCGCCAGCGTCAGCGGCAGGGAGATAATGAACGTAGAGCCCTTGCCCAGCACAGACTTGATTTCGATTGAGCCATTGAGCTTCTGAATGTTGGTCTTGACCACATCCATGCCAACACCCCGGCCAGAAACGTCAGAAGCGACATCTTTGGTCGAAAAACCGGGCAGAAACACCAGATTCATGCTCTGGCGCTCGTCCATCGTGTTGGCTTCTTCATCGGTGATGATGCCTTTTTGCAGCGCCTTGGCACGCAAACGCTCGGCATTCATGCCACGGCCATCATCAGACACCACGAGAACGATATGGTCGCCCTCCTGACGGGCTTCGAGGCGCACCTGAGATTTTTCAGGCTTACCCACCGCACGGCGATCCTCAATCGATTCGACGCCATGATCCACCGCGTTGCGGATCAAGTGAATGAGCGGATCTGACAAATCCTCGATCATGGTCTTGTCGATTTCGGTTTCTTCGCCGACCAGCACCAGTTCGACATCCTTACCCAGGCTGCGCGCGAGGTCGCGGGCGATGCGAGGATATTTCTGGAACAGCCGGCCGATCGGCTGCATGCGCGTCTTCATAACCGCGTTTTGCAAATCCGACACCAGCAGATCGAGCTGACTGACCGCCTGATCCAGCGCATGCAAGGTATCCGTGTCGGAGCGACCATTAAGAATATCTGAACGCAACGCATTCAAGCGGTTTTTGGTCAGGCCAATTTCGCCGGACAGGTTCAACACCTGATCGAGACGCGAGGTATCAACGCGAATGGAGTTATCGCGCGACTTCTCGGTATCGCGACGACCCGGCGGGGGCGCGTTTGTGCCCGGTTTGTCGGCCGCACGACGACCAACGGCGGCAGTGATGACCTGCTCGGGTGTGTGACCGGCAACCGGATGTTCGTGTACGGGCGCAGCCACAGGCGCAACACCCGTCGCCGCCATGGCTGCCTCAGGCGAGGCAGCACCCGTCACAGCGCTAAACAGGTTATTCCAGTCGGGCCCATTCCCTCCCGCGGCAGGTGTGGCAGACGCAGCGGTTGCCACGGTGGCCACGGCGGCTACCACAGGAGCCGGAACGGCAGCGACAGCGGCTACCGACTCGCCCGCCAATGCTGCCTTGAGTTTTGCAATCAATAGCGGATCAGCGGGTTCCGGCTGTGCGCCACGCTCAAGCATGCCGAACATGTCGCGCACGCCGCCTGTAGCAGCCATGATGACATCCATCAATTCGCCGGTAATGCTCTGCTCGCCGGTGCGCAGGCGATCAAACAAGTTTTCAGTCAAATGACACAGCGTGACCAGTTCGGCGGCATTCAGAAAGCCGGCCCCCCCCTTGATGGTATGAAAGCCGCGAAAAATATCGTTCAGCAGCCGACTGTCCGTGGGGTTTTGTTCCAGATCCACCAACTTGTTATCGACACCCGACAACAGATCACTGGCCTCAACCAGAAAATCCTGCAGCAGGTCTTCCATTCCCTGAAAATCACTCATTGCCATCTCCCCGGCATACCAGTCGATTCTGCATCAGAAGCCCAGACTTTCCAGCAGATCATCCACCTGCGCCTGAGTTGTTACCACGTCGCTACGTCCCTGAGCATTGATGACCGGACCATTCATCAAACCCTCAGGTGCCTCAGCCTTGCGTTCCTCTGGCATTGCTTCAATCAGCACCGCCAACAATTGTGTTTCGAGATCCTGCGCCATTTCAACGACTTTCTTGATGACCTGGCCGGTCAAATCCTGAAAGTCCTGCGCCATGATGATATTCATCAACTGCTCATTGGTGATCTGCAGTTTGCCCGGCGCATCGTTGAAATAGGTGCGCGTGTCACTGGCGAGCAGTTTGAACTCATCCACCGACAACTGGTTCGCAAACATCCGATCCCAGCGCTTCGCCATGGCTTCGGAGCGCGAAATCAATTCATCCTGTACGGGTTTGGCAATATCGGCCGCATTCAATACTTTGGAGGCGGCATCTTCGGTCATTTTCGCGATGTAGATCAGACGCTCACGCGCATCCGGCATCTGACGCGCCGAATCTTCGAGCATGCGATCAACGCCCAGCCCACGCAAGCTATCGTGCAAATTACGCGCGAGATGACCGAGGCGGTTGAAGACTACTTCATCGGCAGGCCCATCGGTCGGCGCGCCGGTTACCGCAGGCCCCGGCTGCTGGGCAACGCTGTCGAACAGCGCCTGTAAGTCATCGGAGTCGCCCGCTGAGGAAATCGGTGGCGGCTGAGGTGCCGGACGCGGCGGCGGCGCAGGCGCAGCAGGCGCAGTGCCGGCAGCAATCGTGTCAAACAGGTTCTGCAAATCACCAGAATCCCCGGACGGATCAGGCGGCGGCGGTGGCGACACGACAGGTGGCGCACCAGCGGCGATGGTGTCAAACAAACTTTGCAGATCGTCAGAGTCACTGCCTTCGTCCAGATTAATCGGTTTTGCCATCGATCCCGTCCTAGTTGGTGCGCCGTATCAGGCGCCCTGTCCCATTTTTTCGAATATTTTGACCAGCTTGTCGCTCAGCGTCGCGGCAGTAAATGGCTTGACGATGTAGCCAGAAGCACCTGCTTGCGCTGCGGCAATGATGTTTTCTTTTTTGGCCTCTGCCGTAATCATCAAGAATGGCAGGGATCGCAGTGCCGGATCAGCCCGAACAGACTGCAGCAAAGTGAGGCCATCCATGTTGGGCATGTTCCAGTCCGACACGACGAAATCGATCCCCCCCAGCTTGAGACGCTGCAGCGCAACAGCACCGTCTTCCGCCTCCTCGACATTGATGTAACCCAGTTCTTTAAGCAGATTGCGAACAATACGGCGCATGGTCGAAAAGTCATCGACCACCAGTATTTTCAGTTTTGCGGGTTCAATCGCCATGATGTCTGTCGACGATCGTCGTCAATCGCGGCCGTGCCGCATCAACAGCGGGCGCAAGGTATCGGCCAGCGCATCCGCATCAAACTTTGCCACATAGGCATCAACACCCACACTCTTGCCCATCGATCGATTCGCCTCTGATGACAGCGACGAATGCATCACCACCGGAATGCCATCAAAACGCGCATCCGACTTGATGTTTTTGGTCAAGACGTAGCCGTCCATTTCGGGCATTTCGGCATCGACTAGTATCAGGCCGACTTCATCGTGCAGGCTCTGCCCGGTCTGCTGTGAATGCGTTGCCATGCTGGCCAGACGCGTCCAGGCCTCAAGACCGTTTTGTGCATGCTTGTGACGAACGCCGAGTTTATCCAGCACTTCGGCAATCTTTTTACGCGCCACCACCGAATCATCCACAAAAAAGACAGCGTGGGTCTCGGCATCCTGCATGCGCTCGATCTGACCGATGACAGCCTCGCCAAACGTATTGGCCATGATCTGTTCGACGTCGACAATCGACACCAGTTTGCCGTCTGGCAACTCGGTAATTGCCGTGATGTAGGCGTGCGAGCCACTGGTCACAGCCTCCGGTGCGCGCACCTTGTCCCAGTCAACGCGGATGATGCGATCTACGCCGTGCACCAGAAAGCCCAGCGTGCGCTTACTGTATTCCGTCACCATCATCGAACCGCCCCGCGTGGACGGCGCATCCGTCAGGCTCATGACCTTGGACAAGGACAAAACCGGAATCACATTACCACGCAGACTGATGAGCCCTTCGACGCCACCGGGCATATTGGGTGCTTTGGTGATCGATGGCGTTTTGCTGACTTCGCGTACCTTGAAGACATTGATACCGAAGGTTTCGTGAGTGCCCAGCGTAAAGAGCAGAATCTCCATCCGGTTGGAACCGGCGAGCTTGGTGCGCGCATCAACGCTCTCCATCAGCGAATGACGGTTGGCCGAGGAATCCTGGTTGGCAGGGGCAGAAGTCATATCAGCAGGTTCCGTAAATATTACGCAGCGCGGGGGGCGTTAGCGAGCAGCAAGCGCCCAAGGGTTTCCGACAGACGATGCGGTTCAAATTTTGGCACGTACTCGTCAACGCCTACCGACTTGCCCAATTGCTGGTTGGACATCGACGACAGCGATGAATGCATGACGACCGGTATGCCGACAAAACGTGGATCTGATTTGATGGTCTTGGTGAGAATATAGCCGTCCATTTCCGGCATTTCGACGTCGGTCAGAATTACTTGCACAAAATCCCGGATAGTTTTACCGGTATTGTCAGCGAGCTTGGCAATGCGCTGCAACTCATCCCAGGCCGCGCGGCCATTCACGGCGCTGATCTGATTCACCCCCATCACCTTGAGGGTTTTTTCAATCTGCCCGCGTGCCACCGAGGAATCGTCAGCAAACAATACTGTCAGATCGCCGCGCCCAAGCGTTGTGATGCCGTTGAACAGCATGGTGTCGTCCGCCTTGGCGGTTTCAGCCAGCACGCGTTCAACGTCGAGCATCATGACCAGCCGGTTGTCTTGCAACTCGGTCACTGCGGTCACCAAGCCACCAAGATTTGAGGTCAGCATGTCCGGGGGAACGCGCATCTGCGACCAGTCGAGCCGCAAAATGGTATCCACCGATTCAACCAGAAAGCCCTGCGTGTGGCCGTTGTATTCGGTGACAATCATGATGTCGCGCGGCGTATCCGGCGACATGCCGATGTAGTCAGCGAGATCAACCACTGGCACCAGTGCCCCGCGCAGACTCACCATACCCTTGACGGCCGGAGACATGTCCGGTGCCGACGTAATAGCGGGGGTACGCATCACTTCACGCACCTTGAAGACGTTGATGCCAAAAGTTTCACGGCGTCCGGTACGGTTGTCCAACCCGAGCGAGAACAACAGTATCTCCAGCTTATTGGTGCCGGCCAGACGGGTTCGGGCGTCGATATTTCTCAGAAGTTCGGACATTTAACAGCCTTTCAGCGCGACGCGGCTCACGATATCACGCCTTGTCATGGGTCTTAATCTTACGCCAATTCCCACCCGGACGGCATCGCTCAACGGGAATGCCGGACGATATCAACCAGACGATCCACCTCTGTCGATAACGTAGCAAAACGCAAGCAAGGTACACCGCGCAGCTTGCGACAACTTGAGACAACAATGGCCACGTTAGCCGGCGGGCGTGATACGCGCAGGTTCAGCTGATCTCGAACAGTTTGCCAAAATTGGCGATGTCGAGTACCTGCTTTACCGCCCCGGTACACCCGGTCAGTGCAACCTCGCGCCCGGCGCCCTTGCTGCGATCACGCAGCATCAGCAGCATGCCAAGTGCGGAGCTATCAAGATAATCAACGCCGGACAAATCGACTTTGATCTGCCGCCCCGTTTCCAGCAGCGCATTGTCAATCGCTTCACGAAAGTCACGGTGCGCATTGAAATCAAAGCGCCCCTGAAGACGGATGAGCGCAATGCCTTCAGCATGAGTAACGGTAGCTTGCATAACATATCCTCGCTAGATCGTGGTTGAATCGAAAACAAAGTATAGCCGGAAACTTACCGCCTCTCCGACGTCAAAACAGACTCCGGCAGCCCCTGTTCACCCCTGCGCACGCCGGTCGAGCGCACGGAGTTTTGCAATCACTTTTCCGGGAATGTCGTGCAGCGACGCAACGTCGGTCAGTGCGCCAACCAAAGCGGCTTCGCGCGGCATTCCGTACACAACGCAAGACGCCTGATCCTGCCCGATTGTCCAGGCACCCGCCTGACGCATGGCCAGCAAGCCCAGTGCGCCATCCTTGCCCATGCCGGTGAGAATCAACCCCAACGCATTGTTGCGGACATGCTCGGCAACCGAATGAAACAATACGTCGGCGGCCGGCCGGTGACGATTGACCGGTTCGTCCTGAGACAGTTCGAGCACAAACCCACTCCCGCTTTTGCGCAGGCGCATGTGCGAATGACCGGGGGCAAGGTAAGCAACGCCGGGCTGTAAGTGCTCACCCCCCTGCGCTTCGATGACTTTTAATTGCGACAGGCTGTCAAGTCGCCGCGCAAACGACGGCGTAAAAGTTTCGGGCATGTGCTGCACCATCACGATCGGCGGCATCTCTCCGGGCAGGCGGCACAGCACTTCCTTGATAGCCTCGGTGCCCCCGGTCGAGGCACCGATGGCAATCACTTTCTCGGCCAGCAAGCGCGCCGAGAAACCCGCGTCGGAAACCTGAATAGTCGACGCTGGTACCACGGCAGACCGCGTTGTCGGACGCAGTTTCGCCGTTGCAGCGGCGCGAATTTTGTCGCGAATTTCATCGGCGTAGTCCTGCAACTGGCCAATATTCTCGGCGCGCGGCTTGGCGAGATAGTCGACCGCACCGAGTTCAAGTGCCTGCAGCGTGACCTCCGAACCGCTTTCGGTGTAGGAAGAAATCATCACCACCGGCATCGGCCGCAAACGCATCAGGCGATCAAGAAAATCCAACCCGTTCATGCGCGGCATTTCGACATCCAGCGTCAGCACGTCGGGGTTGAGCGTTTTAATCATCTCGCGCGCGGCGATGGGGTCGGGCGCACTGCCCACCACGTTGAGATCGGACGCACCGTTGATGATATCGGTCAGCAGCGCGCGCATCAGCGCGGAATCATCGACAACGAGAACTTTGATCGGCATGTCGATTCCTCAGAACAATTCGATATCGCCGGAAACCGGGGCTTCGGTGAGGCGCGCAGCGTATTCGGCTTCGCGGCGTACCACCGTTTCGTTGTGCATGCGCACCAGTTTTTTGATGAGCACACGCCCCGTGTTGGGGAAAAAATAAACTTTGCGCGGATAGATATCGAGCAGATCCTGCGCTGCCACCGGTATGCCCTCAGTCTTGAGGAAGTCGAGTACGAAACTCGAATTCCGCTCACCCACGGTGGAATGCGACAAGGTCGCCATCACCCGGCCGCCGCCGAATACCTTGGCTTCCAGATGCTCGCGGCGTGCGCCAAGTTTCAGCAAATGGTTAATCAGGATTTCCATCGCGTAGGTGCCATAGCGAGCCGAGGGCGAAGTGGCGCTCTTCTCGGTGGATTCGGCCAGCATGAAGTGATTCATGCCGCCCATGCCCTTCATCCGGTCGCGAATACAAGCCGAGACGCAGGAGCCCAGCACGGTAACCAGCACCATGTCGGTGGTGGTGACAAAGTACTCACCCGGCAGCACCTTGACCGCCTCGGAATCGAAGGTCCGGTCAAAATAGCGGTTGCCCGCCAGATGCTCAATATAACCGGCTTCCACGTTCAGTCCTTGCGTGCCGACTTCGCATGGGGTGATCGGTCGGATCGCTCGTAGACGGTGCGCCCGAGAGAACGGAAGAGGTCCGCGGCATGCAAAAAGCTTTCGGAATGGCCGGCAAACAGCAAGCCGTCCTCGCGCAACAACGGCACGAACTTTTTAAGAATTGCATGCTGCGTCGGCTTGTCAAAATAGATCATCACATTGCGACAGAACAAAGCATCGAACGGTCCCTGCAGAGGAAGCTTCGTATCAAGCAGATTGATTTGCGTGAAGGTCAGCAGTTTTTGCAATTCCGGACGCACGCGCACATAGCCGGCCTGCGCACCTGTGCCCCGCAAAAAGAAACGTTGCAGACGATCAGCGCTCATCTTGCTCACACGTTCGATCGGATACACGCCCTTCCCGGCGGTGGCGAGAACATTGGTGTCAATATCGCTGGCGACAATGGATACAGGGGGGGTCAGGGTGCCAAAGGCCTCGCAAGCGGTGATCGCCAGTGTGTAGGGCTCTTCACCGGTCGATGCTGCCGAACACCATATGCGCAAGGGTCGATGAGATGTTTCGCGCAATTGCTTGGCCAGTATCTCAAAGTGATGCGCCTCGCGGAAAAATGAGGTGAGATTGGTCGTCAGCGAATTGACGAAAGTCTCCCATTCCGCCTCGTCGTTGGTTTCCAGATGAGACAGGTACTGCTCAAAGGTGGTGTAACCCAGCGCACGCAGACGCCGGGCGAGACGGCTGTACACCATGTCCTGCTTGATCGGCGCAAGCGATATGCCTGCGCGTTCATAGATCAGCCCACGAACGCGGTCGAAATCGGCAGTTGTGAAGTCGAATTCACGACTTCGGTCGGGAGCCGCCATGGATTAGAACTCTTCCCAGTGCTCACCATCATCGTCGGCCAGATGCGCCGGCGGCAGGCTCTTGGCGCGCGCGCCGGTGTTACCTCCGTCAGTGGGTGCGCCAACCTTCTTGCCTCCTCCTGCACCCGCCAACTTCCGTGGCGTCGCATCACGCAATGCCGGCCCCGGCAAGGTGTTCATGGGTCGGCGACCGCCACCGCCGCCTTCGGCCAGCTTGAACATGCCCACCGCCTGCACCAGTCCGCGTGCCTGCTCTTCCAGGCTCTCCGCCGCCGCAGCGGCTTCTTCGACCAGTGCCGCGTTTTGCTGCGTGACTTCGTCCATCTGGCTCACCGCCTGCGTCACCTGCTCGATGCCGGAACTCTGCTCGCGGCTGGCGTTACTGATTTCGGTGACCAAATTGGCGACCTGCTGGAAGCTGGTGACGACTTCGTCCATGGTGTTACCCGCCTGATCGACCAGACGCGCGCCGCCTTCCACTTTATCGACCGATTCGGCGATCAGCAATTTGATTTCCTTCGCGGCCGTGGCCGAACGTTGCGCCAGATTACGCACTTCGGTCGCCACCACCGCAAAACCGCGCCCCTGCTCACCGGCACGCGCGGCTTCCACCGCCGCATTCAAGGCCAGAATATTGGTCTGGAAGGCAATGCTGTCGATCACGCCAATGATGTCGGCAATCTTTTTCGAGCTATCTTGAATGCCGGTCATGGTGGACACCACCTGCTTGACCATCTGGCCGCCGCGCGTAGCGATGTCGTTGGAACTCTTCGCCAGGTCGTTGGCTTGGCGCGAGTTCTCGGCGTTTTGCCGCACGGTGGCGTTGAGTTCTTCCATCGATGAGGCGGTTTCTTCGAGGCTGCTGGCCTGTTCTTCGGTACGGCTGGACAGGTCAGTATTACCAGCCGCAATTTCCTGCGAGGCGGTGTTGATGGATTCCGAAGCTTCCTTGATGCGGCCAATCACTTCGCGCAGCCGCTCGATGGTCGCGTTGGTGTCGTCTTTGAGCTGGCCGAAGATGCCTTCGTAATTGGCGTCGATGGTCTTGGTCAGGTCGCCTTGGGCAACGGCTTGCAATACGAGCGCAACATCCTTGAGGCCGGTGGAGGTGACTTCGGACAGGGCGTTGAGCCCTTCAGACAATTGACGGAAGAAGCCTTCCTTGCCTTCAAGGCTCAGGCGGGTTTCAAAGTCGCCCTGTTGCGCGCCTTGCACGATGCCGGCCA
>CAJAWW010000213.1 GCA_903946745.1 uncultured beta proteobacterium
CGGGTACGCAAAGATCATCCCGATGCCTGGCAAGCCATTCTCAGCGCTGGCAACATGCGCCCGCCCATGGCCTTGCGGGTCAATCATCGGCGTGTCTCCAGCGTCGACTTTGTGGCCACCTTAACCGCTGCCGGCATTGCCGGGCGAATTTCAGGCAACACTGTAGACAAACCCGTCGGCAACCCCGCCGACAATACCGCCATCCTGCTCGACAAACCCCTGCCGGTCGACCGCATTCCCGGTTTTGGCGAGGGGCTGTGTTCGGTGCAAGACCCCGGCGCGCAGCTGGCCGCCGGTCTGCTCGATTGCGCCGACGGCATGCGCGTGCTCGATGCCTGCGCGGCACCCGGCAGCAAAACCGCGCATCTGCTGGAACGCCATGAACTCGATCTGCTGGCACTCGACGCCGATGCCGGCCGTGCCACACGCATCAACGAAAACCTGACCCGGCTGGGGCTGTGCGCCACCGTGCGGGTAGAAGACTGCCGCGATGTCAGCAAATGGTGGGACGGCCAGCCCTTCGATCGAATTCTGGCCGACGTGCCCTGCACCGCCTCGGGCGTGGTGCGGCGTCATCCGGATGCCAAGTGGCTGCGCCGTGCCGGGGATGTGGCGCAATTTGCACGCACGCAGGTGGAAATTATGGATTCCCTTTGGCGCACGCTGGCACCTGGTGGCAAAATGCTCTATGCCACCTGCTCGGTCTTCTCGGAAGAGAATACCCGTCAGGTGGCAGCGTTTGTCGGCCGCCATGCCGACGCCCTGCGCCTGCCGACCATTGCCACCTCCATCGACGGATCAGGCGCTGCTCTGGAGTTGCATCTGCTGCCCGACGGTAACCATGACGGCTTTTTTTACGCGCTGCTGCAAAAACGCTAGGCACAGCCTGTTTGCAGGGCTCTGGTGTCTATGGCTCCTGCTGTGCGGCATGGCCAACGCCGGCAGCATCGTGCCAACGCACGCCGCGCTCACCCCGACCGAAGACGGCTATTCGCTCTCCGCCGAATTCACGGTTGACCTCGGCAGCCGCATGGAAAGTGCCGCCGCGCACGGTGTGCCTTTGTATTTCAGTCTCGATTTCACCCTGGAACGCACTGTCAGATTCTGGCTCGACGAACACATCGTTACCCGCACGCTCAACTACCGGCTCGCCTTCAGCAGCCTGACGCGGCAATACCGTCTGACAACCGGTAGCCTGAACCAGAACTTCGCCAGTCTTGAAGATGCGCTGCGTGTCATCGGTCGCATTGCCTCGCTGCCCGTGGCGGAAAAATCGGCGCTCAAACCGGGCGAGACCTATCAGGCCGCCGTGCGTCTGGCGCTTGACCGCAGCCAGTTGCCCAAGCCCTTTCAGGTCGACGCCATTACCGATCGCGATTGGCAGGTTGAGGCCAAAACCCTGCGCTGGAAATTTGTTGCCACGGAGGCCAAATGAGCCGGGGCGACGCGCGTCTTACAAAACGTCTAACGCAGTGGATGAAACACTGACCGCCGCATGAAAGTCGTCCTCGCCGTTCTTGCGGCACTCGGTGCCATCCTGCTGTTTTTGCTGGCGACGGCCTCGGCGCACACCGATCTGTTCGCACAAAATTACCCGCTGCTGCTGGCGATCAACGGTGCCGCCGCGCTGGCGCTGGTGCTGCTGGTTGCGGTGCAGTTACGCCGCTTGCGCCGCGATTATGTCGCCGGGGTGTTCGGCTCGCGGCTCAAGTCGCGGCTGCTGCTGATGCTCTCGCTGATGGCCATCGTACCCGGCGCACTGGTGTATGGCGTTTCCATACAATTTGCCACCCAGAGTATTGATTCATGGTTCGACGTGCGGGTGGATGCCGCGCTTGAAGGGGGTCTCAATCTGGGTCGCAGCGTGCTCGACAGCCTGCAATCCGAACTGCTGGGCAAAGCCCGCGTTGCCGCGCTGGAACTCGGTGATACCGGCTTTACCGGTTCTGTCAGTCCGCCGCAGCTCAACCGCCTGCGCGAGCAGGCCGGTGCCCAAACTGCCGTGGTGCTGGCGCTCTCCGGACAGGTGCTGGCCAGTAGTTCAGGCGATATGGGCAGCCTGCTGCCACCCTTGCCCACGCAAGCGCAGTTGCGTACCGCACGCGGCGGACGTGGCATGGCGCTGATTGGCGAGAGCGTGTCCGAGACCAGTGTCACCAATGCCAAGCTGCAAATTCGCGCACTGGTGCCGATTACCGGCAATAGCCTGAATCAGGAGCCGCGCATTTTGCAACTGACGCAAGACGTGCCGGCAGCGATTACGCGCAGCGCCGAGAGCGTTGAATCGGTGCATCGCGATTACCAGGAACTGCAACTCGGACGCAGCGGCTTGAAACGCATCTACACCCTGACCCTGACGCTGGCGCTGCTGCTGGCGCTGTTTGCCGCCATTGCGCTGGCCTTCTTTCTGGCCGAACGCCTGGCGCGGCCACTGCTGATTCTGGCGGAAGGCACACAGGCCGTCGCCGCCGGCGATTTTGCGCCGCGCGCCACGGTAGAAGCCTCCGACGAACTGGGCGTGCTGACCCATTCATTCAACACCATGACGCACCAATTGGGCGAAGCACGCGCGCAAAGCGAGCACCATCGCGCTGAAATGGAAACCGCGCGCGCCTATCTCGAAAGCGTGCTGGCGAATCTTTCTGCCGGCGTGCTGGCCTTCGATCAGCGCTTTCGACTGCGCGCCGCCAATCGTGGCGCACGCAACATTCTGCGTGACGATCTTGCCGATGTCGGCGAAACCCGGCTGCAAGACTGGCCGCGTCACGAAATGCTGGCGGCGGCGATTCTCGAAGGCTTCGCCAAACGCGGTGACGAATGGCAAGAGCAGCTTGAAATGGCGCGCCCCGACGGCATTGCGCAGGCGCTGCTGGTGCGCGGCACGGCGCTACCGGCCAGCGGCGCGGGTGAGGATGGGAGTGGGAGTGGAAGTGGGAGTGGAAGCGGCGGTGGGGGCGGAGGTTATGTGGTGGTCTTCGACGACATTACCAAGCTCATCGCCGCACAGCGTTCTGCCGCCTGGGGCGAGGTGGCGCAACGGCTGGCGCATGAAATCAAAAACCCGCTCACACCGATCCAGCTCTCGGCCGAGCGCTTGCAAATGAAGCTTGCCGACAAGCTCGACGGCGCTGCCCGTGAATTGCTTGAACGGGGGACGCAAACCATTGTCACGCAGGTTGAGGCGATGAAGAACATGGTCAATGATTTCCGCGACTATGCGCGCACGCCGCTGCCGCAGCTCACCACGGTCGATCTGGGCACGCTGGTGCAAGAAGTGCTGGTGCTCTACGAGAACGCCAAAGCGCCGGTCACCGTCTCCCCGGCGTCGACTTTTGACCTGCCGCCAGTGAAGGCCGATGCCAACCAGTTGCGCCAGGTGCTGCACAATCTGCTGGCCAACGCACAAGACGCGCTGGCCGATGTGGCCGACGGCCGCGTGGAAGTCGACCTGGCGCTGGAACTTGGTCGTGTGCGACTCAATATCGCCGACAACGGTGCCGGCTTCGCGCCGCAAATACTGGCGCGTGCGTTCGAGCCTTACGTCACCACCAAGAGCAAGGGCACCGGGCTGGGGCTGGCGATTGTCAAAAAAATCATTGATGACCACGACGGCGAAATCCGCCTGGCCAATCATCAGGGGGGCGAGGTCAGCCTGTGGTTGCCCATCGTAAAACCGGTAAAACCGGTGAAATCGGTAACTCCCGCCACAACGGAAGGAAACGCATAGCATGTCAAAAATTCTGGTGGTCGACGATGAAGTCGGCATCCGCGAGCTGCTCTCGGAAATTCTGCGCGATGAAGGGCACGACGTTCAACTCGCCGAAAACGCCGCCGCCGCGCGCGCCGCGCGTGAAGCCGGACGCCCCGACATGGTGCTGCTGGATATCTGGATGCCCGACACCGACGGCATCACCTTGCTCAAGGAATGGGCGGGCAACGGCCAGCTCAACATGCCGGTGGTGATGATGTCCGGGCACGCCACCATTGACACCGCAGTGGAAGCCACCAAAATCGGTGCGCTGGATTTTCTTGAAAAACCCATCGGCATGCAAAAACTGCTGAGTGCTGTCAAAAAAGCGCTTGAGCGCAGCGCCCGGCAAACCGGGGGCGGGCTTTCGCTGGCGGCCTTTGCGCGCCCCGGCCCCTTGCGCGACATCAAGCGCCGGCTCGACCAGATGATTGCCAAAAGCCCGTTGGTGCTGCTGCGTTCCGGCCCCGGCAGCATTGCCGAACTGGCGGCACGCAGCGTGCAGACGGCCGGAAAACCCTGGATTGATCTGGCCGCCGATGCCACACCACTCAGCACCGAAATGCTGGAACGCGCATCCGGCGGCGTGCTGTGGTGCGAAGAGCTGGCACGGCTGTCGCGTCCGCAACAAAAAAACCTGCTGTTCGCCGCCGAACGACTCGACAAATACGCACTGCGGCTGGTCGCAGCCACCGCGCACAGCAACACCGAGTTGGCCACACTGGGCTGGGACGAAGCCGCGTTGTCGCGCCTGTTCGAGACCGCGCTGGGCGTGCCGGGGCTGGCCGAACTGAAGGACGAAATCCCCGACATTGCCGCACATCTCTTGACGCAACTGGCGGAATCCGACGGCCTGCCACTGCGCCGCTTTTCCAGCGCCGCACTCAACGGCCTGCGTCAGCACGCCTGGCCCGGCGGCTACGCCGAACTGCGCGGCGCAGTCAAATCACTGGCGCTGGCCGCACTCGACGACGAGATCGGCGAAGCCGACGTGCAGCATCTGCTACAACCCGCCGGCGCACCCGATCTGTTACCCGCCGGACTGGCACCTGAAGTCATCAACCTGCCCCTGCGCGAAGCCCGCGAAGCATTTGAACGGATGTATTTTGAATATCATCTGGCACAAGACGGCAGCAACATGACGCGACTGGCAGAAAAAACCGGGCTGGAACGCACGCATCTGTATCGCAAATTGAAGGATTTGGGCTTGCGGTGAGGGGGTGTCTAAAAAGCAGCTCTAAAAAGCAATTGACCACGGGGGACACGGGGAGCACGGGGAAAAGCA
>CAJAWW010000214.1 GCA_903946745.1 uncultured beta proteobacterium
AGCGGGGTAGCCTTGCTGCTGCGTAGGATCGCCGTCTTCTTCTTGAGCGGGACGATTGATCAGCGATTGGAGGTCGGTAATATCGAACCGGCCGATTACTCGCCGCATGGGCTCGTCCCAGTGTGTCTCGCAGCGTGCGACTGCCATCGCGCGTAGCAGATCGCGATCTACCAGTATCCGTTGCTGGTCGGTTGTCTTGAAGTAGCTGCTGAGTTTTCCGGAATCGAAAGCGTCGCGAATACTGGTGAGCCGCGCGAGAAAGGCGTCTCCTCTGTCCAGCCCCAATGTTCGTATTTCTTTGAGTGTTGCGTCAAGTGCTTGATCGATTGCGGCGCTCGTGATGAACGCTCCGTCGGTCACTGACATGCCGGCGGAGTTACCGATGTCGAAGAGGTGCAAGAACATCTGTGGATCGACGGTAGCGATCGCTTTCCCCAGCCCACCGCCGAAATCCGGTTTGGTGCCGATCACTGCCTCTGCCCGGCGCTTTGCGAAACTTCCCCGCCGTTTTGCTTGTCCCATAATTGTTTTCTCTACATGAGTGCCAGTTCAGTCGCGCATCCAGTGCCCGGATTTACCGCCGGCTTTTTCGAGTAGCCGGATGTCCTCGATCACCATGCCGCGATCCACGGCCTTGCACATGTCGTAGATGGTCAGAAGACCGACGGAGGCGGCGGTGAGCGCCTCCATTTCGACACCGGTGCGGCCGACGGTTTCGGCGGTGACATCAATGGTCACACGGCTGGTTTCGGCATCCAGCGTGAATTCGACGCCGACACGGGTGAGGGCGATCGGATGACACAGCGGGATCAGGTCGGGGGTGCGCTTGGCACCCTGGATCGCGGCGATGCGCGCAATGCCGAGCACGTCCCCCTTTTTTGCCGAGCCGCTGGCGATCAGTTCGAAGGTGGCCGCGTTCATGCGGATGCTGCCTTGTACGCGGGCGACGCGGGCGGTTTCGTTTTTTGCGCCGACATCGACCATATGCGCTTGACCGGCGCTGTCAAAGTGGGTCAGTGGGTTTGCGGGCGTGTTCATTGAAGTAATGCGTGAAATAGTTGGTGACAAAATACCGGCTACGGTAGCCTCGGCCAAGGTCTCAGCAAGGCACCCGAAGCCGCTATCATAGCGGGATGAGCACCTCTTTGCGCCAACCACTCACACGCACCCTGATTCTTGTTGCCGGTTGTTCAATGCTGCTTGCACTGCCATTGCGTGCCGCGGACAGCCTGCCCGATCTGGGTGAATCGTCGCAGACCGATATGTCGCCGGCCATGGAGCGCCGTATCGGCACCTCGGTGATGCATGAAATTCGGCGTGATCCGGCCTGGCTGGACGATCCGGAGGTCTATGCGTATCTCAACCGGCTGGGTAGTAGGCTGGCCGCCGAGGTGGACGAGTCACGGCAAGAGTTTGAGCTGTTTCCCCTCAGCGATCCGACCTTGAATGCCTTTGCGATGCCGGGCGGTTTTATCGGCGTGCATACGGGGCTGATTCTGGCAGCGGAATCCGAATCTGAACTGGCCTCTGTGCTGGCGCACGAAATATCGCATGTCACACAGCGCCACTTGGCGCGCCTGATGAGCAAGTCAGGACAAAGCCAGTTGAGCAGTATCGTCGGGCTTGCCGTGGCGATTCTGGCCGCGCGCAGCAATCCTGATCTGGCGATTGGCGCGGCGGCGGCTGGGCAGGCGGCGGGCATTCAACAACAACTTAACTACACCCGCGATTTTGAACGCGAGGCCGACCGCATTGGCTTGTCGTTGCTGGAGCGTTCCAATTTTGACATTCGCGGTATGAGCGCATTTTTCGAGCGGCTGCAAAAGTTTGGCAGGCTGTATGAAAACAACGCGCCCGGTTATTTGCGGACGCACCCGCTGACCACTGAGCGTTTATCTGACTTGGGTAATCGCATTCAAAACCGACCCTATCGTCAGGTGGTGGATTCTTTGGAGTTCCAGTTAGTGCGCGCCAAATTGCGCGCGCAGCAGGGCACGGCACGCGATGCGGTGACGGAATTTGAATCCCGCCTCAAAGACCGCAAGTTTGCGGGCAGTGAGCTTGCCGTGCGCTATGGCCTTGCCCAGGCACTGCTGCGTGACGGCAAAGCAGCGGCCGCCGAGCGCGAGCTTGCCACGTTGTTGCGGCTAAAAACTGCGGCAGGCAACTCACCGATGATTGAAACCTTGGCCGCTTTGTTGCGCCAAAAGCAAGGTGATGCGCCGGGGGCGATAAAAATTTTGCGTGCGGCACAGGTGCGCTATCCACAGGAACGGGCCATCGCTTACGGATTGGTTGAGTCACTGCTCGAAGCCAGACAGCCGCAGGATGCACTCAGGGCGATCTCAGATGACCTGATGATCTACACCTCGGATGCCCGGATGCATGCCTTGCAGGCGCGAACCTATTCTGTGCTTGGGCAGCGTTTGCAACAGCACCGTGCGCAAGCCGAAGCCTATGCGCTGGAAGGCCAGTTGTCGGCTGCGATCGAGCAATTAACCCTGGCGCAAAAAGCCGGCGACGGCAATTTTTATGAGCAGTCCCAGGTCGATGCGCGTCTGCGCGAATTCAACCGGCGGCTGGATGAAGAAAAGACGCTGAAGAAGGTACGTTGAGCATGACTGCCGTACGCCCAACCCACGCAATCTCACCGCAACTGGTGCAGATCACGGATGAACCCTACTATCGTTCCGCTGCGGATGAGGCAGACGTATTCATCGCAGCCGCCGGTGCGTGTCTCCCGGTACTGCTGAAGGGCCCCACAGGTTGCGGCAAGACGCGCTTTGTCGAGCATATGGCATGGCGACTGAAGCGCCCGCTGGTTACTGTGGCCTGTCATGATGATCTGACTGCCGCCGATCTGGTTGGCCGCTATCTTATTGTGGGCGACGAGACGGTCTGGATGGATGGCCCGCTCACGGCTGCGGTGCGTGCCGGTGCGATTTGTTATCTCGATGAAGTGGTGGAAGCGCGCAAGGACACGACGGTGGTGATCCATCCGCTCACCGATACGCGGCGTGCCCTGCCGGTGGAAAAGCGCGGAGAGTATCTCGTTGCGCCGCCGGATTTCATGCTGGTGATTTCCTACAACCCCGGTTACCAAAGCGTGTTGAAAGAGCTCAAGCCGAGCACGCGGCAGCGTTTCGTGGCGCTAGATTTCGATTATCCCGATGCGACGGGCGAGACACAGATCGTCATCAGCGAAGGCGGCGTGGATGAGGCCACGGCACGCCGATTGGTCAAGCTCGGTGAGTTGACGCGCAAGCTCAAGGGTGCCGGGCTGGACGAAGGCGCTGGCACCCGCCTGCTGATTCATGCTGCGCGCCTGATTGCGGCCGGCATGAACCCGCAAACCGCATGCACTGCCGCCGTGGCGCGTGCGCTGTCAGACGATCCGGATGTCATGCGTTCGCTGGACGATCTGATCCGTACCGTATTTTGACGGGCGCTTGCCGTCATGCCCGATCGCAAACTGTTTGCTGACGAGATTGAGGCGCGTTTAGACGCGTTGCTGCTGCTTGCCCTGCGTCAACGCTCGGCGGCTGCCGTTGCGTGTGCGCTTGAGCCTTGGCCGCGCAGCGCTCAGGAGCGCGTTTTGCACTGGGTGGCGGTGGCGGCGCAGAACTCGACCGAGCTGGGAATGCTGCTCGCAACCTGTGCTGCCGCACACACGGAAGCCCCTGAGCCCTTTGATGCGTGGGCACTGACCGGGCTCAACGGCTTTGATCGGGGTGGTCTGGTGGCTGCCGAAACCGACTGGGCTGAATTTTCTGTGAAGGCGAAAAGTCGGCGGTGGTGGCACGGTGCCGCATTCATCGACATGGAGCCGCGCCTCACCCGTTTGCTGCAAGCGCTGTCCGGGCACGCGCCGGAACTGGCAATCGGCCCGTCACCGCTGACGGATACCGAAACCCTGTGGTTGCCGGCACAGCTTGCTGTGATGGCTGACGCCGAAACCAATCAGCGACTGTACATGGCAATCACCGCATTACTCTGGGCGCAAACGCGGTTCGGCACCTTTGAGCTGAATGCAGAAACTGCTTTTGCGCAGTGCGTCGATCCGGCTCCGGTGCTGGCATGGCTGGCGGTGTTCGAGGCGATGCGGCTTGAGGCGCGCATCGCGGCGGAACTGCCCGGGCTTGGTGACGAAATTGCGCGGTTGCGTGGGCCGTGGCCCGAAGCGCTGGCGCGTATCGCACGCGAACTTGCACAGCCTGCTGCGGGCGTTGCGGCGAGTTTTGCTTATGCGTTGGCGCAGGTAAAAGTCGACGGTGAACACGCGCCGTTTTTGCCCTACGGCTTTGTTCTTGACTTCGCTCGCGTCGCAGCGACGGCTCGTCGTCGCAACCTTGGTGGCGCAAAGGGTGGCGCGCGGTCGTTGAATGTCATTCGCGGTGCCGGCGGACGCGGGCAGCAAAATCCGGATATGCCGCCGCTGATGGCTGCTGACGATGGACGGGTTGCCGATACCCCAGCCGATTCGGCTAGTGTTCCCGCTGAGGGCGGCGCGCAAGAGGCACCACCGTCAGCACCACCATCAGCGCCACTGAGTCCATCTGGTTTGAGCGCGTGGCAGCCGGTGGCCGGCGCTGCCGAATCTGCTGCTGAAACAATGCCCGAACGCGCACCCGACGCCCTCTACGACGAGTGGGATTACCGCCGCAAGGCCTGGCGGCGCAACTGGTGTCATCTGTATGAAACTGAAGCCCCGGCGGGTGATATCGCCTGGGTGCAGGCGGTACGGCATCGGCATAGCCATCTGATCCGCAGCATTCGCCGCCGCTTTGAACATTTGCGCGGCGAGGATCGCATCCACCGGCGTCAGCTTGAGGGCGAGGAACTTGATCTGGATGCTCAGGTCGAGGCGCACGCCGACCGGCGCAACGGTATTGAACCGTCGCC
>CAJAWW010000215.1 GCA_903946745.1 uncultured beta proteobacterium
CTTGCGGGGTGACGATTTCGCCTTGATTGACGACGCTGCCGGCACCCGAGTTCTCGCCGAAATTGAGCCGGTTGGCGAGAAAGTCGGCATTGGTGACGTTGAGCGTGCTGGCGACAAAGGCGGCGGTGTCGATCCGGCCACCTGCGCCCACCAAAATGCCGGCCGGGTTGATGAGCCAGACGCGACCGTTGGAGCTGAGCGTGCCATAGATGGCACTAGGGTCATTGGCGAGCACCCGGTTAAGGACGCTGGAACTGGCGGATGGCTGAATGAAGCGTGTGGTTTCGCCGGCAGCAATGTTGAACTTGTCCCAGTTAATAATCGCGCCGTTACTGTTGGTAATGGTCAGCGTGCTGCCCGCCTGATTAAACGTGGCCGTGCCATTGACGACTGTGGGATTAACGGGCGCAGTCCACGCCGGCGTTACCAGAAAACACGAAGCCACAGCAGTCGCCACAAGGCGAACCGGTGCGGAGAGTCGCTGGGGGTTTTTACACTTCATGTCCAACACTCCTTGGGGAAACCGATCCCCTTACTACAGATCAACGGCACGAAAAAGGCAGCCAATAGCCTTGGCGGGGAGTTTACGCGATAACAGCTTGATTGGACGCCCTCAGAACCCGTAGGCGAAGCTGAAGTGACCACGGATATCGCCTCCCATGGCGGTTTCAGGGCCTGATGCGCCTGCAGCACGAAAGCCGTCCATGACTCGGGCAATATCCAGCTTGAAGGTTAAGTCCTTCTTGATGTTGTAGCGCAAGCCCGCACCAAAACTGGAGATGTGCGCATTGCGGGCAGAATCGGTGGTCGGCATATCGTGATTGTGCCCCTCGGCCCAGTCGTAGAACGCCACACCCTTGAGCGACCCCGTGATGCCCAGTGGCACTGCGTAATCGGGTGAATAGAGTTCGAGATTGGCAAAGTAGCCCATGTCGGTGGCGACGGCACGTTCAAGAAAGCCGCGCACGGCGTTTGATCCGGCCAGACCAATCTGTTCACCGGCCAGCAGGGCGTTTCGTGAGTGCTGGGCTGAGATTGCGGCGCGCGCCAACCACTCGGCGGGAAGGACGCGCGTGTAACTGCCACCAAACCGGAATGCCGCAAATCTATCTTTGATCTGGCGCCCGGACGCAGCCGAATAAGGGTCGCGACCACTGACACCGTTAAACGGCCCGAACGCATAGTTGCTCCCCATGGGAAATGCGTGATAGACCGCACCGAGTGTGAAGTCGGTCACTGCACCGGGTTTTTGCCATTGCCCGCTATAAGTCGCGCTCAGGGGGCGGATGGTATAGGGGGTGCAACTAGCGGTGCCGTAGGCGGTTGGCGTTCCGCCAATGTTGCAGGTGGCGTTGATGAATTTGTAATCAAGCCCCACAACAATTTTGGAAGAGAACTCGCCAGAGCGAGGCCGCATGTGGTTATAACGGATCGAAAAGACTTCACCCTTGCCATTGACTGCCAAGCCCAGCGCGCCGGGCGTGGTGGCGGGTGTGTTGGTGCCCGAGTTGGCGTAGATCACATCAATGGAGTCACCCAGCCGATACATGGGTACCCGGTAGCCAATAGAGAAAATGTCGACCTTGACGCCACCGGGCGGATCAACGGCGGTGATGTAGTTAAGTGTCACCACCTGGTCACGGTTGCCAACGTTGGCGTTTTGATAAGAAACCCCGACGCGGTGCTTGCCGCTGGCCCGGGTCCCGGTATTGTCCAGGGTGATATAAACACGTTGCGGGTCTTCTTCGGTCACTTCAACGCGGGCATTGACTTTGTTTTCTTCTTCGGAAACACCGAGCGTGACTTCTACCTGCTTGGCCGGGTTTTCGTTGGCAAGCTGGATGTTTTCTGACATCTGGCGCATGTTTGGCGCAGCGCCTTCGCGCAGTTGCGGCAGGCTGGCGCGAATATTTTCGTTGCTGAAATGTTTATTGCCGGTGATGACGACCTTGCCGACAACACCCTCGCTCACTTGCACGCGCACCACGCCCGAGGTCAGCTCTTGTTCCGGCACATAGACGTTGACGGTGCCATACCCCAGACGGCGGTATTCGCCATCCAGTGCTTCTAGGGCTTTTTGCACGTCGCCATACACTTTCTTTTGGCCGACAAACGGCGCCACCAACTGTGCGGCCCGGGTGGGCGACAGCAAGGTGTTGCCTTCAATCTGGAAACGGACGATGTCAAAGCTCACATCACCCTCGGCACCTTGCGCACTTTGTGCCGCCAGACCGAAGAATAGTGTTATCAATGTCAGCACGCCGGCAAGAAATGGCTTTCTCACCGGTGAGCTTGAAATAAAAATCATAATAAAATCATAGCCACTATCGAATAGTATTAAAGCTAATTCAAGTTACGGCCGAAAGTAACAGAAGTTAAGTTTATCAGCAATGCTTTTCCGCCTCGCTTTTATCGGTGGGTGCAGTGTTGCGTACCCGGAGACCCTGTTGCTTATGATTTCGTTACCTGCTGCTTCTCCGTCTCCGTCCGGTTCAGGTTCAACTTCGCCGGTGAGCAATCTGGTTGATCTGGGTGCGGAGGGCGTCTTGCTGCCCGATTTTGTTAGCAGCAGCCCGGCCGGTTTGATGTTTGATCCGCAGCGCGCGGATGCGCTCCCGGTATTTCAGTTTGTGGAACGCACCTTTGCGGCCAATGCGTATTTTGCCGAGTTGGATTACGCGGTGCTGATGAGCTTTTTGTATCCGAACGATGTGATGGGCAGCGGCACCGGCCCGCGTTCGAGTGCGCCGGTGCGTTTTGCGGCGGCCATTCACCATTTTGCTGCGGAACGACGCCCGTTGTACAAAGGGGTCAAGCCGGTGGATGAGGGTGAGCGGATCGAGTATGTGTTCGAGGCGGTGCATCTCGAACGTGTGCTTGAGACGCCGCTTTATGGCATTGATGAACACGGTATGTCGGTGATTGTGGGTCAAAAGCAGGAGGTGTTTGCCGAGCCGACGCGCCTGAACGCAGACGAGTTTGTTGCCGCCATGTGGCTAAAAGGCGTGCGTTGCGGCCTGGATACGAAGGCTATCCGCGAGATTATTGCCAGCGGCAAGACCGAGCGCATTACCGTTGCGCGACGGATTGAACCCACGCCAGGTGTTGATGCCACGGTGCAGGAATTGACCGACTGCTTGCATCGTGACGATTCGCCGGCGATTTTGCCCAGCGGCAAGGTGGATCTGCGTCACTTCAAGAACCGCTTTCCGCAGGTGGCGGCGGACACACCGTTGCTGCAAAAAGTGTCGCGTCAGTTTGGTCGCCTGGGGTTTGAAACCGATGGCAAACCAATCGAACCGCCGCCGCCGCGCGATTTCAACATTACCGACATCGCCGGCCCCGGCACGCGCGTGGAGCGTTCGGCAAGCGGCGAAATCGTGATCGCGATCAGCGACGGTTTTCTCAATATTGATACCCAGACACAGATGATTTCGGTGAACGAGAAAATCATCAACCGTGATGGCGTGAATGCGCGCACCACGGGCGATTTGGCGCTCGCCGGTGACCAGTTCGAGGAACATGGCGAGGTGCAGGAAGGCCGCGTGGTTCAAGGGCGTCACATGACGTTTCAAGCCGACGTATTCGGCAGCATTCAGTCACTGGGCGGTCGCGTGCATCTGCTGGCGAATTTGAACGGTGGCCAGATACGCAGCACCGGCGGTGTGATCGAGGTTGCGCAGCGCGTCTCGCAATCGCTTCTCGAAGCGCGCGAGGGCGAGGTGATTCTGGCGCAGGCCGAGGGGACAACCATCATCGCCGGCAAGGTGCGTATTGGCCGTGCGACGGGCTGCGACATCGTTGCGGATGAGGTCGAGATCGACGAAGCGTTGGCATGTGCCATCACCACGCGACAGGCAAAAATCCGTCTGGCCGGCGACCGCAAAGGGCTGGAGACGGTGCTCACCCTGTGGCTGCCGGATTTCACGGTGCTGGATGCAAAACGGAACGAAGCGAATACCGATATTTCTGCGCTGGAGCAAAAAGTCGACGCCCAGCAGACGGCACTGGCTCTCCTTACCAGCCAGCCCGAGTTAAAGGTGTACCTCGCGGCGGCCGACACCATGAAGGCCGGCGCAGTCAAACTCAGCGATGCTCAGGAAGAACGATGGCGGCAGACTACCGCACGTCTGGCCAAGCCCTTGAAAGAGGTGCGCGTGTTGCGTGCCGAACTGGCAGCGTTGCGTTTGCAGTTGGAGCGGGAGCGTGAGGATTTGCTGACCTTCAAGGCGCAACGTGCGGATGCCGGGACGAACATCGGTTGCGCCATTGCCAGCGTTGTGGGTGATGTAACGGTACGCAGCACGAATGGCGCACCCGGAATCGCCATTTATGCCGGTTTGAGCGTGCAAGACATCAAGCCAAAATTACGCGACCCGCGTGTAAGCCGACAACAGTTGTTCCGTGACGACTGCGGCAGCTTTTCCTGGGTCTGGCAGGACGAGGCGGCGGAGTAGTTGTTGGCGCATCAGCGCCGGTTTCGTTGTCCATCACGCGGAATCATGCGTGATACGCGCTCGGCAAAAGCCCCGGGGTTGGTGTCCAGGCGCAGGGGTGCCGGCTCGCTGGCTTGAGATGCCCCGAACCCCGGAAGACGCACACCCAGTCCATCGGGAGAGGCCAGCCAGAACCCGCCGCCCAGACTGATGAAGGCCGCAACCCATGTTATGCGTGCGATTCGTTTGGGCGCAGAACCCTGCGGCGTTGGTATGCTTGATTCTGATTCGCCCGATGTTTTAGATGTTTTAGATGTTTTCGCTGTGCGACTTTTCGGAAGCGCTTGATGCCGATCGACGCCGGCGGGTAAATTTAGCCGCACTTTTTCCAGCATGGCATCTGCGGCGACACGGTCCTTGCGTGCCAGCGCGGCTTCATGTTCCGCTTCCAGCCGGGAGGTTGCGGCGCGCCCTGCGGCGGCTTCCTGTTCGGCGCGCCGCCGTGCTTCGCGTGCGGCCTCCATTTCAGCTGCCTGACTGGCGAGTGCTGCCGCTTCGGCAATTTGTTCGGCGCGGATTTTTTCCACCGCCAGATCCGCTGCGCGACGTTCGGCATCGACACGTTCGCGCGCAAGGTGCGCGATTTCTTCTTCTTTTTTCGCTCGGGCGCGCGTTGCTTTCATGAGTTCCGACGCGGCAAATTCGCGTCGTTGCGCGTCGGCCGTGGCGCGCTGTTCGGCTTCAACGCGCGAACGCAGTGCCACTTCCGCCAAGCGTTCGGCGTGCGCTTGCTGTGCCAGTGCGGCCTCTGCCGCTGTATCGGCTTCCGCACGGCTGCGGGCTTGCGCTGCCGCGAGTTCTTCAGCCTGCTGGCGTCGTTCAAATGCGGCAGTGTGTTCGGCCGCGGCCAATTGACGTGATTCTGCACCGGCGCGCGCACGTTCGTCGGCTCCGGCGCGTGCCAGTGCGTCGGCTTCGGCACCGCGTTCGGCCATCACGGCATTGCCGCTACCGCTGGTCGCACTACCCGCGCTGCGCCGTTGGCGTTCAGCCTTCATCAGGTCTTGCAGAATTTTGCTCACAAACTGGGTTCCATGGCGCGACAGCCTAACCCAGAGAGCGTCAGTGCCGAAGGTAGAATAAGCCAATGGAAGCCCCCCAAACCCTGCTCATACTGACGCAATTGCCCGATGAAACCAGCGCCCGCTTGCTGGCCGCATCCCTGATCGAGGCTCGTTTGGCGGCTTGTGTCAGCGTGATGGCGCCGTGTCAGTCGGTTTACCGCTGGCAAGGTGCGATCGAAACAGCAAATGAGGTGCCGCTGCTTATCAAGACAACGTCTGCGCGGTATGCTGCAGTCGAGGCAAGCATCCGCGCAAGCCATCCCTATGATCTGCCAGAAATTGTGGCACTGCCCGTGGCGGCCGGGCTGCCTGGCTATCTGGCCTGGATTGCCGATGAAACGGCAGCGGAGATACCGTCGTGCTGAAACGTGTGCTGAAACGTGCGCTGATACTGTGGGCAGGCGTGCTGATGTTGTTTGCATGGGTGGGCAGCGTATCCGCCGCCGAACCCTTGCCGCCCGAGCAGGCATTCCGTTTTTCAGCACGCGCGGTGGATGCACGCACCATCGAAATGCGCTGGCAGATCGCCGACGATTACTATTTGTATCGCGATAAATTCAAGTTCAGCATCGATGTGGGCACGCCGGGCGTGGCACAGTTGCCCGCTGGCAAGCTCAAGGATGACGCCATTTTCGGTAAGGTGGAAACCTACCGCAAGGAAGTGACGATACGGCTGCCGGTCAATGATGCCAGCGATGCCAGCGCATTGGTGACACTAAAAGCGCAATCGCAGGGCTGCTGGGATGGTGGCATTTGCTACCCGCCGCAAAACCACGAGGCTGTGGTGAGTCTGGGTGGCGCGCAGGGCACTGCCGCCCCCATTGCCGCCAATGATGGTTCTGAAACTTCACGCATCGCCGCGCTGTTCAAGGGCGATTCACTCGCGCTGGTGCTGCTCAGTTTCTTCGGCTTTGGTCTGTTGTTGTCGCTCACGCCCTGCGTGTTTCCGATGATCCCGATTCTGTCCGGCATCATCGTCAATCATGGCCATGCGGTGACGCATCTGCGTGCTTTCGTGCTCTCGCTGGCCTATGTGTTGGGGATGGCTCTGACCTATGCGCTGGTGGGTGTTGCGGCCGGGTTGTCGGGCACGCTGCTGTCGGCGGCGCTGCAAAATGTCTGGGTGTTGGGCGGCTTTGCGCTGGTGTTTGTGGTGTTGTCGTTGTCGATGTTCGGCTTTTACGAGTTGCAGTTGCCGGCAACACTGCAAAGCCGCTTGTCCGACAGCGCCAACCGGCAAGGTGGCAGTCTCGGCGCAATTGCCCTGATGGGCGCACTTTCTGCCCTGATCGTCGGCCCCTGCGTGGCCGCGCCCCTGGCGGGAGCCTTGCTCTACATTGCCCAGACCGGCAACGCCGCGCTCGGCGGTGCAGCCTTGTTTGTCATGGCGCTGGGCATGGGCGCACCGCTGCTGCTGGTCGGTGCCTTTTCGCGCTCGCTGCTGCCCAAATCAGGGCCGTGGATGGAGGGCGTCAAGAAGTTTTTCGGCGTCATTATGTTGGCTACTGCCTTGTGGCTGGTCTCACCGGTGATGCCGGTGTGGCTCGTCATGCTGGGCTGGGCGCTGCTCTTGATCGTGCCGTCGATTTACCTGCATGCGCTTGACCCGCTTCCGGCGCATGCCCACGGCTGGCAGCGTCTGGGCAAGGGCCTCGGCGTGATTGCCCTGCTGACTGGCGCAGCGATGCTGGTCGGCGTGCTCGGTGGCGCGCGCGATCCGTTACAGCCGCTGGGCTTTTTACGCTCGGCAAGTACCGGCACCGTAGCCCCAGCGTCGACTTTTCGCCCTGTTGCCACCGTGGCCGAACTCGATGCCGCCGTAAAAACCGCCGGTCGCCCGGTGATGCTCGATTTTTATGCCGACTGGTGTGTCAGCTGCAAAGAGATGGAACGCTTCACCTTCAGCGACCCGGTGGTGGCCGCCGCCATGAGCCGGATGCTGCTGCTCAAGGCCGACGTAACGCACAACACCGCCGCCGACAAAGCACTGCTGCAGCGCTTTGGTTTATTCGGCCCGCCCGGCATCATTTTTTTCGACCGCAACGGGCGTGAGCTGACCGATCTGCAAGTGGTCGGTTTCCAGAGCGCCGCGCAGTTTCTTCCTACCCTTGAGCGCGCGATTCGTTGAAATTACAATGAATTTACGCTGAATTCCGGAGTCCCCCATGTTCACCGGCATCATCGCCGCCATCGGCACCATTACGCATTTGCAACCGCTGGAACAGGGCGTGCGCCTGACCGTCGCCGCCCCCGGCCTTGATCTGAAAGACGTCGCCCTCGGCGATTCGATTGCGCACAACGGCGTGTGTCTCACCGTCATCAGCAAGCAGCGCGGCCGTTATCAGGTGGATGTCTCACGCGAGACACTCAATTGCACCACCGGGCTGGATGGCCTGAACGAGGTCAATCTGGAAAAAGCGCTGCGCTTGTCAGATCGCCTCGGCGGGCATCTGGTGTCCGGCCACGTTGATGGCATTGGCGAAGTGAAAAAGTTTGCCCCGCTGGGCGAATCGCATGAACTCATCATCAAGGCACCCAAAGCACTGGCGCGCTACATCGCCCGCAAGGGCTCGATCACCGTCAATGGTGTTTCGCTCACCACCAACGCGGTGAAGGGGCGGCGCTTTTCGATCAATCTGATCCCGCACACGGTGGCCGCCACCACGCTCAAGCATCTCAAGCCCGGCAGCCCGGTGAATCTGGAGATTGATCTGATCGCCCGCTACGCAGAGCGGATCATGAGCGCAGCGTAGAATGCGCGCCCCTGCCTTATTGACTGGACAATCATGAGCATCAGTCCGATTTCTGACATCGTTGCCGAGATGCGCGCTGGGCGCATGGTGATTCTTGTGGACGAAGAGGATCGCGAAAACGAGGGCGATCTGGTGCTGGCGGCCGAGCATGTAACGCCCGAGGCGATCAACTTCATGGCCAAGTGGGGGCGTGGGCTGATTTGCCTCACGCTCACCGAAGACCGCTGCCGGCAACTGGAATTGCCGCTGATGGTGCGCGATAACAAGACCCCGCACGGCACCGCGTTTACCGTCTCGATCGAGGCGGCCGAGGGTGTGACCACCGGCATTTCGGCGCACGACCGTTCGCGCACGGTGCAGGCGGCAGTTGCCAAAAATGCCCGGCCAGCTGATATCGTCCAGCCCGGCCATATTTTTCCGTTGATGGCGCAAAACGGTGGCGTGCTGGTGCGTGCCGGCCACACTGAGGCGGGCTGCGATCTGGCGCAGATGGCGGGTTTGCTGCCGGCCTCCGTGATTTGCGAGATCCTCAAGGACGACGGCACCATGGCGCGGTTGCCCGATCTGATGGAATTTGCCGCCCAGCATTCCTTGAAAATCGGCACCATCCGCGACCTGATTCAATACCGTTCGGAAAACGAAAAACTGGTTGAATGCGTGGCCGACAAGCCGGTGCAGTGCGCGCAGGGCGCATTCCGTTTGCGTGCGTTTGCCGATCGTTCGAGCGGGGACGTACATCTGGTGCTGACGTGCGGCGAGATCACGGCGACGGCTGAAACCTTGGTGCGGGTGCATGAGTCGGTGTCGGTGCTCGATTTTCTCGATCCGGGCAGTAATCGGCGTAGTGTGAGCGTCGACTTTGCGTTACGCGCCCTGCAAAAACACGGTTGCGGTGTGCTAGTGCTGCTGCATCGCATCGAATCGGGGGATGCGCTGCTGGCAGCCTTGCAGGATCAAGGTGGCGTGCGGCCGGCGCAAAAATGGGACCCGCGCATTTATGGCATTGGCGCGCAGATTCTGCGTGAGCTGGGCGTGGGCAAAATGCGCCTGATGGGTTCGCCGCGCAAAATGCCCAGCATGGCGGGCTTCGGACTTGAACTTACCGGTTATTACAGCGAAGAATCATGAAAATCGACGAACTTGACTCTAATCTATCCGGACAGGGCTTGATCATCGGCATCGTCCAGAGCCGCTTCAATGCCGATATTGGCGAAGGGTTGCGCGCGGGCTGTGTGGCTGAACTGGTGCGCCTTGGCGTTGCTGCGGACGACATTCGCATCACCACCGTGCCCGGCGCGCTGGAACTGCCGCTGGCCTTGCAGGCGATGGCACAAAGTGGCAAGTTTGCCGCGCTGGTGGCACTGGGCGCGGTGATTCGCGGCGAGACCTATCACTTTGAAATTGTCTCCAACGAATCGGCGCGCGGCATTACCGACGTGCAACTGAATACCGGCATTCCCATTGCCAACGCGGTGTTGACGACAGAAAACGACGATCAGGCCTTGGAGCGCATGGCGCAAAAAGGTGCCGAAGCCGCGCAGGCTGCGATTGAAATGGCGAACCTGTTGAGCGCACTGCGCAAGGCCGCCAAATAATGGCCGCCCCCAATAAATCAGCGCGTCGCCGTGCCCGTGAGTTTGTGGTGCAGGGTTTGTATCAGTGGCAGGTGGGCGGGCAGGACGAGGCCGCCATTCAGGGTCAGGCCGCTGGCGTGGCGGGTTTCGACAAGGCCGACAATGAACTCTACAAAATATTGCTGGCCGACACGTTGCAACATGCCGAAGCCCTGAGGGCCGATTTGCAACCACTGATCGACCGGCCGTGGGACGAAATCTCGCCCATTGAGCGCGGCATTTTGCTGCTGGGTGCGTGCGAGCTGCGCTACCGGCTGGAAACGCCTTACCGCGTCATCATCAATGAGGGCATTGAACTCGCCAAAACCTACGGCGGCACCGATGGCCACAAGTTTGTGAATGGCGTGCTCGATAAACTGGCGCCGATCTTGCGGCCGCACGAGGCGAAAAACAGATAACCACGGAGGGCACAGAGAACACAGAGGAAAATAAGCAGGGTTTCGCTTTTCTCTGTGCCCTCCGTGCCCTCTGTGGTGAAAAATATTTTCATGCCCTCCGAGTTTGACCTCATTCAGCGCTGCTTCACCCGTCCGACTCGGCATACCGTGCTGGGTGTGGGTGACGATGCTGCGCTGATTGCGCCCGCGCCCGGGTATGAACTGGTGGTCTCGACCGATATGCTGGTTGAAGGCACGCACTTTTTCCCTGATGCTGACCCCGAAGATCTGGGTTGGAAAACGCTGGCGGTGAATGTTTCCGACCTGGCCGCGATGGGTGCCGTGCCGCGCTGGGCAACGCTTGCCATTGCCGCACCCCCGGAGTCGACTTTTGACTGGATGGATGCCTTCGCACGCGGCTTTTTTGCCTGCGCCGATGCCTTCAAGATCGACCTGATCGGTGGCGACACGACGCGTGGCGCACGCTGTTTTTCCGTCACGATCATGGGCGAAGTGCCCACCGGTAAAGCTTTGCGCCGCGCCGGGGCGCGGGTGGGCGATCAGGTTTGGGTTTCTGGCACACCCGGGCGTGCGGGGCGCGGTTTAGCCCATTTGCAAGGAAGCCGTAATGTTATGGTGGCGGCGGAGTGTCTGGCCGCCCTGCACCGGCCGCAGCCGCGCGTGGCACTGGGGTTGGCGCTGCGCGAAATCGCCAGTGCTGCCATCGACATTTCCGACGGCCTGCTGGCCGATCTCGGCCACATTCTTGTGGCCTCCGGCGTGGCGGCGACGCTGGAGTCACTGCCGGACGATGCCGATGAATACTATCTGGCCGGTGGTGACGATTACGAGCTGTTGTTCACTGCAGCAGCTGCGCGTGCGCCCGAGATTACCGCCCTGGGTCGCATACTTGCCCTGTCGCTCACCTGCATTGGTCGCATCGAGGCGGGTGCAGCAAACCTGCGGGTGCTCGACAGCACCGGGCGCGACATCACACCGATACGCCGTGGCTACGATCATTTCGCCTGAAAGAATTCCATGATTAAAGTGTCCAAGGCACCGCCGCTCAAATTTTTACTGCAACACCCGGCGCATTTTGTCGCCTGCGGCCTGGGCAGCGGGTTGTCGCCCTTCGCTCCGGGTACGGCCGGCACCCTCTTTGCGTGGCTGACCTATCCGTTTTTGCGCATGGCGATAGAAAGCGATCTGGTCTTCGGCATTTTTTTGCTGCTGTGCTTCGTCATCGGCGTCAAAGCCTGCCAGATCACCGGCCGTGCGCTGGGTGTGATCGATCACGGCTCTATCGTCTGGGATGAAATCGTGCCTTTCTGGGCGGTGCTGATGCTGACGCCGCAACTGCTGATCTGGCAACTGGGCGCTTTTTTGTGGTTCCGTTTTTACGACATCGTCAAACCGCAGCCGGCAAAGTATTTTGATACGCACGTTAAAAACGGTTTCGGGGTGATGATGGACGATGTGATCGCGGCGGGTTACACCGTGCTCACCGTGGCGCTGTTCAAAGCCTTCTGGCCGTTTTGATGGATCAGGAACTGGCGCAACTCTCGGCAACGGTGGGCGAGGCGTGTCTTCAGCGTCGACTTTTGATCGCCACGGCCGAATCCTGCACCGGCGGCTGGGCGGCACAGGTGATTACGCACACGGCCGGCAGTTCGGCGTGGTTTGAGCGTGGTTTCGTCACCTACACCAACGCCGCCAAGACCGACATGCTGGGTGTGCGCCTCGAAACACTGACGCAATACGGCGCGGTGAGCGAACAAACGGCCGCCGAGATGGCGGCAGGCGCATTGAAAAACTCCAACGCCTTGATTTCATTGGCGATCACTGGAATCGCCGGCCCTGCGGGTGGCTCACCTGATAAGCCAGTGGGCATCGTATGCTTCGCCTGGTGTGTGCACAATGGAACACCGCTGACGGAGCGCCAGCAGTTTCACGGCGACCGGGAAGTGATCCGCCGAAAAGCGGTGATTCATGCGCTCAATGGTCTGGTGACGCTGGCAAATAGCGTGCCATAATCGATTCAACTTTTGGAAGGACGGACATGGACGACAATAAGGCAAAGGCACTGCAAGCCGCACTGGCGCAGATCGAAAAGCAGTTTGGCAAAGGCTCCATCATGAAGATGGGCGAGGGGCTGGCGACCGACGACATTCAGACCGTGTCCACCGGCTCACTGGGGCTGGATATTGCGCTGGGTATCGGCGGCCTGCCGCGCGGTCGCGTGGTGGAAATCTACGGGCCAGAATCGTCGGGCAAGACCACGTTGTGTCTGCATGTGGTGGCCGAGATTCAAAAGGCCGGTGGCGTTGCCGCTTACATCGATGCGGAAAACGCGCTCGACCCCGGCTATGCTGCCAAGCTGGGCGTGAATGTGCCCGATCTGCTGATCTCGCAGCCGGATACCGGCGAGCAGGGGCTGGAAATTACCGACATGCTGGTGCGCTCGGGCGGCGTTGATCTGATCGTCATCGACTCGGTTGCCGCGCTGACACCGCGTGCCGAAATCGAAGGCGAAATGGGCGACCAGTTGCCCGGTTTGCAAGCGCGGCTGATGTCGCAAGCCCTGCGCAAACTCACCTCCAACATCAAGCGCACCAACACGCTGGTGATTTTCATCAACCAGATTCGCATGAAAATTGGTGTCATGTTCGGCAGCCCCGAGACCACCACGGGCGGCAACGCGCTCAAGTTCTACGCCTCGGTACGCATGGATATTCGCCGCACCGGCGCGATCAAAAAAGGCGACGAGGTGATCGGCAATGAAACCAAGGTGAAAGTGGTCAAAAACAAGGTTGCACCGCCGTTCCGTGAGGCGCATTTCGACATTCTGTACGGCGAAGGCATTTCGCGTCAGGGAGAAGTGGTTGAACTCGGCGTTGAACACAAAGTGGTTGAAAAATCCGGTGCCTGGTACGCCTACAAGGGCGAAAAAATCGGTCAGGGCAAAGACAACGCGCGTGAATTCTTGCGTGAGCATCCGGAAATTTCTGCTGAAATCGAAAACAAGGTGCGCGAAATCGTCGGTGTCGCCATGCCAACGCCCGGCGCGCCAGTAGCGTGATGGTGGCCTGTTGAGCGCCTCCGGTGATCTGCGTCAAAAAGCCATTGCCCTGCTTGCTCGCCGCGAACACACCCGCGTCGAGTTGGTCAGGAAACTCGCCGCGCATGGCACAACGGAAGAAATTGAAGCCGTGATCGTTGATTTGCAATCTTCACAATTGCAGTCCGATGCCCGCTTTGCCGACGCCTACCTGCGCTCACGCGCGGCGCGCTTTGGCACCTCGCGCCTGCGTCAGACCTTGCGGCAAAAAGGTGTCGACGCCGAGACGGCAAGCACCCAACTCGCCGCCGCCGATCTGCCCGATGAAGCCACCCGCGCCCGGGAATTGTGGGTGCGAAAGTTTGGCACCGCCCCCGCCGACGCGCGTGAATGGGCGAAGCAGGCCAGATTTTTGCAGTCGCGGGGCTTTGCGTCAGACGTGATCCGGCGGCTGCTGAAAGATCCGGAGGGAATGGAGTGAGGGGACTAAAGGCTATTCACCACGGGGGACACGGGGAGCACGGGGAAGGGCAAAATCACGACAAATCCCATTTGTTTTTCCCCGTGCTCCCCGTGTCCCCCGTGGTTAATTCGGTTTTCAACAAATGACCACAACCGCCCGCCTCTCCGCCACTAATCTGCGCAAGAAATACAAAACGCGCACGGTCGTTACCGACGTATCTTTTGAGGTGGCGGCGGGTGAAGTTGTTGGTTTGCTGGGCCCTAATGGTGCGGGCAAGACTACCTGTTTTTACATGGTGGTCGGGTTGGTGGCCGCCGATGGGGGTGAAATTTGTATCGAAGAAAATGGCCGCCAGGAAAACCTGACACACCTGCCGATTCATCGGCGCGCGCGCATGGGTTTGTCTTATCTGCCGCAGGAAAATTCAGTGTTCCGCAAACTCACGGTGACAGAGAACATTCTGGCCGTGCTGGAACTGCAGGATCTGGATCGCGGCGGGCGTGAGAACCGGCTCGAAACCCTGCTGGAAGAACTGCACATCACGCACATTCGTGACAGCCTTGCGGTGTCGCTCTCGGGCGGTGAGCGGCGGCGGGTCGAGATTGCGCGCGCGCTGGCGACCAATCCGCGTTTCATTTTGCTCGACGAACCGTTCGCCGGCGTCGACCCGATTGCCGTGATCGACATTCAAAAGATCATCCGTTTTCTCAAGGAGCGCGATATCGGTGTGCTGATTACCGACCACAACGTGCGCGAAACGCTGGGTATTTGCGACCGCGCCACCATCATCAATGCCGGCAGCGTGCTGGCTGCGGGGCATCCCGCCGAGATCATCGAAAACGAAAACGTGCGCCGCGTGTATCTCGGTGAACATTTCCGCATGTAAGGTGTAGCATCTGATTCAACTCAAATGAAACAGGCGCTGCAACTCAAACTCTCGCAACATCTGGCGCTGACGCCGCAATTGCAACAGTCGATCCGTTTGTTGCAGTTGTCGACGTTGGAACTGAATGCGGAAATCGAGCAGGCCTTGCAGGACAACCCGCTGCTCGAACGCGACGAACCGGAAGACACTTCCTACACGCCGACGGTTGATCCACTGGTGGCAGTGCAAACCCCCGCTGCGCCAGAAAGCGACGAGCACGCCCCGCGTGATGAACGTGTTGAACCGCGTGCCGGTGACGACGAGGGTTGGGGGGTGGATTTCTCCGGCAGCGGTGGGCAGCGCGACCCCAATGACGACGACCTGGATAGCGGTGAAACGCAAGCCGCCTCGACTTCGCTACGCGAACATCTTGGCGCCCAGCTTTCTTTGACGCCGCTGCCGGATCGCGACCGCGCGCTGGTGTCGTTTCTGATTGAAGGTCTTGACGACGATGGTTATCTGACCCAGTCGCTCACAGAACTCCTCGATATGCTGGTGTCCGAGGACAACATCGATCTGCGCGAAAGCATGCTCGAAGAACTCGGCATTGCGTTGCGCCACCTGCAAAACCTTGACCCCACTGGCATTGGCGCCCGCAGCCCGCAAGAATGCCTGGCGCTGCAATTAAAAACCCAGCCCACTTCGCCTGAGCGTAATTTGGCGCTGGCTATTGTCGGCACGCACCTCGAACATCTCGCCGCACGCGACTTCACGCGTATCCGCAAGTCGCTGGGTTGCAGCGATGACGAATTGCGCGAGGCGCAAACCCTGATTCGCTCGCTCAACCCGCGGCCCGGCGCACAATTTGCGCCGATCGATACCCGTTACGTGATACCGGATGTTACGGTGCGCAAGTTGCGCGGTCAGTGGATTGTCAGCCTCAACAGCGAAGCCATGCCGCGTTTGCGTATCAATCGCCTGTATGCCGATATCCTGCATCGCCACCGGGGCAGCGGCGGTAACAATTCAGGTGGCTCGGCTGCCGGGCTGGCCAGCCAGTTGCAGGAAGCCAAATGGCTCATCAAGAATGTGCAGCAGCGCTTTGACACCATCTTGCGCGTGTCGCAGGCTATTGTTGATCGTCAGCGTGCATTTTTCGATCATGGTGATGTTGCCATGCGACCACTGACGTTGCGCGAGATTGCCGAAACGGTGAGCCTGCATGAATCAACCATCTCTCGCGTGACGACGCAAAAGTATCTGGCCAGTCCGTGTGGCATTTTTGAACTCAAATATTTTTTTGGCAGTCACGTCGCCACCGATACCGGCGGCGCGGCTTCCTCAACCGCGATTCGGGCGCTTATCAAGCAATTGATCGGTGCAGAGAGCGGCAAAAAACCGCTTTCGGATTCACGAATTGCCGAAGTGCTGGGCGAGCAGGGCATTGTCGTGGCGCGACGCACTGTTGCGAAGTACCGCGAACTGCTCAACATCGCGCCTGTCAATCTCAGAAAGACACTCTGAGCGAACAGGCGTAATCTTGTAACGCAACCGTAGCAAATCACTCTGCCACACTGACAAGGAGACATCATGAACCTCAATATCACCGGGCACCACGTCGAAGTCACCCCCGCTATTCGTGAGTACGTCACCAGCAAGCTCGACCGGGTGATACGTCATTTTGATCATGTCACCAGCACCCATGTGATCCTGTCCGTTGAAAAGCTGCAGCAAAAAGCCGAAGTCACGCTTCACGTCAAAGGCAAGGATATTTTTGCCGACTCTACCGACCCCGATCTCTATGCCGCTATCGATCTGCTGATCGACAAACTGGATCGCCAAGTGGTCAAGCACAAAGAAAAACGCTCTGACCATACCCACGACAAACGCATAGCGGCCGAATAGTCAATCACCCTCCGGAGCGCGTTGATGTTAGCGGCGCTATACTTGCCGCCGCCGCTTACGTTACGAACATTGCCGCATTCCGGAATTGATCCCTACATGAACCAGATAGCCAGCCTGCTGCCGCTCGATAATGTCGCCATCAATCTCGACGCCAGCAGCAAGAAACGCGTGTTCGAACAGGTTGGTCTGCTGTTCGAGAATAATCAGGGTATCGCCCGCAGCACGGTGTATGACGCCTTGTTTGCGCGGGAGAAGCTCGGCTCAACCGGGCTGGGTCAAGGCATCGCGATTCCGCATGGTCGCATCAAGGGGCTCAAGACGCCGATCGGTGCATTTGTCCGTCTTGCCAATCCTGTTCAGTTCGACGCCCCCGATGGTCAGCCGGTCAATCTGGCCTTTGTGCTGCTGGTGCCGGAGGCCGCCAACGAACAGCATCTGCAATTGTTGTCCGAGTTAGCCCAGATGTTTTCAGACCGTGGCTTTCGCGAGAAACTCGCCATCGCGCCCGATACCACCGAAGTTCATAACCTGTTTCTCCAGTGGCACGTCAGCTAATCGTTTCGCAGCTGTTCGAGCTTAACCGCGAACGGCTCCATCTTTCGTGGGTCAGTGGCACCATGACCCGCACCATTTCAGCCAATCAGGATATTGTCTCGCCGGCCGATTTGATCGGTCACCTTAATCTGATGCACCCCGAGCGCTTGCAGGTCATCGGCGCACCGGAGCTTGCATGGTCGCGTCGCCAGCCTGCTGATAAGCTGAAGCGACATCTGCAACACATGTACGACGCGCGGCCACCCGCCCTTATCATTGCCGATGGCCTTGAAATTCACCCGGCTCTGCGCGAGGGGTGCGAAGCCACCGACACCCCGTTGCTTCAGACGCCTCTCTCCTCGGCTTTTGTCATTGACACGCTGCGCTTTTTTGTCTCACGTCATCTGGCTGAAATGGTCACGCTGCATGGCGTGTTCATGGACGTGCTCGGTATGGGGGTGCTGATTACCGGAGATTCCGGTGTCGGCAAAAGCGAACTCGGTCTGGAGCTGATCTCGCGCGGCCACGGTCTGGTTGCCGACGATGTCGTGGAAGTGTCGCGCATTGGCATGGATACGCTGGAAGGCCGCTGTCCCGAAATGCTCAAGGACTTTTTGGAAGTGCGTGGTTTGGGGCTACTCAACATTCGCACCGTGTTTGGTGAAACTGCGTGCCGGCGCAAGATGCGGCTCAAGCTCATCGTGCATTTGCAAAAGCCTGTTCCAGGCGTACCCGAAGCTGCCCGGCTGCCGCTCGATGCGCAGAATGAATCCATTCTTCATGTACCGGTGCGGCGCGTCACCATTCCTGTTGCGGCGGGTCGCAACCTCGCCGTATTGCTCGAAGCGGCGGTGCGAACCAACATCCTGAGCCTGCGCGGTATTGACAGCATGCAGGAGTTTTTGCAGCGACAGGAAAGTGCGCTGCATTCTGATCTGGACGGCGATCCGGTCAACTGAGTCAACCCAGCCTGGGGCAGCGGCGTTACTCGCTTACGGCAACAGGCCGCACTCTTTCAAGGAAAAACCATGAACAAACTTATCGTCATCGCCATCGCTTCTCTGTTTGCTGCCAACGTTGCGCTGGCAGCTGACGCCGCCAAGCCTGCCGCTGCTCCGGCCGCTGCCGCAGCGCCCGCCGCCGCACCCAAAGCTGCTGCTGCTCCCGCTGCCAAGCCGGCAGAAGCTGCCAAAGCCACCCCCGCCGCTGCTTCTAGCTGCGAAGCCAAGGCTGTGAGCAAGGATGGCAAGCCATTGGCCGGTGCTGCCAAAGCTGCATCAATGAAGAAGTGTGAAAAGGACAATCCCGCCGCCGCCGAAGGCAAGACCAAACAGCAGAACAAAATGAAGACTTGTAACGCGGATGCTAAAGGCAAAAAAGGCGACGAGCGCAAGGCATTCATGAAGGAATGTCTGTCGAAGTAAGTAGTTGAACTGAGCGTTTCAAGCAAACGCTGAATGAAATAAAAAAGCCGCAATTGCGGCTTTTTTTATTTGCATAAACGTGCAACAAGCGGTAGCAGCTACCTGGCAGCAGGCACCCGACTTATTATTTAATCAGTAAGCTTTCACGCGAACCGCCCCGGGCTTCGTGTTCTTTAACCCACTTGGGAATCGGCCCCTTGCCGCCCGCCCAAGTTTGCGTCGTGTTGGCGGGGTTGACATATTTAGCCGCGGCTTTGGGTTTCTCTGTCACCTGCGCCGCCGACTTTCCCAGCCCTAGTTCGGCGCTAGTGAATCCATATAGACGGACATTGTTTCTTGTTTCTTCCAGTGCCGTATTGCGTTTGGAATTCAGGATTTCCTGTTTTTTGGCCTGAAGTTGAGCAATTTGCTGTTCAATGGTCTGTAGCTCATTAGACATATAAAAACCTCTTGTACTTAATGGGAATAGCAAAGTTTACGACAAATAAAGATGCTTTGGAATAAAAATAAGCTATTTAATTTTCACCCAATACAGAAACTCTGTTTTATTTATAGGCTTTGTCAGTAAAAAATATCGTTGATTGATAAGATTCAAAGCCCGGCCTTTGCAATAATTTTCGCAAGCTTGATTCAAAATCAGGCGTTACAACTTGCATCTGCCGTATCCCCGGCGTCGACTTTTTGCCAAATTGTCAGCTGACGCGTGCAAGATTATTCGGTGCTACCCAAGACCACCCAATCAGCGAACGCAGCCGCCTGGCCGACGATCCGGCCATCCTGCCCCAGCAGATTCCAGACGGTCGCGGATTCGATCAAAAAGCGCCTGCCCGACTTGGCGATGCGTACGCCGGAGTAGTGGTCGATGTAGCCCTGCCGGGCGACCAGATCAAGCAGGTGTTGCCGCGCTTCCTGCGCCACCGGCTCCGCAGAACAGCGTGAGGGTAACTGCACCAACTCTGCCCAGCCCATTTCAAACAACTGCTGGGCAGCGAGATTGCCGTAGAAAAACACCGGGTCAGCGGCGGTATCGTGCGCCAGCACCACCATGGGGGCTTGGTACAGGGCGCGACCGAGCTCCGGAGTTGATGCGTCAAGCAGATCCCGCTTCAGGAGCGCGCGATAGCTATTGAGCAACAGTTCGGCATGGGCGGCCTTGAATGCATTGCCGGCACCAGGGATTGTCCGATCGTAAGTCATGCGCCTTGATTATGCTGGGTTCGGGACGCGATGCACTCAGGCAAGATCGCCGAGCATCAGCGGCGAAATGACTTCCACGTTTTCTGCCAGGGGATAGGGTTCCCGTACCGGGGCGACCACATATGCCTGAGAGATACCCAGATCTTCACAGGCGTTCCAGAACCCACGCGACACCGTGGGCGCTGTGGAGAGCTTGATTTCAAAACCGATGCGCTTGCCGGCGTGCTCGACGACCAGATCGAGTTCCGCGCCTGCGGCGGTACGATAAAAACCCGCTGTGGTCAGCGGTGGCAGCGTGGCGAGAATCTGCTCGATGACAAAGCCCTCCCAGGATAGCCCTGCAACCGGGTGTCCGTTCAGGTCATCCAATGTATGGATGCCAAGCAGTGCATGCAGAATGCCGCTGTCACGGACATACACCTTCGGTGATTTCACCAGACGTTTGCCGACGTTGGCCAGATAGGGCGGCAAACGCCGCAGCATCAAGGCATCGACCAGTAAATCGAGATAGCGTGTGGTGGTGGTGTGGGCAACGCCGCCCAAGGCTGCGCCAAGTTGTGAAGCATTGAACAGCTGGCCGTGCAGGTGGGCACACATGCGCCAGAATCGGCGGAGCGTTTCGGCCGGGATGGTGATACCAAGTTGCGGAAGATCGCGGGCGAGAAAAGTGTCGACAAAATCGGTGCGCCAGGAAAAAGATTCAGCGTCACTTTCGGCAAGAAAACTGCGCGGAAACCCGCCACGCAGCCACAGTGATGCGGCGTGCGCTGTTGCGTTCATCTCAGTTGCGGTGAGCATTTCCTCCAGCAAAAAAGGCGTGAGCTCAAGATAGGCAATGCGACCCGCCAGCGATTCGGCAGATTGTCGAAGCAGAGCACCGCTCGCAGAACCCAACAGCAAAAATCGTCCCGCACGGCGGTCGTCATCAATTTCAGGGCGCAATGTGGCGAAGAGATCCGGCAGGGTTTGCACTTCATCGATGACGACAAGCCGGTCACGGTGACGCGGAAAAAACAAGTCAGCGCGCGCCAGCTTTGCGCGATCAGACTCGCGTTCGAGATCCAGAAAAATCGTCCCGGGCGAGCGATTGGCAATCTCGCGCGCCAAAGTTGTTTTGCCAACCTGACGCGGGCCGAGGATGGCAACAGCCGGTTGATGTTGCAGTCTGCCGGCAAGCAGCGGGGACAGGATGCGTTTGAACATTGTTGTATTATGAGCGGTTATCGCACAATATACAAGGTCAGTCGTGGCGGTGCTGTCTATTGAACGACCGGAAAATTTGCAGCAACTTACATCCCGGTCACGTTCACTTCAAAAAATCTGCCCAGCCACCGATGGCCGGTTGTGTAATCGAAGCATAGCCTGGCAAGGCGTTCAAGTGTTGCTGAAAAGTTGTTCCGGACAGGCGCGCCAGAAACTGCCGGCCTTCGTCGCTGGTGGCGACTGCGCTGCGCATGGCAAAGTCTTAGCGATCCGGCATCATGGCACAAAGTCGAGGTCATAGCTTGCCGCTGCGGCCCCAGCCGCCAAGCCTGCCTCGATCAAGAAGTGTGAAAATAAAACCGCCGCTCTGGCCACCACTGGCACGCCCAAGCAGGAGGACAAGATGAAGACCTGCAATGCCGACGCCAAGGCCAAGAAGGGTGGCGAGCGCAAGGTCTTCATGAAGGAATGTCTGTCGAAGTAAGTACCGCCGGTTCTTCGCGAAAAGCAGGGGGTCGCCTACGGTTAGTTAGACAACCTTTTGCTTTTTTCCGGATTACTTGTACCAAGGCAAAACTCCGCGCAGTGATATGACCTCACCGGCGCCAATTGCCGAGTAGCCGGGTAGCGCTTCCGCGAGGTACTTGAATTCAGTCGAGCCAAGCACCTCGATGATGGCGCAGACCGGCTCCGCCTTAAGCAGTGCTTTGCGGCAGACAATGAAGTATTGTTCCGTCACGAGCGGCACGAAATCCAGATCAAAGCGCACGGCCGCCGCGCGCAAACCGATGCCACACTCTGCCAATCCAGCGGCAACGCTCGCAGCGACTGAAAGATGGGTGGGTTCTTCGCTGTCATAGCCACGGATGGCATCTGGTGCGATCTGGTGATGGCGCAGTAATTCGTCGAACAGTATGCGTGTTCCGGAACCGGTCTGCCGGTTGACGATTCTGATTTCAGGACGCGTCAGATCGGAAATCCCGGCGATGCCGAGCGGATTTCCTCGACGCACCATCAGCCCCTGATCACGGGATGCCATGCGGATCAGCTTATGGTCGCCCAGCCGAAGATGACGACCAATCTCTTGATGCACATGGGAACCGCGGCGGCACAGATGTTCGTCGTTTAGTGGCAGGTGCATCCCGGCCAGTACGCAGCTTCCCTGATTCAGGCATTCCAGTGCTGCCGCACTGCCGACGAAATCGACATCGAGCAATATCTCGGCATGTGTGCGCACGCAATCACGTAGCGTGGAAAACAATAGGTCGTGACTTGCCGAGACGGCTAGCGAACGGAGTGTCGGTCGCGCCGCGAGAAGCAGATCATGATCGATTTTTGCGGCCAGGGCTTCGGCATCCGGCAGCAAGCGCGCGAGCGTTCGTTTTTCTGCCCACAGCAGGCGCTCGCCGAACTCCGAAAGACGTGCGGCCTGTCCGTGTTCGCAGGTCAGCAACGATGCCCCCAACAATGCTTCCTGTTCCTTGATTTCTCCCCACAGGTGGCGATAGGAGACGTCCAGCGACTTGGCGGCCCTGCCGATCGATCCATGTTCACGGATGGCCGAAAGCAGGATGAACAGCTGATTCTGCAATTGCAGTTCGCAACTGGGCAACGCGGGCAGGCGGTTGGGAGAAAAACGGTAGCTCAGTGTCACGCTCATCGTAAAAGCTTACCGCAAATGAAGTGGTGTTCTGTTTGCGTGGTGCGCGGCAATGTGTCGGCGAACAAAAAACAGGCCGGATTATTGATGCCCATCACCCTGTCTGACGATCGCGCGGTGATGGCATACGGCTTGCGATGGTTGCAGCGCGGTTCATCTGCGTTTTCATTCACCGAACCATTCACCAAACATCAAGGAGACACCATGCTGTACGCTGCACCCAATACCCCCGGCGCCAAAGTGGCCTACAAGGCCAAGTACGACAATTTCATTGGTGGCAAATTTGTTGCGCCGACCAAGGGCCAGTATTTTGATGTACTTACCCCGATCACCGGTAAGGTCTACACCACCGTCGCCCGTTCCACCGCAGAAGACATCGAGCTGGCACTGGATGCTGCGCATGCCGCTGCCGACAAGTGGGGGCGTGCGTCGTCCACCGAGCGCGCCAATCTGCTGCTGAAGATCGCCGATCGTTTGGAGCAGAATCTTGAAGTGTTGGCCTATGCCGAGACCGTCGATAACGGCAAGCCGATCCGCGAAACACTGAATGCTGACATTCCGTTGGCGATTGATCACTTCCGTTACTTTGCCGGCTGTGTGCGCGCCCAGGAAGGCGGTATTTCAGAGATTGACGAAACCACGGTCGCCTATCATTTTCATGAACCGCTTGGCGTCGTCGGCCAAATCATTCCTTGGAACTTCCCGATTCTGATGGCCGCCTGGAAACTGGCACCGGCCATCGGCGCAGGCAACTGTATCGTCATGAAACCGGCTGAATCGACACCAATCTCCATCCTGATTCTGGTCGAACTGATCGCCGACTTGCTGCCGCCGGGCGTGCTCAACATCGTCAACGGCTACGGCCGCGAAGCCGGTATGCCGCTGGCCACCAGCAGCCGCATTGCCAAGATTGCCTTTACCGGTTCCACCACCACCGGCCGCGTGATCGGTCAGGCCGCGGCTAACAGCCTGATTCCCGCCACGCTGGAACTGGGCGGCAAGTCGCCCAACGTGTTCTTTGCCGATGTCGCCGAAGCCGACGATGACTTTTTCGATAAGGCCATCGAAGGTTTGGTGCTGTTCGCCTTCAATCAGGGCGAAGTCTGCACCTGCCCGTCGCGCGCGCTGATTCATGAATCGATCTACGACCAGTTCATCGAGCGTGCCATCGGTCGCGTGAAGGCTATCAAGCATGGCAATCCGCTGGATACTGAAACCATGATGGGCGCACAGGCTTCGAGCGACCAACTGGCAAAGATACTGTCCTATCTCGATCTGGGCAAGCAGGAAGGCGCACAGTGTCTGGTTGGTGGCTCACAAGCCAACTTGGCAGGCGATCTGGCCGGCGGTTATTACGTGCAGCCGACCATGTTCAAGGGTCACAACAAAATGCGTATTTTCCAGGAAGAAATCTTCGGGCCGGTGCTCGCTGTAACGACCTTCAAGGACGAAGCGGATGCACTGGCCCTCGCCAATGACACCATTTATGGCCTGGGTTCCGGGGTATGGAGCCGTGACGGCAACACCGCCTACCGTATGGGTCGTGGCATCAAGGCTGGTCGCGTTTGGACCAACTGCTATCACGCCTATCCGGCGCATGCGGCTTTTGGTGGCTACAAGCAGTCCGGTATCGGTCGTGAAAACCATAAGATGATGCTCGACCACTACCAACAGACCAAGAACTTGCTGGTCAGCTACAGCCCGAAGAAGCTCGGTTTCTTCTAAGCTGTTGTTTCCCTGCGGGCGCGCATGCTTGAGCGTGTGCGCCCGCTGTTCATTTAAGGAAACTGCTATGAACAACACTATCCCCACCCGCGTATCGGCAACGCCCGCCGCGCTGGCGCTGATTGCGCGCCTTAAGGCCGAAAATGGCGAGATCCTGTTCCATCAGAGCGGTGGTTGCTGCGAAGGCAGTGCGCCGCTGTGCATGCTCAAGGGCGAACTGACGATTGGTGCCACTGACGTCAAGTTGGGCGAGATTGGTGGCGTGCCGTTCTACATGGGGAAACTGCAATTCGAATACTGGGAACATACGCACCTGATTATCGACGCGATCCCCGGCGGCGGTTCGAATGCGTTCTCGCTCGACGGGCCTACCGGCATGGCATTTATCACCCGGTCGCGCCTGTACTCGGATGACGAGTGGGCTGAAATAAGCAAGCATCCGCCTATCTGAACAGGTCGGGCGGCACGCAAGCGATCCATCCTGAGACAGTGCTCCGCACCGGGACAAGCTTGGCCTGTCTGACCATCGTCATCAGGCTATGCAAGGATTTGCCGAGCCTTTCAACAGAATTCTTATGCCAGAAATGTGGCCCATGGCCCCGGTTGCGCCGACGTAACAGGTGCGTAACCGGGCAGGGCGAGCAGACGCTGATGAAAGGTGTTGCCCGACAGTCGTGCCAGAAATTGTCGACCCTCTTCGCTGGTCGCCACGGCACTACGCATGGCGAAACCATAGCGTTCCTTTATCAGCGGCACAAAGTCCAGATCGTAGCGTGCCGCTGCAGCCTGAATGCCGAAGCCGACATCGGCTTGACCGCCGGCAACGGTGGCGGCGACTGCCTCGTGGGTGAATTCTTCGTGGGCATAGCCGTCGATCTCGTCGGGGCGTAAGCCGTTGGCTAGCAGCAGTTGATCGATCAGGGTGCGCGTGCCGGAACCGCGCTGGCGGTTGACCATGCGTGCGCCGGTCGTCGAGACATCCGCCAGGCTCGTCAGATGCAGCGGATTGCCGTGTGCAACGATCAGACCCTGACAACGGCGCATGAGCGGAATACATACATGTAGCCGTGGCTTCAGCCAGCGTCCGAGCCAAGCCGTTAATTGTTCCGGCGTCCATGCTTCGGGAACATGGAAACCCGCCATGTCGCATTCGTCGCGCTCCAAGGCGGACAAGGCTTCTTCGCTGCCGCGCCAGAACAGATCGAAGCTGATGCCACGACCGTGTTCGATCCAGTCGGCCAGTGCCAGATCATGGCTGGCGGCAACCCGCAGACGTTCCGGTGCGGTGCGCGTCACCGGTGCCAGCAGTTGTCGCAGGCGTCTTTCCCACGGCGCATGCACCTCGCCCAGCGCCAGTCGCGCTGCGCCATCCAGTTGCATCACGGATTCGCCGAGTTCCGACAACCGGCTGCCGCGCCCGCGCTCCATAATGACCAGCGCCGCGCCCATCATGTCCTCGCAACGGCGCAGCAAACCCCAGGCCGAACGATAGGACATGCCGGCCGCTTTGGCCGCGACACCCAGCGAACCAGGTTCGGCCAAGGCCGCCAGCAGTGCGAACAAATGCGTTGTATCGGCTTCGGTTAGCGCCGATCCCAAATCCCAAGACCAGCGTAAGCGGGGCTGTGCCCGGGATCTTGTTGCAGAAACTGACATATTTGGTCCTCGTTGCCCATACTTTAACCTTGCTTTGACCATAAGCCCGCTTATGCAGCGCAGTGCATAAATCTGCGTTTGTGGATTCAATACCGTAACAATCTGATTCTTTTGACTGACTTTCACGACAGCTTTCTTACCGCCTGGCACCTCGTGGCTGCGGCCGACGCACGGTTGTTCGGCGTTGTACTGCTTAGCCTGCAGGTCAGCCTCAGTGCGACGATCATCGCCTGCCTTGTCGGCATGCCGATTGGTGCGCTGCTGGCGGTCGGTCGTTTTCCCGGACGGCGGCTGCTGGTGGTTTTATTCAACGGCCTGATGGGGCTGCCGCCGGTGGTAGTAGGCTTAATGGTTTATCTGCTGCTTTCACGCGCCGGCCCGCTTGGTACGTTCGGTTTATTGTTTTCACCGGCTGCGATGGTGATCGCGCAGGCGGTACTGGTCACCCCTATCGTTGCAGCGCTAACCCGGCAAACGGTTGCCGATGCCTGGACCGAGTTCAGCGAACAGTTGCGCAGTCTGGGCGCCAGTCGCACGCGCGCTGCGGCCACCCTGCTTTGGGACGGTCGCTTCTCGCTCACCACAGCGGCACTGGCCGGTTTCGGCCGCGCGATTGCCGAAGTCGGTGCGGTGATGATCGTCGGCGGCAATATTGATGGCGTTACCCGCGTTATGACCACCACCATTGCGCTGGAAACCAGCAAGGGCGACCTGCCTCTGGCACTCGGTCTCGGGCTCGTGCTGATCGCCGTGGTGTTGGCGGTTAACGCGGCGGCCTACCAGTTGCGGCAATGGGCGCAAAGGCATTGGGGATGAATGCGTCGCCGATGAATGCTGGGGTGAAATCCGCGTGGCTGAGTCTCGACAGTCTGAGTCTGCACAGTGCTGGAACGCACATTGTGGATGCCGCGACGCTCTCATTCACGGCGCAGCGCACCGTTGTGCTGGGTCCCAATGGCGCTGGCAAAAGTACCTTGTTGCGTCTGATTCACGGCCTCTTGCGCCCGACCTCGGGCAACCTGATCTGGCCTCGACCGCTGACGCAGGCCATGGTGTTTCAGCGCCCGGTGATGTTGCGTACCACCGCGTTGGAAAACATCATCTACGGTCTGCGGCTGCAGGGTCACAATGCCACGGAATGTCGCACGCGCGCGCTGGCAGCGCTGGAGAAGGTTGGCTTGACGCCAATCGCCAATCGTCCGGCACGTCTGCTTTCCGGTGGCGAGCAGCAGCGTGTGGCGCTGGCCCGTGCCTGGGCGCGCGAACCGCAACTGTTGATTCTCGACGAGCCCACCGCCAGTCTCGACCCAGCCAGCACGCGCGAGGTGGAACGCATCATCGGTGAGATTGCCGCCGCCGGTACGCATCTCCTGATGACGACCCACAATCTAGGTCAGGCGCGTCGCATGGCCGAGCAAATCGTTTTCATCGACCACGGCCGGATTGTCGAACAGACACCGGTCGAGCAATTTTTCAACACTCCGCAAACCGAAGCGGCACAACGTTTTCTCAAGGAGGAAATCCCATGATCTCTCGTCGTCTGTTTTGTTCTCTACTCACCGCTGCCGGTGTGCTCGCCGCTACAGTCGTTCATGCTCAGGACGCGTTCATTACCGTTTCTTCGACCACCTCGACCGAACAGTCCGGCCTCTTTGGTTATTTGTTGCCGGTTTTTGACAAGTCCACGGGCATCAAGGTGCGCGTGGTTGCCTTGGGCACCGGTCAGGCACTCGATCTGGCGCGTCGCGGCGATGCCGACGTGGTGTTTGTGCACGACAAGGCGGCCGAGGAAAAATTCATCGCCGAGGGCTACGGCGTAAAGCGTCAGGAAGTGATGTACAACGACTTCATTGTGGTCGGCCCGAAAAGTGACCCGGCAAAGGCGGCGGGGAAGGATATTCTTGAAGGACTGCGCCGCATCGAAGCGGCCAAAGCACCTTTTGTTTCGCGCGGCGACAAGAGCGGTACCCATGCTGCCGAGTTGCGTTACTGGAAAGCC
>CAJAWW010000216.1 GCA_903946745.1 uncultured beta proteobacterium
CGCTTTCCCAAAACCTTGTCGGAAAAACAGGTGGAAAGTCTGCTCGCCGCACCCGATGTCGGCACCGCGCTGGGGCTGCGCGACCGCGCCATGCTCGAACTACTTTATGCCACCGGCCTGCGCGTAACGGAGCTGATTGGCGTGCGCCTGTTCGAGATCAGCCTCAACGACAATGTGGTGCGGGTGATGGGCAAGGGCAGCAAGGAACGTCTGGTGCCGCTGGGCGAAATTGCCGCTGACTGGTTGCAGCGTTATACCGCTCAGGCGCGCCCGGAGCTGCTGCAACAGCAAAGCTCGGATGCGGTTTTTGTCACCGCGCGTGGTGCTGCCATGACGCGCCAGATGTTCTGGGCGCTGATCAAAAAATACGCGCTGCAAACGGGCATTCCGCGCGAAAAAATCTCGCCGCATGTGCTGCGCCATGCTTTCGCCACTCATCTGCTGAACCACGGCGCCGATCTGCGCGTGGTGCAACTGCTGCTCGGTCACGCCGACATCTCGACCACGCAGGTCTATACTCATGTGGCACGTGAACGGTTGAAACAGCTACACCGCCAGCACCACCCGCGCGGATGAAATCACCAATCACCAATCGCCAAACCGTATTCGATCCCGGAAAAATGCAAAGGAGCGCCTCATGAAAAAATCCCCGATACTCATCGCCCTCGCACTGGTCGTCGCGACCAGCTTGGCCAGCATGGATGTCCTAGCAAAATCCAGTGGCAGCAAATCATCGAGTTCATCGAGTTCGTCAAAGTCGACCAAAAGCAGTAGCGACGAACCCGCCAGTACGGGTGGCGTCAAAGTTAACGTGAATACATCCGGATCATCATCCAGCGCTGTGGTGACCGGTGCCGTCGTTGGTGCAGCGGCAGGCAGCGCGATTGCTGCCACCCAGAAAACCGAACCGGCAGCGCCGGCGTTGTCCGCAGAGGAAATGCAAAAGCGCCGCGAAAAGCAGGAGGCAGAGGAAAGCGCATCCGCCGAATCCCGCGCAAAAGCAGTGGCCGCTCAGAAGGAAGCCGAAGCGAAGCGCAAGGAAATTCTGGCGCAAGCCGATATTGACGAACAAAAAGCCCTGCGCCTCAAGAAGCAGGAAGCGCTACGACGCGCCGAAGCCGCAAAACAGCGCGCCTGGGAAGATCGTTGTCAGATCAGGCCGGTGATGTCCAACGCCGCGATCGCCGCCTGCCGTGAGGTGGCCACGCACAGCCGCGCCCCCTGACAGAGAAGGGCTACGCCTTTGACCGTTCGATCTGCACCCCGACACGACGCACGCCTTTCATGATGCCGATTTTGGCAATCGATATCTTTACCCACGGAGCGCCGAATTCATTCAACAGCAAGCCGATCACATATTCACCGAGCGTTTCCAGCAAATTGAAATGGCGCGCCGCCAGTTCGATACGAATACGCTCAATGACGGTATCGTAACGAATGGTCTGGGAGATATCATCATTCTGCGCTGCGGCGTCAGGCACGCCGAAGGTCAGACTGATCTCCAGTGTTTGTGGTGCCACCTTCTCACGCTCGAAAATACCCACATGGGCTTCGACCCGCATGTCATCGATGAAAATAAAATCCACGCTGCCCCTCCCTTCGCTGTTGTTGCGCCCTCACTTACAATGTCGGCCATTCTAGGGAATCCACTATGGAATTGCTGATCGCCGCTGCTCTTGGCTACCTGCTCGGTTCGCTGCCCTTCGCCGTGATCGTTTCGCGCGCCTTCGGGCTGGCTGACCCGCGCAGCTTCGGCTCGGGCAACCCCGGTGCCACCAACGTTTTACGCACCGGCAACAAGGCTGCCGCGCTGCTCACGCTGCTGGGCGACGCCGCCAAGGGCTGGCTGGCGATGCTCATCGCCACAAAAGTTGGCGCGGGCGAGACGGCGGTTGCGCTCGCCGGACTCGCTGCCTTTCTCGGTCATGTATTTCCTTTCACGCTGGGCTTCAAGGGTGGCAAGGGCGTCGCCACGGCGGTGGGCGTGCTGCTTGGATTTTCGGTGCCGCTGGCGGGGATCGCTATCGGCCTCTGGATTGCCGTCGCTGCAATCACCCGCTATTCGTCACTGGCGGCGCTGGTGGCGGCCGGTGCTGCGCCGCTCATCGCAGGTTTGCTGGTCGGCCGCATTCAAGTTGTGCTACCCGTGACCATCATCTCGGCGGTGCTGATCCTGCGCCACAAAGGCAATATCCAGAAACTGCTCGCCGGCACTGAAAGCCGCCTGGGTGGCAATCGTAGCAAGGGCAGCAAAAAAACAGTTCAGGAAAACTGATCCAGCGGCCAGCGCGGGCGGATCGCAAACGCGCCGTCGCGACCCGCCGGCACAGCCCCTTGCAGCAAGCGCTGCGCGCCACAGAACGCAATCATCGCGCCGTTGTCGGTGCATAGCTCGAACTCCGGATAGAACACACGCCCCCCCAGTTGCGCCATCTCAGCATCTAGGCGCTGACGAAGACGCCGATTGGCTCCCACGCCGCCCGCTACCACCAAGGCTAAAAGTCGACGCTGACGACACGCCGAAACAGACTTAGCAGCAAGCACTTCGGTGACGGCTTCCTGAAATTCAGCAGCCAGATCGGCCTTGTCCGTCGCGCTCAGCTCATTATTTCGCACCACCGTCAGTGCCGCCGTCTTGAGGCCGGAAAAGCTGAACGCCAGATCGCCACTGTGCAGCATCGGTCGTGGCAACCGGTAGCGTCCGGCGCGCCCTTGTTCCGCCAGCGCCGCCAGCGCCGGCCCACCCGGATAGCCCAGACCGAGCAGCTTCGCCGTCTTGTCAAAGGCCTCGCCGGCGGCATCATCCACCGATTCGCCCAGCAGCTCGTAACGCCCCACCCCGGCAACGTGCATCAACTGCGTATGCCCACCCGAAACCAGCAAGGCAATAAAGGGAAATTCCGGCGGATCGGCTGCCAAGAGCGGCGACAGCAAATGCCCTTCAAGATGATGCACCGGCAAGGCCGGTACCCCGAGCGCAACGGCCAGCGCCTCGGCAAAGCTCGCCCCCACCAGCAGCGCGCCGGCCAGCCCCGGCCCCGCCGTGTAGGCAATGGCATCAATGCCCGTCTTAACAACATCGGCCTGCGTCAGCACCGACTCCAGTAATGGAATCAGCCGCCGGATATGGTCGCGCGAGGCCAGTTCTGGCACCACGCCACCGTAGTCGGCATGCATCGCCACCTGCGTGTGCACCGCGTGCGCCAGCAGCCCGCGCGCCGTGTCGTAGAGGGCGAGACCGGTCTCGTCGCAGGAAGATTCAATACCAAGCACCAACATCGGGCGCATTCTACCTTTGACATCCGGGCAGAAAGCAGTAGAATCCGGCGCTCTTTCCGCCGTCCAGCTGTCTATCTGAGGTTATCAATGCCTGGTATTCGCCTTAAAGAAAACGAACCGTTCGAAGTCGCCATCCGCCGCTTCAAGCGCGCGATCGAAAAAACCGGTCTGCTCACCGAACTGCGCGCCCGCGAGTTCTACGAAAAACCCACCACCGAGCGCAAGCGCAAGCATGCCGCGGCAGTCAAGCGCCATCACAAGCGGATTCGCAGCCAAATGCTGCCGCCGAAAATGTATTAAGCCAGACTTCCGTTTCACCACGGTTGGCTGTTTGCACGAACCGCCCTCGGGCGGTTTTTGTGTTTCTGGAAGGAACTGCCATGACATTAAAAACCCGCATCACCGACGACTGGAAGGCCGCCATGAAATCCGGCGACCGTCCGCGCAAGGAAGCACTCTCCCTGCTGCTCGCCGCCATCAAACAAAAACAGGTCGATGAACGCATCGAGCTTGACGACACCGGCGTCATCGCCGTGATCGAAAAAATGCTCAAGCAGCGCAAGGACTCGATCACGCAATACGAAAGTGCCCAGCGGCAGGATCTGGCGGACGCTGAAAAATACGAAGCCGGCGTGCTCGCCGACTACATGCCGCAAGCCATGAGTGCTGCCGAAATCGAGGCCATCGTTGTCGCCGCCATTGCGCAATCCGGTGCCAAAGCCCCGTCCGATATGGGCAAGGTCATTGGCCTGGTCAAGCCACAGGTGGCGGGTCGCGCCGACATGGGCGAGATATCGAAACTGGTCAAGGCGAAACTGGCCGCAGCTTGATTCTCGCTTGATTCCCGAAAACTTCGTTCAGGAACTGCTGTCCCGCGTCGACATTGTCGATGTGGTCGAACGCTATGTTCCGCTGCGTAAATCCGGGGCTAATTTCAGCGCCTGCTGCCCGTTCCATTCCGAAAAAAGCCCCTCTTTTACCGTCAGCCCGTCCAAGCAGTTCTATCACTGCTTCGGCTGCGGCGCGCACGGCAGCGCCATTGGCTTCCTGATGCAGCACGCCGGCATCGGCTTTGTCGAAGCCGTCGAGGAACTGGCCGCAACCACCGGCCTGACCGTGCCGCGAGAAGAACGCCATCTTGCCGCTCGCGCCAAAAAAGCCCCGCTGACAGAACTGATGGGGCAAGCCATGCGCTTCTATCGGGAACAGCTCAAAAGCGCGCCGATCGCCATTGACTACCTCAAGGGGCGCGGCCTGACCGGTGAAATTGCCGCCCGCTTCGGCCTCGGCTATGCCCCTGACGGCTGGCAAAATCTTGAACAGATATTTTCCGACTACAACGATCCGGCACTGGTGGAGTGCGGCCTCGTCATCGTGAACGAGCAAGGCCGTCGCTATGACCGCTTTCGCGACCGCATCATGTTTCCCATTCTTGACCAGCGCGGCAATGTCATCGGCTTTGGCGGGCGCGTCATGGGCAAGGGTGAACCCAAATACCTGAATTCGCCGGAAACCCCGATCTTCGAGAAGGGTCGCGAACTCTACGGCCTGCCCCAGGCGCGCAAGGCCATTCACGAACAGGACACCGTGCTGGTGGTCGAAGGTTACATGGACGTCGTCGGCCTAGCGCAGGCCGGTGTTGAAAATGTGGTGGCAACATTAGGCACGGCAGCCACCGCTGCCAACGTGCAAAAGCTGATGAAGACCGCCAGCCGTGTGGTGTTCTGCTTCGACCGCGACAGCGCCGGCGACCGTGCGGCGTGGAAGGCCATGGAAGTCAGCCTGGAGTTTCTTGCCGACAACAAGCGGGTTGAAATTCTGCAAATGCCGGGCGATCAGGATCCCGACGAATTCATCCGCGAGCACGGTCGCGATGCCTTTGTGCAGCAAACCCAAAACGCCACCCGGCTCAGCGAATTTCTCGTGCGCGAACTGGTACGCGAAACCAACCCCAACACGCCAGAAGGACGCGCCGCACTGGTGCATGCTGCCAAACCGCTGCTGCAAAAAGTTTCAGCGCCGGTGCTGCGCGTGCAGCTCACCAAAGAAATTGCCCAGCGCGCGCAACTGACACAAGCCGAGGTGGAAGCGCAATGCGAATTGCGTCCGCTGGCACGCAGCCGCTACGCCCCGGCGCAGACAAAGCACCGGCCCACGCCCTCCTCCATCGAACACAAATTGCTGGAAATCATCCTGCGCAAGGCAGAATGGGCAGCACGACTGCCACTCGAGTTGATCGACCGAGAGCGCCCCGAGGGTCTGGTTCTGCATGCAATCGCCGAGGCCTTCGGTCACGGCGAACTGCCATCCGGCGGCTTTGGCATGCTGCTCGAGTTCTTTCGCAGCAGCCCGCACGAAGAGCTTATTGCCAGCGTCGCCGCAACCATGACCGATGAAGCCGATATGGGCGCACTGGAAACCGTCTTCAACGACGCCATCGACCGTCTGCGGCAATCCGCCCTCACCACCGAGATCGGACACCTGACCGCCCGCGCAAAAACCGGGCTGACCGACGCAGAAAAACAGCATTTGACGGCATTACTCGCACGCAAGAAAAGCGCCGCAACGCCGCAGCCTCCTGCGGATCGGGGCAGTTTCTAGTATAATCCCCGGTTCCCCAACGCTTTCACAGCACGTCAAGTCATCATGATTTGAGTGCTGCGGCGCGTTTTAGCCGAGGATCGTCATGCCTAAGGTAACTGCCAAACAGACCCAATCCAAGGTCGCCGCCAAGATCGCCGCCAAGCCCGCAGCCAAAAAACCTGTAGCCAAAAAGCCGGAGCCAGCGAAGAAAACGGTTGCTCGCGCTCCTGCAAAAAGTGCGGCGAAGCCCGCTGCACCAGCACCCAAAGCACCCCAAAAGCCCGCACCCAAGGCCACCACAAAGGCCGCCACCAAGGCAGCCACCAAGGCCGCCCCGCAGCCTGCGCCCAAGGCTCCCGCTGCAACGCCCAAAGCGACGCCCAAGCCTGCATCGGCCGCAGCCAAACCGGCAGCACCCGTCACGGCAGCTGTCGTGGCAACAGTGGCGCCCGTGGTCGCAGCAGCACCCGCACAAACGCCCCCCGTCAAACCTGCTGGCAAGACCGGCACAGAGGGTCGCGGCCGTAAAGGCAAGGAAAAGCGCGAACTGCTGATCGCCCCGGAAGCCGCGCCACTCGATCAGGAAACCAAGCGCACGCGCCTCAAGACCTTGATCGCGCTGGGCAAGGAACGCGGCTATCTGACCTACGCCGAAATCAACGACCATCTACCCGACGATCTGGTCGATGCGGAGCAGATCGAATCGATCATCTCCACCTTCAACGACATGAGCATTCAGGTATTCGACGAGGCTCCGGCTGTCGACGATCTGCTGCTCAACGAAACCGGCCCGGCACCCGTAGATGCCGCCGAAGTCGAGGAAGAAGCCGAGCAGGCACTCTCCACCGTCGATTCAGAGTTCGGCCGCACCACCGATCCAGTCCGCATGTACATGCGCGAAATGGGCGGCGTGGATCTGCTCACGCGCGAAGGCGAAATTGAAATCGCCAAGCGTATTGAAGACGGCCTGAAACACATGATTATGGCCATTTCAGCCTGCCCGACCACGATTGCGGACATGCTCGAACTGGCCGGCAAGGTCGCGCGCGACGAAATGCGCGTTGACGAAATGGTCGACGGTCTGATTGACCCGAATGCGTCTGCTGACGACATTGAGGCGCTGGCCGAAGACGAAGAACTCGAAGTCGAAGAAGACACCGAAGACGAAGACGATGACGGCAGCGCGCGCATCTCGGCTTCGCTGCTGCTGCTCAAGCAAGAGGCGCTGGAACGCTTCTCGAATATCCACGCACTGTACGGAAAAATGCAGCCGGTATTGAGCAAGCGCGGCTCGCAGGACAAGGGTTACCTGCGCATTCAGAAACAAATTTCTGATGAACTGATGAACATCCGCTTTACCGCAAAATCCATCGAACGTCTGTGCGATTCGGTGCGCGGCATGGTTGAATCAGTACGCAGCCATGAACGCAAGGTGCTCCATCTGTGTGTCGATAAAGCGCACATGCCACGCCCGCATTTCATCAAGATTTTCCCCGGCCACGAAACCGATATGGAGTGGCTCAAGCAGGAAGTGCAGTCGGGCAAACCCTATGCCGCACAACTGATGCGCGCAGCGCCGGCGATTCTCGAAGAACAGCAAAAGCTGATCGACCTGCAAACCCGCATCGGCATTCCGCTCAAAGAACTCAAGGACATCAACAAGCAGATGTCCACCGGCGAAGCCAAGGCACGGCGCGCCAAGCGCGAAATGACCGAGGCCAATTTGCGGCTGGTAATTTCTATTGCCAAAAAGTACACCAACCGCGGGCTGCAATTTCTCGATCTGATTCAGGAAGGCAACATCGGCCTGAGGACAGCGGTCGACAAGTTCGAATACCGTCGCGGCTACAAATTCTCGACCTATGCCACCTGGTGGATTCGTCAGGCGATTACGCGCTCCATTGCCGATCAGGCACGCACCATCCGCATCCCGGTGCACATGATCGAAACCATCAACAAGATGAATCGCATCAGTCGCCAGATTCTGCAGGAAACCGGTGCCGAACCTGATCCCGCCACGCTGGCGATCAAAATGGAACTGCCCGAGGAAAAGATTCGCAAGATCCTCAAGATTTCCAAAGAGCCCATCTCGATGGAAACACCCATCGGCGACGATGACGACTCCCATCTGGGTGATTTCATCGAGGATTCATCGACTCTGTCGCCGGGCGATGCCGCACTGTTCGCCAGCTTGCGTGAAGTCACCAAGGAAGTGCTCGACAGCCTCACCCCGCGCGAAGCCAAGGTATTGCGCATGCGTTTCGGTATCGAAATGAACACGGATCACACGCTGGAAGAAGTCGGCAAACAATTCGACGTCACCCGCGAACGCATCCGCCAGATCGAAGCCAAAGCCCTGCGCAAACTGCGGCACCCCACCCGCTCGGAAAAACTACGCAGCTTCCTTGACTCGGAAACCTGACCCGTTCAACCGGGCCTGTAGCTCAGTTGGTTAGAGCAGAGGACTCATAATCCTTTGGTCGTCAGTTCAAGTCTGACCGGGCCCACCAATTTAAAAAGCCTGACCCTTATCGGTTGGGCTTTTTTCTGCCCGTCGCGCCAGTGTTGGCGCGGTTCCGGGCGGCAATGCGTTGTCCTGCGCAATCCACTTTACGTGCGGATTGCATACCAGCTCGCCGAGTATTACAATTAATTTCTCCGTAATACAAAAGGAGTCATGCCATGTCGACGACACTTACCAGCAAGGGTCAGGTCACCATCCCCAAGCAGATTCGTGATGCGCTGAATCTGGCACCCGGCTGTTCGGTAGATTTTGCGGTCAATCGTGAAGGCGATGTTGTCATTCACAAGGTGGGCGCGCGGCCGAGCCGCAAGCCCGATCGATTCGAATCTGCCCGTGGCAAAGCGGATGTCAAATGGCGAACTGACGACCTGATGGCGCTACTGCGCGGCGAAGGTTGATGTTGTTACTGGTCGACACCAACGTGCTGGTCGATGTTCTGGAGAACGATCCGGATTGGGCGGACTGGTCGATTGGCCAGCTACGTGCGCAATCGAAAGTTCACCGACTGGCGATCAATCCGATTATTTATTCCGAGTTGTCGCTGACGTTCTCGACCGTCGAGGCACTGGACAAAGCTATCGAGGCGTTAGAACTGGTGCTGATCGAGTTGCCGCGACCGGCATTGTTTCTCGCCGGTAAGGCTTTTGTGCGTTACCGGCGACAAGGCGGTACGAAGAGCAATGTTCTCGGTGATTTTTTTATCGGTGCGCACGCGGCCGTATCAGGTCATCCAGTGTTAACCCGGGATACACGACGCTACGCCGCATATTTCCCGGGCGTGACGCTCATTGCGCCGAGCATCTCCACATGAACAACCAGTTTTTTGGGTAAGCGCACAAAATGGGAATTCATGCGGTCATAGACTTGGCGGATTCAAGCCTGAAACGCAACAGCGTTACGCATTGGTTCCAATACCGAGTCGTTCGGCAGTAAACTCATCACCACCATCATGCTGCAACGCCCACCGGCAACGGTGGGCGTTTCTCTTTGAGAGGCACTCGACCATGCAACGACTTCTTTCTCTTCTGGCCAGCCTGCTTGCCGCTTTTTTATGTGCGGGGTGTCTGACGCTGGGCGAGAAGCCCACGCCGCCACCTGCCGCAGTGGTGGTGCCGGCTGTTCCGGTCAAAATTGCGCTGGTGCTCGGTGGCGGTGCGGCGCGGGGCTTTGCCCACATTGGCGTCATCAAGGCGCTTGAAGCACAGGGTATTGTTCCGGACATGATCGTCGGCACCAGTGCCGGGGCGCTGGTGGGGGCGCTGTATGCTTCCGGGCTCAATGGGTTTGAGCTCCAGAAAGTAGCGCTGGAGATGGAAGAAAAGCAGATCGGCGACTGGTCGCTGCCCGATCGCGGCGTATTCAAGGGCGAGGCGCTGCAAAACTTCGTCAATCGCATGGTCGGCAACCGTGGGCTCGAACAGCTTCCGCGCACCTTTGCCGCGGTGGCGACCAATCTGAAAACCGGCGAGCCCATCGTGTTTCGTACCGGCAACACCGGCATGGCGGTGCGTGCTTCAGCGGCCGTGCCGGGGCTATTTCAACCCGTCGCCATCAACGGTCATGAATATGTCGACGGTGGTCTGGTCAGCCCCGTGCCGGTGCGCACGGCGCGCAGCCTCGGTGCCACCTTTGTTATTGCCGTCGACATTTCCGCACGGCCGCGTGATGCGCGCACCCAAAGCACCCTCGATGTGTTTTTGCAAACCTTTGCCATCATGGGTCAATCAATCAGCCGGTACGAAATGCTCGAAGCCGATGCAGTGGTGCGTCCGGCCACGGCCGACCTGCCCTCCGCCGACTTCAACGGCCGGCATCGTGCCGTGCTGGAAGGCGAAAAAGCCGCAGCGGCGGTCATGCCCGCACTGAAAGCCAAACTCGCCGCTCTGCGCAGCGGAACGCATTGACCAAAATAC
>CAJAWW010000217.1 GCA_903946745.1 uncultured beta proteobacterium
AGCTGGCCGAGCGCACCGCGTCCTCAACCCCCGAACTATCCCGACTGATCGGCGATATCCAGAACCGCACGTCGCAGGCCATCCACGGCATCGAAGAGGGTGCAAACCGGGTCAATGGCAGTGTCGGCAAGGCGGTTGAAGCCGGGCAGAGCATGGATCACATCAACGCCGCAACCCAGAAAGTGGTTGCCGCCGTCGATGAGATTTCACTGGCCTTGCGCGAGCAGTCGGCGGCCAGTGATGTAATTTCCCGCAACCTCGACCAAGTCGCCAACATGAACGAGGAAAATGCGGCCGCCGTCCGTGAAGTCGTCGCCGATGCCCAGCGTTTGCAAAAACTGGCCGCCGATCTGAAACAGGCCGTGGGTGGTTTTCGGGTTTGAGGGCGCGCCTGGGCACACGACGGCGGTTTTTCGGTGGATGGCTCGGTATCTGTGGGCGATGCTGCTGGCGCGCACCCCAAGAGTATTTCCTGCGGGGCACATCTACGAGGCTTTTCCGCTGCAATGCCCGATCTGCCACGTATCAGGCAGTGCTTGCGGTGCCATTTTGGGCGCCCTTACGTCAATCGCGACACATGCCGGCCCGAAATCGGCGGCGTTGCAGCAGGGCACTGGTCGGGCTATAATCTCGCGGTTTGCCGGACGCCATGTGAAACCTTGCGGTGCCCGGTTCCTTCTAATAGATACGCCTTGATCCGGGAGCCCCATCGTGCCGCACTTTCCGCCTGCCCTTCTTGCTTTGGCCGACGGAACAGTGTTCAAAGGCAAGGGCATCGGCGCGGCCGGCAGCAGTGTGGGCGAGGTGGTTTTCAATACCGCCATGTCCGGGTATCAGGAGATTCTTACCGATCCTTCCTACACCCGCCAGATCGTTACCCTGACGTATCCTCACATCGGCAACACCGGTGTCAATCGGGAAGATTGCGAAGCGGATCGCATTTATGCGGCCGGTTTGGTGATTCGAGATTTGCCGCTGCTGGCCTCGAATTTCCGGTGCGAGCAAACGCTGGATGCTTATCTGCGCAGCGAAAACGTGCTGGGTATTGCCGACATTGATACCCGCAAGCTGACGCGCATCCTGCGCGAAAAAGGTGCGCAGGCGGGTTGTCTCGTGACGGCTCAATCTGTAGGTGATGATCTCGATGCCGATGCTGCGGTGGCACAAGCGCGTGCTTTCCCCGGTCTGGCCGGCATGGATCTGGCGCAGGTGGTGAGCGCGCCAAAAAGCTACGCATGGACTGAAGGCGAATGGAACCTCGGTGCCGGTTTTGTGACGCCGGGCACGCAGCCTTACCATGTCGTTGCCTACGATTTCGGCGTCAAGCGCAACATTTTGCGCATGCTCGCTGGCCGTGGCTGCCGGCTCACGGTGGTGCCGGCCAAAACGTCCGCCGCCGACGTGCTGGCACTGAACCCGGATGGTGTGTTTCTTTCCAACGGCCCCGGCGATCCCGAACCCTGCGATTACGCGATTGCCGCGATTCGTACTTTTCTCGACAAAAAACTGCCCACCTTCGGCATCTGCCTTGGCCACCAGTTGATGGGGCTGGCCGCGGGTGGCAAGACATTGAAGATGAAATTTGGCCATCACGGTGCCAACCATCCGGTCAAGGATCTGGTCTCCGGGCAGGTGCTGATTACCAGCCAGAACCACGGCTTTGCGGTGGATCCGGCGACGCTGCCGGGCAACGTCACGGTGACCCACGTTTCGTTGTTCGATGGCAGCTTGCAGGGCATGGCCTGGACCGATCGTCCGGCGCTGTGTTTTCAGGGGCACCCCGAAGCCAGCCCTGGCCCGCATGACGTGGCGTATCTGTTCGACCGGTTCATCGGATTGATGGCGGAATATAAAAATGCCTAAGCGTACAGACATCCACAGCATTCTCATTATCGGTGCCGGCCCCATTATCATCGGGCAGGCCTGCGAGTTCGACTATTCCGGCGCACAGGCCTGCAAGGCGCTGCGTGAGGAAGGTTACAAGGTCATTCTGGTCAATTCCAATCCGGCCACGATCATGACCGACCCCGGCACGGCAGACGTCACCTACATCGAGCCGATTACCTGGCAGGTGCTGGAAAATATCATCGCCAAGGAACGCCCCGACGCGGTGCTGCCGACCATGGGCGGCCAGACTGCGCTCAATTGCGCGCTCGATCTGGCGCGTCATGGCGTGCTGGAAAAATACAATGTCGAGATGATCGGTGCCTCGCGCGAGGCCATCGATAAAGCCGAAGACCGCGAAAAATTCAAACAGGCCATGACCAAGATCGGCCTCGGTTCGGCGCGCTCCGGTATCGCCCACAGTCTCGAAGAAGCGCAGCAGGTGCAGGGTGCGATGGGTTTCCCGACCATCATCCGGCCATCGTTCACCATGGGCGGTTCGGGCGGCGGCATTGCCTACAATCAGGAAGAGTTTCTGGAGATCTGCAAGCGCGGTCTTGAGGCTTCGCCGACCAAGGAACTGCTGATCGAAGAGTCGCTACTCGGCTGGAAAGAGTACGAGATGGAGGTGGTGCGCGACCGCAAAGACAACTGCATCATCATCTGCTCGATTGAAAACCTCGACCCGATGGGCGTGCATACTGGCGACTCGATCACCGTAGCCCCGGCACAAACGCTGACCGACCGCGAATACCAGATCATGCGTAACGCCAGCATCGCTGTGCTACGCGAGATCGGTGTGGATACCGGCGGTTCTAACGTTCAGTTTGCGATCAATCCGAAGAATGGCGCGATGGTCGTCATCGAGATGAATCCGCGTGTGTCGCGTTCGTCGGCGCTAGCGTCCAAGGCCACCGGCTTCCCGATCGCCAAGGTAGCCGCCAAACTGGCCGTCGGCTTCACACTGGACGAACTCAAGAACGATATTACGGGCGGCGCAACGCCGGCCTCGTTCGAGCCGTCCATCGATTATGTGGTGACGAAGGTGCCGCGTTTTGCCTTCGAGAAATTTCCGCAGGCCAATGACCGACTGACCACGCAGATGAAATCGGTGGGCGAAGTCATGGCCATCGGCCGCAGCTTTCAGGAATCCTTGCAAAAGGCGCTGCGCGGGCTGGAAGTCAGCGTCTATGGCTTTGACGAGATCGAGGCCGACGAAGAAGAAATCAACCGCGAACTCGCGAGCCCCGGCCCGCAACGCATCTGGTATGTCGGGCAGGCTTTCCGCGATGGTTACACGATGGAACGCGTGTTCAACCTGACCAAGATCGATCCGTGGTTTTTGGTGCAGATCGAGGACATCATCAAATCGGAAACATGGCTGGCTTCGCAAAATCTGAGCGATCTCGATGCGGCGACTTTTCGTAATCTCAAGCGCAAGGGCTTTTCGGATCGGCGCATTGCCGTAAAAGTCGACGCTGGGGAGACGGCAGTTCGGGAGCGGCGGCAGGCGCTGGGCGTGCGTCCGGTGTATAAGCGTGTCGACACCTGTGCCGGTGAGTTTTCCACCGCCACCGCCTATATGTAGTCGACCTACGAGGACGAGTGCGAGTCGCGGCCGAGCAGCCGTAAAAAAATCATGGTGCTGGGCGGGGGGCCGAACCGCATCGGTCAGGGCATCGAGTTCGATTATTGCTGCGTGCATGCTGCGCTGGCGATGCGTGAAGACGGCTACGAGACCATCATGGTCAACTGCAATCCGGAAACGGTGTCCACCGATTACGACACTTCAGATCGCCTGTATTTTGAGCCACTGACGCTGGAAGACATTCTGGAAATTGTTCATGTCGAGCAGCCTGCCGGCGTGATCGTGCAGTTTGGTGGCCAGACGCCGCTGAAGCGGGCGCGCGATCTGGAAGCCAACGGCGTGCCGATCATCGGCACTTCGCCGGACATGATCGATGCCGCCGAAGACCGCGAGCGTTTCCAGAAGTTGCTGCATGATCTCGGTTTGCGGCAACCGCCCAACCGCACCGCGCGCACCGAAGTCGATGCGCTGCGTCTTGCCGGCGAAATTGGCTACCCCTTGGTGGTGCGTCCGAGCTATGTGCTTGGGGGTCGGGCCATGGAAATTGTTCATGAGCAAAAAGATCTCGAACGCTACATGCGTGACGCGATCAAGGTGTCGAATGATTCGCCGGTATTGCTCGATCGCTTTTTGAACGATGCCACCGAGGTCGATGTGGATGCCCTGTCGGACGGCACGCAGGTGATGATCGGCGGCATCATGGAGCACATCGAACAGG
>CAJAWW010000218.1 GCA_903946745.1 uncultured beta proteobacterium
GACATTCGGATTTTCAAGATTATTCCAAGCGGCGACATCCTTGTAATCCTGACCGTTATCGAGCGCAATGCTATAGAGCGTATCGCCCTTCTTCACCGTGTAAGAACCACCACCAGAAGCATTTGCAGCGCTGGTGCTGCCTGTTGCAGGGGGTGGTTTAACGCTCACGGCGCTGCCGGAGCGATCGACCACAGGTGCCGGGGGATGCGTGCCGCAACCGGTAAAAACGGCGACAAGCAACAGGAGACACGCCCGTTTCAGGACATAAAGTGAAGGATTCATTCGACTCCCGGCAACAAAGGAACAAAGCGAACGGCGTCGAACTTTGTCTCGACGAAACCGCTCTGCTGGCGTTCAATCAGACTGATAACCTGATCCACCCCCTTAGGCAGCACCAGCGGCATCACCAGCCGGCCGCCAGGGGCTAACTGGCTGAGCAAGGCCGGTGGCGCGGCAGCTGAAGCCGCAGCAAGAATGATGGTATCAAATGGCGCGGCTTCGGGTAGCCCCTGATTACCATCGGCATGTTTCAATCGAATATGCGAAAGCTTGCACTGTTTCAGATTGTCGCGCGCCCTTGCCAGCAGCGGAGCAATGCGCTCAACCGCAAAAACCTGCTTTGACAACACACCCAGCACTGCGGCCTGATAGCCGCAGCCGGCCCCGATTTCCAGCGTTTTGCCCAGTTCGCGCCCGGCAATCAGAATCTCGATCATGCGCGCCACGACATAGGGCTGCGAAATCGTCTGCGCAAAACCCAGCGGCAGCGCCGTGTCTTCATAGGCACGATTTGCCAGCGCCGGTTCCAGAAAAATATGACGCGGTACCAAGCCCATGGCGTGCAGCACCCGCTCGTCGCGGATGCCCTGTTCGCGCAGGCGATCAACCATGCGCGCCCGGGTGCGCTGCGAGGTCATGCCCACACCAGCCAGCGTTGCAGAGTTCATGCAAGCTCCAACCAGTGGCGCAAATCAGCCAGCTGTTTAGCGTGGGTCAGGTCGATTTGCAACGCGGTAATCGACACCCAACCCTGTTCGACGGCATGGAAGTCAGTGCCCTCACCAGCATCTGCGGCCGGGCCGGCGGCACCGATCCAATACACCGTTTCGCCACGTGGCGTGACTGACTTGACAGCCGGTTCGGCCTTGTGACGCCGCCCCAGGCGGGTGACCTGAATGCCGCGCAACTGCTCATGAGGAATATCCGGCACATTGACGTTCAGCAACAGCGGGCAGGGGAACGGATGTGCGCTGAAACGCTGCACCAGTTCACGCGCCACACGACCGGCGGTTTCGAAATGCCGCCCCTCGAAACTCGCCAGTGAAATGGCGATGGACGGCACGCCGAGCAAAAAACCTTCCGTCGCCGCGGCCACGGTTCCCGAGTAAATGGTGTCATCGCCCATATTGGCGCCCAGATTGATGCCGGACACCACCATGTCCGGCTGCTGGGCGAGCACGCCGGTCACTGCCAGATGCACACAATCGGTCGGCGTACCGCTGACATATTGAAAACCGTTGGGTGCCTCACGCAGATATAAGGGGCGATCCAGCGTTAACGAATTGCTCGCACCGCTGCGGTTACGTTCGGGCGCGACCACGGTAATGTCGCCCGAGCCAACAAGGCTTTCGTGCAACTGAGCCAGACCCGGCGCGAAATAGCCGTCGTCGTTACTAAGCAGAATGCGCATCGCGTGGAATGGAGTGGTTTGGATTAAAAATGCGGAGCATTGAAAAAACCGGACAACAAACAGTCGCAGACATTTTAGCTGAACGAAAGCATGCGCCAAAACCCGGAACAGGAATAGGATTCGGGCTGATGAAGACCCTCTGCCACGATTCAGCCAACGACATTCCCGACAACGATTGGGTTGCTCTCACGCAGGGTGATGACCCTTTTGCCAGCCGAGCTTTTCTCGGCACAGTTGAAGAAGTCGACGCTGGGGGAACGGTAATGGGCTGGCAGGCTCGCCATCTCAGCGTGCGTGACGACAACCACCAACTGCTCGGCCTGCTACCCATGTATCTGCGCAGCCATTCGTTTGGCGATTTTTCGCGCGACTGGGGCTGGGCAGCGGCCTGGCAACGTGCCGGCCTGAACTACTACCCGAAACTGGTCAGTGGCATTCCCTACACGCCATCGCCGGGGCCACGCCTTTTAGTGCGTGATGGCATGGAGCGCGAACCGGTCACCGCCGCACTGATTGCTGGCGCGCTGGATCTTCTACGCGAATCAGGGGCTTCGTCGTGGCAATGTCTGTTTGTCGAGGATCGCGACCGCACCGCGCTCGAAGCCGCCGGCCTGCTGATGCGCCGTGGCGTGCAGTTTCACTGGCAAAACCGCGGCTATCAAAATTTCGACGACTTTCTCGCTGGCTTCACCGCCGCCAAACGCAAAAAACTCAAACGCGAACGGCGCGCCGTGCACGAATCCGGCCTGCGACTGGAAGTACGTCATGGCGACGAAATCGATCCGCCACTGTGGCAGGCCATCCACCGGCACTACCGCGACACCTTTGTCCGCTATGGCAACCATCCGGCATTTCCGCTGACGTTTTTCGCACAGGTGGGTGCGCGGCTCGGCCGACGCATGGTGGTGTTCGTCGCCTTTGACGGCATGAATGCCGTGGCCTCGGCGATTTGCTACCGCGATACCAGCACGCTCTATGGCCGGCATTGGGGCTGCGATATCGACGTCCCCGGCCTGCATTTTGAACTCTGTTTCCATCAGGGCATCGAGTACGCCATCACGCACGGACTGCAACGCTTTGAACCCGGCGCACAGGGCGAACATAAACTCGCACGCGGTTTCGAGCCGGTGCCAACGTGGTCAGGTTTTTGGATCGAACACCCCGGCATGCGCCGTGCGGTCGCCGACTTCATTCAGCGCGAGGATGCCGCGATGCAGGATTACGAGGCCGAAACCGCCGCGCATCTGCCATTCAAGACGTTCAGTACAGCAAGTACACCGAGCACACATCAAGCAGATTAAATGCCTGAGTTTTGCTGACTGAATCAAAAGCTGGCTCCCGGCAACCTTCTTGTGAGGGTTGCCGGGATTCGCTTGATTTTTTTATCGGAGCATCAATGACAGCCCGTGCTCCTGCTATTTCCCCTCCTCCACCCGCCCGCTTGTTGCCCATACCACCCGGACAACAAGGCGCAGTCGACGCTACTTCAAAACAACTCAGGCAGCTTTTCTGGTCGCCTTAACGTTAGGATTGACGGCCTTGATGTTTGCAGCAGCCACTTTGGCAGATGTTGAAGCAACCATCTGTTGGGCGCTTCTGGAGAACAGCTCCAGTGCTTCATTCCAGGCGGCAGACGTTCCCGGCTTGAAATTCATTTGCGAAAATTGCGCACCCAGTTGTGTACTCAATTGCGCGCTAATGAGTGCTGTCAGGTCTTGCTGCGTTTTGGCGGCGATTTCCTGAAAACTGAGTGAGTACGCCATGGTCGAATCCACTAGCGGCGTCAGGCCGGACTGCATGGCCTGAATGTCAGCAGCCGAACGCACTTCGCCCAGCGAAGCAGCAGCCGCCGCACCACCCTCGACGGCATCACGCAGCGTGGATAAATTCAAGGAAACGAGACGTTCGATGCCTTCAAGGCAGATTGTGGACATTTGCAAAAATGTATCCGCAGCAGCCTTGTTGGCCTCTGCCAGCGCGTCTAACGAGTTGATCGACATGATTGCTCCTTAGTTTGATTGATATCGAACTGATCGACAGGAACCGGTGCCAGACACGCCGTTTCCGATCCACGCCCACAGATTACGCCGCCCGCACCAAAAGTTATGTGCACATTCGCACATAAGGATTACTATTCACCGAATGCTGGCCAACGCCCCCACCACCCTGACACAAAACCGGATTCTTGCGCTGCTTGCAGGAGACGAGTTTTCCCGCCTGTTGCCGGCACTGGAACCGGTGACATTACGCGCCGGCGACGCAATCTACGAAGCGGATGAAATCATCGGAGCCATCTACTTCCCACTGAGCTGCGTGCTGGCCGTCATGGGCAGCACGGCCAACGGCGCATCGACACAACTCGCGATGACCGGGAACGACGGGCTGGCCGGCACACCATTAGTGCTCGGCGCAGACGCCAGCCCGCATCGCGTGATCGTGCAATGTGCGGGCAACGCCTACCGGATGCGCGCCGAAACAATGCGCTGGGAACTTGACCAGGGCGGCGAACTGAAGCGAATCGGCCTGCTCTATGCACAGACGCTCACGACACAGATGGCTCGCATCATGATGTGTAGCCGTCACCACAGCGTGGAACAGCAACTTGGCCGCTGGCTGCTCTCCAGCCTTGATCGGCTGTCCGGCAATCAGATCCAGATGACGCAGGAACAACTCGCCAGCATGCTCGGCATTCGCCGGGAAGCCGTGACCGAAGCGGCCGGGAAATTGCAACAGGCCGGACTTATCAGCTACAGCCGGGGCCGCATCGTCATCATCGATCGCCCCGGTCTCGAAGCACGAAGCTGCGAATGCTATGTCGCAGCACGCAGCGAATATACAAAACTGATCCAGCCACCCACCAGAAACGCGACACTCACCCGTCCGCGCGCCAACCCGGCCACCTTGCGCATGCGCGCCGAAGCCCGGCTGGCGCTTTCGCTACCGGAAATTCCTGACTCGCCGCCGGATATTAAAAAACTGGTGCGCGAACTGCAACTGCGTCAGTTCGAACTTGAAATACACAATGAGGAGTTAGGCCATTCCTATGCCGAGGTCGATGCCTTGCGCAGTCGCTACGCCGATCTGTACGATTTTGCACCGACGGGCTACTGCACCGTGGATGCACGCGGTGCCATTTTGCAGACTAATCTTTCGGCGGCCATTCTGCTGGGCATCAAGCGATCGCAAGTCCGCCGCCATCGCTTCGGTGATTCGGTCAGCCCAGAGTCACTGCTCGCGTTTCACGCGTTTTTGCTCCATGTGCTCAGCGGAGATAATCAGCAAACCTGCGAAATCGTACTGATGGCGACTGAACAACGCCCGGCCGCGGTAGTCAGCATCAAGGGAGTCGCCGATGAAAGCGGACACGAATGCCGCATGGTCATCGTCGACATTACCGAACGCCGCCATGCCGAAGCACGTTTGCAGGAAAGTGAAGCACTCAATATTGCGGTACTGAATTCGCTCACCGCGCATGTTGCCGTAATCGACGATCAGGGACGCGTGCTGGCGGTGAATGCTGCGTGGAAACGCTTTGCCGCCGAAAACGGCAGTGAAGCACTCGCCATCCATTCACCCGGTTGCAGCTACCGCGACGCCTGCCGCGATGCCTGCCCCACTGTCTGCTCGGACGCCTCCGGCAAAGCCGAAGCCGAACCGGCCTGGCGCGGCATTGAACAGGTGTTGAATGGCCAGCTAGATCGCTTTACTCTTGATTACCCGTGCGACTCACCGACGCAACAGCGTTGGTTTCGCATGTCGGTTTTTCCGTTACTGGGCGCAGTTCGTGGGGCGGTGATCGCACACGAGAACATCACGCCACAGAAGCAGGCAGAACTGGCACTGCGCGAACGCGAACAGTATCAGCGCGCGCTGCTCGACAGCTTTCCGTTTCTGGTCTGGCTCAAGGATGAACAAAGCC
>CAJAWW010000219.1 GCA_903946745.1 uncultured beta proteobacterium
ATCGAGGTGCGCCCCGACGATGACACCCTGATTATTCTGGATGCCGGAACCGGTATCTTTCCGCTGGCGCAGCCCTTGTTGCGACGCATGCCGGTGCAGGCCAATATTTTCATCACGCATACGCATTGGGATCACATTCAGGGTCTGCCGTTCTTCACGCCCTTGTACATTCCGGGCAATACGGTGCGCATTCACGGTGCGCGTGACGTGGTGACCGGTGCCGGTATCGAGCGGGTGATGGAAGTGCAGATGCAGTACAGCTACTTTCCGATCACTGCCACGCAAGTTGCCAAGGGCATCGAATATGTGACGCTTGATCCGGAACAGCCCATAACGGTCGGCAGTGCGACCATCACGCCGATGATGCTGAACCATCCGGTGACAAACTTTGGTTATCGTATCGATGCGGATGGCAAATCGATATTCTTCACCGGCGACCACGAGACCTGGGCCAACATTTACGCACCGGGTGATGAAGACCACGCCGATTTTCAGCAGATGGTCGATATGCAGCAAGGGCAGCTCGACCGGCGGCTGGGCGGGCTTGATCTGCTGATTGCCGACAGTTCTTACACTGCCGCTGAATACCCCTCAAAAGTTGGCTGGGGGCACAACACGATCGAAGGCAACATTGATTGGGCGAAGCGGCTGGGCGTCAAACGCTTGGCCTGCACCCATCACGAGCCAACACGCTCGGACGCCGATCTGGAAAAGGTCTTTGCTGCGGCGATGGAAACCACCGGCGGTGGCGGCGCAACCGAGGTGCTACTGGCGCGCGAGGGGATGGAGATTTTGTTGTAGAACGGCAAAGACCAAGGCCAAGGCTTTTAACCACGGGGTGCACGGGGGACACGGGGAAAAGCAACCGTTCGCTGATGTTGTGTTTGAGGGTTTTCCCCGTGCCCCCCGTGTCCCCCGTGGTAAAAAAGTCTTTAACCTTAGCCTACTTCAACGCCCCCGTCAGCGACTGCATTTCTGCCGCGGATTCCGCCAGAATGCTGGAGAGTGTGTCTTCGCCGATCGCCATGTCGATGCTCGATTTCATGCCTTCGTCCGGATTGTCGCCGCCCATGGGGTGTAGCGGGGAGGCGATCGGAGCCAGTTCATCGGCGAGCATCAGCGTATCGGCCAGCGACGAGGGCGGAATCGACAGAAAGCCGTCCCAGAGGGTTTCGATTGCTGCGCTGATGGCCTCAGGTACCGAGAGCACCTTGAGCACGGCGCGGCCGATTTCGACCTCGCCGAATTCGATCCAGTCGGACTGGTCGTCTTCCAGCAGACCGGGAAACTCACTGGCGCGTGACAGCATGTAAAAACCGCCGACTTCATGCACGATACCGGCGAACATGGCGGTTTCGGGGTTCTGGTGAGTGACCCTGCGGGCAATCACATGAGCGAGCGATGCCACATGCGCCGTGTGTTCCCACAATTGCGCTGCCAGCTTTTGGTGGGCATCCGCGCCGGGTTTGCCGGCCAGTTGGCGGGTAACGAGTGCGGTAGCCATGGTGCGCACGGTCTGAAACCCGAGCCGGGTGACCGAACTGCGGACATCGGTGATTTCGCGCCCCGAGCGGTTGTAGGTGGCCGAATTGGCAATCGCCACCACCCGTGCCGACAGCAGCGGTTCGGCCTGCACCAGTTTTGCTGCGGCTTCGATGTGACAATCGGGATCATCGAGTGCCCGCCGTACCTGCATGGCAACCTGAGCACTGGTCGGGAAGCTCATTTCACCCTTGGCCACATCGGCGGCGATGGACCTGAAAATTTCGCGTTTATCCATGGGGCAGATGATACCGAAAGTTCATCTCCGATGTTGTTTAGATATTGCCCAGCGCCGCTAATTCATCAAGCAGTTGCGACAAAATGAGCTCCAGCTCGTCACCCGTATTGACGATGTCCGTCAGTTCGGTGATGCGGGTATGGATCATGTTTTCAAGGTAGCGTTCCTGCCCCGTGGTAAGGCCGAGATGCACGAAGGAACTGCTGAGATCCTGCTCGATATCGAAGGCGACGTTGGTGCTGCGCAGACGATGAACCCGGTGTGTTTCCTTGAAGTTTTCCAGCGTTGCCTTCAGCGACACCAGGGCATTCATCAAGCCTTTCTGGCTGCGGTTGCGTGCTTCCGATGTCTCCATCGCTTCGAGGCGTGAGTCGGTGCCTTGCGAGGCAATCGCCAGATTGTCGCGGATACGGCCGCAGAGATCCGGATCGTTGAGCGGCATGTTGTTCACCATGATGGTGACACGGTCGTAGGCGTACACGGCGCGGTTGCGGAACTCGAAAATGCGTTCCATTGAGCGTACATGATTGATGATCGACACTTCCAGCGGCAGGTTGGCACCTTCTGCGCTCAGCGTGTAATGCCGCGTGCCGATGCGTGTTTGCACTGCGCCGGTCAGGCCGTAGCGGCGCATCAGGTCGAGCAGGCCCTCGGCGATTTCGCTATCGGTTTCCCAGCCGATCAGCTTGCTCATGAATTGCAGCACCAGACCGCCTTCGTCCATACTGGCCAGTGCCAGATTGGCCAGTTGCTCGGTGGATTCCATTTGCTCGACGAGATTTTTCTTGTCGGCGCGAATCTGGCTGGCGACGCGAATTTTGCGCAGCAGTTCTTGCGGGTCAAAGGGTTTGACGATGAAATCTTCGCCGCCGGCGTCGTAGCCCGCCAGCCGGTCTTCGATGGTATCGCGCCCGGAGACAAAAATCACCGGGATGGCTTGTGTTGCCGGGTCGTCCTTGAGTTGCCGGCAGTAGGTATAGCCGTCCATGCCGGGCAGGCCGATATCCAGCAGCAGCAGATCGGGGCGCGACTCGGCGACACGTTCCTGACAGGATTCGGCGCTGTCGAAGCTTTCAACATTGACAATCTCTTCGGCGATGCCGCGCACCACGTCGAGCATCATTGGGTCATCATCAACAGCGTAAAGCGTAATGGAATTAAGCACTGCGGTTTCCTCTTAACTTACAGGTTGATTGGTGTGTTCATCCGCAAATTTAAGCGCGATGATGCGGAACTCATCGGCCAGATCGGTAAAGCAGGCGACGATGTCGGGGTCAAAGTGGCGGCCGCTTTCGGCGCGGATCAGATCGACGGCGGCCTGATGAGAAAATGCGTCCTTGTAGACCCGCTTTGAAATCAGCGCATCGTAGACATCCGCCACCGCCATCAGGCGTGCGGCAATGGGGATCGATGTTCCAGCGAGCCCCTCCGGGTATCCGGTGCCGTCCCAGCGCTCATGGTGGCTGTAGGCAATAACGCGGGCGATGTGCAGGAAGGACTGCGTTGCATTAGCACGGTCTTCCGCCGCAACCAGCGCATCGCGGCCCAACACCGTGTGACGTTTCATGATCTCGAACTCCTCGCTGGTGAGGCGCCCCGGCTTGAGCAGGATGTTGTCCGGGATGCCGACTTTGCCGATGTCGTGTAATGGCGCGGATTTCCAGATCAATGCCCAGTCGTCCACGCTGAACATTGTACGGTATGCGGGTTGCATTGTGAGACGTTCGCTCATGATGCGTACATAGGCGCTGGTGCGGCGGATGTGGTTGCCGGTTTCGTTGTCGCGCGTTTCGGCGATCGAGCCGAGCGCGATGATGGTCAGGTCTTGCGTGAGAGCGAGGGCTTCGGTACGCGCAAGCAGGTCTTGCGTGCGCTCGGCAACGATCTGTTCGAGATTGTGGTTCTGGTGTGTGAGTTGTTCGTGTGCTTCGCGCAGACGCAGGTGCGTTTGAACGCGTGCCAGCAGGATGGGCGGCACGACTGGCTTGGTGACGTAATCGACGGCGCCCAGCGCCAGGCCGTGCGTAATGTCACTGATTTCTTGATGCGATGAGAGAAAAATCACCGGGATCGACGCCGTCAGCGGGTCAGCCTTGAGTTTTTGGCAGAGGTCATTGCCGTTGGCGTCCGGCAATTCGACATCGAGCAGAATCAGATCAGGTTGCGGTGCCATGGCGGCCATTTGCAGTGCCTGCGCGCCGGTCGCGGCGCTGCGCGTGCGGTAATTGGCGCGCAGCGTCTGATCGAGAATATCCAGCACCATCGGATCATCGTCGACCAGCAGCACGGTTGCACGCGTGTCCGATTCTGCGGGCAGGGCGTTCGCCGCGGGGGCAGTGGTGGCAACAGCGGTGGCAACAGCGGTGGCAACATTGCTTTTCTTGCCGTTCAACCAATCAAGAAGAATCGATTGGGTGGCGTCAAATTCAGCCAGCCAGGCATCCGGTTCGGGTGTTCCACCGGCCCGTAGTACGGTTTCCAGCGCGACGGTGGCTTCGTGCAAGGCCGTCATGCCGAGCATGCCGGTGCGGCCCTTGAATCCGTGGAGCGTTTTTGCAGTTGCGGTGGCATCAGAAGAAGCCAGTCCGGACACAATCGTTGCCACCGTGGCCGGCGCTTCGACAGAAAAAGTCGTCAGCCATTTGCGATAGCGATCAGGCTGCCCGGAAAAACGGGGCAGGGCACCGGCGACGTCAAATTCGCGCAAGGCAGAAAATTCATCGTCGTTATCGTCATTGCCTTTGTCTGGCAGGGCCGCGGCGGCAGTTAAGGGTGTGGATGGCATGGATGAGGTTCCCTGTGCCTGAATGATCGATTCTTCATGTATTTGCTTGGTGAGCGGAATCCAGCGTGCCAGTGTAGCAATGAGTTCGTCCGGGGCGAAGGGTTTGCCGATATGCGCGACCATACCGGCCTCGCGGCAGCGCTTGCGCTCGTGCTCCATGGTGTGAGCGGTCATGGCGATGATGGGCAGCGTCGCATGGCGCGGCTGGCGGCGGATAATCTGGGTGGCCGAGATGCCGTCGACGTGCGGCATCTGGATATCCATCAGGACAAGGTCGAAATAGCCATCAGGATGGTTTTCGAGCGCATTGATTGCCTCCAGACCATTCTCGGCCAGTTCCATCTGGATACCGACGAGTTCAAGCAGTTCGCGGGCGATCTCCTGATTCATCGGCTGATCTTCGGCCACCAGTACGCGGGCGCCGACAAATCGCGTTGGCCGTTCGATATGGTGCAGCGATGCGGCGACCGGCGCGGTGGTGATCGGCAGTTCAACGTGCAACGTAAAGCAACTGCCTTCGCCCTTGCGGCTCGTCGTGGTCAGCGTACCGCCCATGATTTCAGCGATTTTTCGGCTGATAACCAGTCCCAATCCGGTGCCGCCATAGTTGCGCGTAATCGAGGCATCGGCCTGCACGAAGGGTTGAAACAGGCGGGCGATTTCTTCGTCTGTCATGCCGATCCCGGTATCGGTGACAGAAATGCACAGCTGTGCCGTCGGGCCGGTGATGGGTGCGGTGAGCGTGATGGAAATGTCGATGTGCCCGGCAGGCGTGAACTTGATGGCGTTGCTGACGAGATTGGCGATGATCTGGCTCAGGCGCAGCGGGTCACCGATCAGCGCGGCGGGGATTTCGGGTGCGGCATTCAGATGCAGCGCCAGCCCTTTTTGGGCGGCATTGGCCGCGTGGATCGACATGACATGCTCAAGGGTGTGCGTTGGCGAGAATGGGGCTGTTTCCAGTTCCATCCTGCCGGCGGCGATCTTTGACAGGTCGAGCATGTCGTTCACAATCGCCAGCAGTGTTTTGCTGGCCATACCAATTTTGGACAGGTAGGCCTGCTGGCGTTCGTTCAGTTGGCCTTTTTGCGCTAAATGCGTCATGCCCATGATGGCGTTGAGCGGGGTACGCATCTCGTGGCTCATGTTGGCGAGAAATTCGTCCTTGGCCAGATCTGCCGCGTGTGCCGCTGCCAGTGCTTCTTGCAGGTCGCAGGTGCGCTCTGCCACCAGATGTTCAAGCTGTTCGTTGTGGCGAGCCAGATCGGCTTCCAGTTGTTTACGGTGAGTGATGTCGGCGTAAATCCAGACGCTGCCGTGATGCGGGTTTTCCGGATTGAGTGCGCGCCCGGTCAGGGCACCCCAGAAGGCGGAGCCGTCGCGGTGCTGGAGGCCAATTTCTTCACTGAAGGGCTCGCTGCTACCGAGCGAGGCGTAGGCGCGCGCTCCGATATCGTCGAAAATTTGTTCGGAGGCGTACAGGATGCGGGTGGATTGCCCGAGCATTGCACCGTGGGCATAGCCGAACAGTTCTTCGAAGCGTCGGTTGCACGAGACAATGATGCGGTTTTCCAGATAAGCAATGCCCACCAAAGCATTGTCAAGAATCGCTTGCTGCAGATTCAGCAGTGGATTCTTGGGTTGGGTCATTGTGTGCCTCGCCGGGTCATCATCAATTCACTATAGCGCGTCTGTGCACGGCTTATTGCTCGGCCGACAGCCATTTCACGATGGTTGCGAACAGGACATCCGGATCGAAGGGCTTGGGGATGAAATCGTTCATGCCGGCGGCGAAGCAGCGTGCCTTGTCTTCGGCGAAGGCATTCGCCGTCATGGCGATGATGGGTACCCGCTGGCCGCTGGCCGATGCGCGAATCAGGCCGGTGGCCGTCACGCCGTCCATGGTTGGCATTTGCATGTCCATCAGGATCAGCGCGTAGTCGGTCTGGGCGGCTTTTTCGACGGCAATACCGCCGTCTTCGGCAACGTCGACGTCCAGTCCGGTGCTGGTCAGCAGGTCGAGCGCAATTTCCTGATTCATCAGATCGTCTTCAACTAGCAGAATGCGGGTGCCGGCAAATTGCTGCTTCAGTATCAGATTTGCTGAAATATTGATGGACGCGACGGCAACGGGGGCAACGATGGCCGTACCTTTTTTCAGTAACGCAGTGAACCAGAAGGTGCTGCCTACGCCCGGCACGCTTTCTGCGCCGGCGCTGCCGCCCATGAGTTCGGCAATTTTTTGCGTGATGGTCAGCCCCAGCCCGGTGCCGCCGTACTTGCGGGTGGTTGAGTTGTCGGCCTGTTCAAAAGCAGTGAATAGTTTGCCGAGATTTTCAGACGAGATGCCGATGCCGGTGTCCACCACCTCGAAACGCAGCAGCACGCTGTCGGCAGTTTCGGTGTCAATGCGGGTGCGCAAGGTGACGGTGCCCGACTCGGTGAACTTGACGGCATTGGTGACGTAGTTCAGCAGTGCTTGCTGGATGCGTGTGGGGTCGCCCAGCAGGCTATAGGGAATTTCCTGCGTATCGACGACGAGTTTAATTTTTTTGACCTGCGCACGTTCAAACAGCATCGAAACCACGTTGGCCACGATGGCGCCGATGCGCACATCGGCTTCCTCCAGAGTGAACTTGCCCGCTTCTATTTTCGACAGATCGAGAATCTCGTTGATGAGTGCCAGCAGGTGCTGGCTGGCGTGGTCAATTTTTTCAAGCCGGTCGGCCTGTTGTGGCGTGACGCCAGAGCGACGGATCAGATGCGCCATGCCGGTGATGGCGTTGAGTGGCGTGCGAATTTCATGGCTCATGTTGGCAAGAAATTCACTCTTGGCGCGGGTGGCTTCCTCGGCTTTCGCCTGGGCGGCTTGCAGTGTGCGTTCTTGCGCGTCGCGCAATCGCATCAGGGCGCTGAAGGCAGCGGCCATCTGATTGAAGCTGTCGCCGACCTGGCGCAATTCGTCGTGGGTATCGAGCGTCACGCGGGTGTTCCAGTCGCCGGCAGAAATTGTGCGCGCTGAACGCGCCAGCGATTCGACACTGTCGATCACGACAAAATAGATGCCCAATGCAAAGTAGGCAACGATGAGCAGCAGCGCAATCGCAATCCCCAGATTCAGACGCAAGATGTTTTCTGCCTTCGTTGCACGGGCGATCAGCAGTTTCTCAAGCGTGGGCAGCAGTGCCTGATGCATGCGGTCGTAGCCATTGTCGATGGCGGCTGTGGCCAGGCGGAAAAAATCTTCAGGTGGTGTGACGAATTTGTCCTGCAGAATTTCTTGCGCCACACGTTCGCTGACGGTCTGCATCGAGGCTTCGAGTACGTTCCGTGCGGTCGTGAGTTCGTGGCGAA
>CAJAWW010000220.1 GCA_903946745.1 uncultured beta proteobacterium
CGGCGATTTCGTCCATCATCGAGATCACTTTGTCCGTGTTGTGCATCAGCATGCCTTCGGTGATCTCCAGTTCCAGCCACTCGGCACCGATGCCGTGCCGTGCAAGGACGTTTTGCACACGTTCCGGCAGGCTGGCAGAAAAATCGCGCGCCGACAGATTGACAGCAATCTTAGTCACCGGCAGCCCGGCATCCTGCCATGCGCGTGCCTGTCGGCAGGCGGCTTCCAGCACCCAGGTGCCCACTTGTACGATGAGGCCGGTTTCTTCCGCCAGCGGGATGAATTCGCCCGGCGGCACCATGCCGCGTTCCGGGTGTTTCCAGCGCACCAAGGCTTCGGCACCGACGATGCGTCCGCTGGTGATGCTGACTTTGGGTTGGTAGTGGAGCAGCAGTTCGTTACGTTCGATGGCGCGCCGCAGACCAGTTTCCAGATTCAGACGATCCACGGCGCGGCGGTTCATGTCTTCACTGAAGAAAACGAATCCATCACCGCCGGTTTCTTTGGCGCGGTACATGGCGATGTCGGCCAGTCGCAGCAGGGTTTCGGTATCGTGGCCGTCTTCGGGAAAGATGCTGATGCCGATGGATGCGCCCAGTTTGAGTTCGTTACCATCAATGACGATGGGATCTTCCAGCGAGGCAAGCAGTTTTTGTGCAACGTTGGAAGCGTGGTCGCGACTGGCGATGTCGAGCACCGCGACCACGAATTCGTCGCCACCGAGGCGCGAGACGACGTCGGCGCCGCGCAGGCTGGCGCGAAAGCGATTGGCAATTTCCTGCAACACCAGATCGCCGACGCGGTGGCCGAGCGTGTCGTTCACGGGTTTGAAGCGGTTCAGGTCGATGAACAGTAGTGCGCTGCAAGAATTGCTGCGGGTCGCCTCGGTCAGCGACTGCTGCACCAGGCGGTTGAACAGCGAACGGTTGGGCAGGTTGGTGAGCGCATCAAAAAAGGCCAGGTGATGAATTCGTCCCTCGGCGCGTTTGCGGTCGGTAATGTCGGTGAACACAGAAAAGTAGTGGGAGACATCACCATGATGGTTGCGTACCGAACCGATTGAATTCCACTTGGGGAAAATTTCGCCATTCTCGCGGCGATCCCAGATTTCACCATTCCAGTAGCCGGTTTCCTGTAAGGTCGTCCACAGCGCTTTGAAGAAAGCGGCATCATGCCGGCCGGAGCGCAGCATGCGGGGCGTCTGGCCGATTACCGCGGCGGCCGGGTAACCGGTGATTTCGGTAAAGGCCGGATTCACTGTCAGAATTTTTTCGTGGGCATCGGTAATCATGATGCCCTCTTCAGAGTGCTCGAAGATGCTGGCATGCAGTCGTAGCGTGTCGGCTGCGCTGCGCCGCTCGGTGATGTCGCTCAAAAAGCCGAGCAGGCCGGTGGGCTGATTGTCTTCGTCGCGCAGCAAGGAGAGTTGCATGCTGGCCCAGAAGATTTCGCCGTTCTTTTTGCGCCGGCGGACTTCCAGCTCGCGGCCGCCGTGTGTCAGAAAGGCGTCATCGAAAACCAGGTCGTCCTCATTTTCATCGGCATAGAGGAACAGCACGTTGCGGCCGATGACTTCTTCGGCGCTATAGCCAAAAAGTTTTTCGGCACCATGATTCCAGCTGGTGATGAATCCGACCAAATCCATGGTGATGACGGATTCGGTGATGTGATCCAGAATCTGTGCCTGACGGCGCAGCAATTCCAGATCTGCACCGTGTGTCATTGCTTAGACACCAGCGTTAATTTGTTGCGTCCAGCGCAGCGCAGCTACTTGCGCCAGGCACCAGGATACGGTGCTGACGCCCGCGGCAGGCAGCGTCTCGGCAACGGCTTCCGGGCTGCGATCGCCGGCTTCGACCAGCTTCAGCAAGCATCCCAGCGTGCCATTGTGCTGGAGCAGCGCTTCAACAATTTCAGGTGCGAGTTGCAGCGTACCCAAAATGGTGGCCAGCGGTTTGCCGAATAGTGGTTCTAGCAGCGAGAACATGCCGACCATGTAGCCCTCATCAATGGTTTCCCGCGCGCAACCGCTGGCTTTGCACAAGGCTTCCATGGTCGCGGCACGCATGGCGGCGCGCGGCAGCAGTGGATTGCTTTGCTCGGGTGATTGCCCGCGTGCGAACATCAGTAGTTGCAGCCAGCGCTGCAATTGACGCCGACCGAGCAGATTGATGGCTTGACTGAAGCTGGCAATACGCGAGGCCGGTGCGAAGGCCGCTGAATTGACCAGTCGTAACAATTGCAGCGAGAGTTGCGGGTCTTGTTTCAGGGTGGATTCGATATCGCGGGTGTCGGCATCACCAGTCAGCTGGCTCAGTAGTTTCAGCAGCACCGCGGCGGCGGGGCCGCTATGCACGGACGCCGCCGGGGCTTGCGGTGGTGTCTGATGGGTATCGGCATGCAGTGCGGCACCGCCGGTATCAATACCAGCGAGCGCGTCAATCGTGCTTGCCGGCAATAAAATTTGCAATCCCGTGGCGGCTTCGGCGAGGCCGCGCTCAACCAGTAACGCAGCAACGGCCTGTGCATCATCAATTCCCGGGCCAACAATGCGCACGGCGGTGTAGCAAGCTTTTGGCCCGAGCACGGGTTGCAGGACAAAAAGTGGGAATGTGCTTTCAGTCATCATGACTCTCTTGATAGTGAATAGCGAACGGCAGCAACGTGATAGACATCATTATGCAGCTACTTTGTGCTGCCTTTGTTCTGTTTATGGGCAAAACACACCGGCTTCTGTGACGATGCAATCAAGCGCAATATCGTGATCCAGCGGGTGAATGGTGTCGGTGCGACTAAGTTCAAAGCCGATTCCCACGGTTAAAGGACGCGGAACCATCGTTGCCAGAGTGCGGTCGAAGTAACCACCGCCGTAGCCCAGACGGTAAGCGCGTGCATCAAAGGCGACCAGGGGCAACAGCAGCAAGGTGGGTTGAATGTAGTCGGGTTTGGCCGGAATCGGGATTCCGTAAGGGCCTTCGGTCATGGCGGCGTCGGGCTGCCAGCGCCGGAAGCGCATGGGCGTTGCGGGCGCTTCCACGACGGGCATGGCGGCGTGCCAGCCCTGCGCGATAAGCTTGGCAACCAGCGGACGGGCATCGAATTCATTGTGAATGGGGGCGCAAAATGCCAGTGTCTGCGGTGGATGAGTGGCAAGCAGTGCGTCAAGATGAATGGCCACCTGTGCGCCGAGCGTGGTGTGACGTGTGGCGTCCAGTGCCATGCGCGCCGCCAGCTTTTCGTTGCGCAGCGCTGTGCGAACAGCGGATGATTCGGCAGTGTGTTCGGCCGAAGAAGGTGCGGTAGTCATGTGCTAATGTCAGATGAACGCAATGATGAACGCAAAATCGCTTAACCGAAGCCTTGAAATTGATGAACTATAACGCCAACCCTCTATTTTTACGCATTAAATTCGTTTGCATCGCTGCTTTGCTGGCCGCGGGCACCGTGTCTTCGTCGTCGACTTTTGCCAATTCTGGCGATGCCGCATTTCTTTCTGCCCGTGAGGCTTATCGTAATGGCGAGCGGGTACGTTTGAGCCGGCAGGTCGAGGCACTGAAAAATCATCCGTTGCAGGCCTGGGCCGAATACTGGCAATTGCGTCAGAAACTGGAAGACGGGGATACCAGCGGCGTTGCCGATTATCTTGGTCGCCATCCCGGTGCGTATACCGCCGAAAAGCTGCGGGGCGATTGGTTGCGTGCGCTGGGTCAGCAGCAAGACTGGGAGGCTTTTCAGCGCGAATTGCCGGCGCTGGCGCTGCCTGATGCCGAAATCAACTGCTATGCCGCACAGGGGCGTCGTACGCCTGAACTGGTGCGTCCGTTGTGGATCAGCGGTCAGGATCTGGCGCGATCGTGCGAAGTGCTGGTCGATCAACTGGTTGCCGCTGGTAATCTGACAGTCGAAGAGGTCTGGCAGCGGGTGCGTCGTCTGCTGGAGGCCAAGCGGGTCGGCGCGGCGCGTTCGGCTGCGGGTTATCTGCCGGCCGGTGAGGGCTTTGGCGGACAATTACTGGAATCGATCGCGCAAAATCCGGCGCGCTATCTGGACAAGTCGCGCGCTGATTTTGCGGCAACCCGCGGCGGACGCGAGGTGATGTTGTTCGCCGTGCAGCGCCTGGCACGCAGCGACCCGCAGGAAGCCGCCAAGCGCTTTGTCCGGATTGAAGAAAAATTTGCTGCCGAAGAACGTGCCTATGCCTGGGGACAACTGGCCTGGCAGGCGGCCTTGCGGCACCAACCGGAGGCCTTGCCGTGGTTTGAAAAATCCGCCGATACCGTGCTCGGCGAAGAACAGCTCGCATGGCGTGTGCGCGCTGCGTTGCGCGTGCATGACTGGAGCACCGTGCGGCGCGTCATTGCAGCGATGCCGCCCGCGCTGGCAGCACAGCCCGACTGGACCTACTGGCAGGCGCGTGCGCTGGCGGCGCAGGGCAAGGCAGAAGAGGCGAAGCCACTCTTCATTCGCATCAGTGGCCAGCCAAATTTTTATGGCAATCTTGCTGACGAAGAGCTTGGTCGCCCCATCAGCGTGCCGCCGCGCGCGGCCCTACCGACCCGCGAGGAAACAATCGCTGCCGGAGAACATGCCGGGTTGCAGCGCGCACTGGCGCTGTTTCGTCTCGATATGCGAGTCGAGGGCGTGCGTGAATGGGTGTTCAGCCTGCGCGGTATGGACGACCGCCAGCTGCTGGCCGCCGCCGATTTTGCGCGCCAGAAACAGATCTGGGATCGCGCCATCAATACCGCTGACCGCACCTTGGTGCAGCACGATTACAGCCTGCGCTACATTGCACCGTTTCGTGAATCGGTATCGCCAAAAGCCTCCGAATTGTCGCTCGATCATGGCTGGGTGTATGGCCTGATGCGGCAGGAGTCGCGCTTCATCATGGACGCAAAATCTACGGTGGGTGCCAAAGGCCTGATGCAATTGATGCCCGCCACGGCTAAATGGGTGGCGAAAAAGATCAATATGCAGGGCTTTCATCAGGGCAAGGTGACCGACATGGATGTGAATGTCACGCTGGGCACCCATTACATGAAGATGGTGCTCGATTCGCTCGACAATCATCCGGTGCTGGCCTCGGCCGCCTACAACGCCGGCCCCGGCCGGGCGCGGCGCTGGCGTGGTGACCGGTCGCTGGAAGGGGCAATTTACGCCGAGACCATTCCGTTCAGTGAAACGCGCGACTATGTGAAAAAAGTCATGAGCAACGCGGTGTATTACAACACCCTGTTCGAAAACAAACCACAGTCGCTGAAGGCGCGGCTGGGCACCATCCGAGCGCGCGGGCAGGGTGAGGCCGGGGTGGATGAACTGCCATGAAAAAAATTCTGCTCATTGGTGGCACCGGGTTTCTGGGAAGTGCCATTGCGTGTCAGTTGGCGCACCGTCTGTCCAGCGTCGACTATTCACTCACCTTGCCGACGCGGCGACGCGAACGTGCCAAACATCTTGCCGTGCTGCCGAATGCACACGTTGTCGAAGCCGATGTGCAGGATGCCGCAACGCTTGCGCGTTTGATGCGCGGGCAAGATGCTGTCATTAGTCTGGTGGGCATCCTGCGCGGCAATTTTCAGCGCGCGCATGTGGATTTGCCGCAAAAAATTGCGCAGGCCGCACAGACGGCCGGCGTGCGCCGCGTGCTGCATGTGTCGGCCTTGAAGGCTGCAAGCGACGCGCCCTCCGACTACTTGCGTTCCAAGGCTGCTGGCGAAGCTGCGCTACAGGCTGCGGGGCTGGATCTGACGATTTTCCGCCCCTCGGTCATTTTCGGTCAGGGCGACTCGTTCCTGACGCTGTTTGCGAAGCTGGCAAAAATTGCACCGTTTTTCCCGCTCGCCTGCCCGGAGGCACGCTTTCAGCCGGTGTGGGTCGAAGATGTCGCCGCCACGGTAGTCGCCAGCCTCATCCGCCCGCAAAGCGTGGGGCAGACCTACGATCTGTGCGGCCCACGGCAATATCGTTTGCGTGAGCTGGTGGCTTACGCTGCTGCGACGGCCGGCCACCCGCGCCGGGTGCTGGGCTTGCCCGATGCCATCAGCTGGTTGCAGGCCTGGGCGATGGAATTCGTGCCCAATGGCCCGATGACCCGCGACAATATCCGCTCGATGCAAGTCGCCAACGTCTGCGACACGAACTGCGGCTTTCCTTTTGGCCGCGAGCCCAGCCCGCTCGAAGCCATCGCCCCCGGCTATCTGCGCTAGCGCATCACCGCATGAAAATTTACGCCGTCGGCGGTGCCGTTCGCGATGAATTGCTCGGCTTGCCCGTTATTGACCGTGACTGGGTGGTGGTCGGTGCCACGCTGGAAGCCATGCAGGCACAAGGTTTTCGGCCGGTCGGGCGCGATTTTCCGGTGTTTCTGCATCCGCACACGCATGAGGAATATGCGCTGGCCCGCACTGAACGCAAAACCGCGCCCGGTTATGCCGGTTTCGCTTTTCATGCCGCGCCGGAAGTCACACTCGAAGACGATCTGCTGCGTCGCGATCTGACCATCAATGCCATCGCCAAAGATGAACATGGTGCGCTGGTCGATCCGCATCACGGCCGCGCCGATCTGGCGGCGAAAGTGTTGCGTCATGTCTCGCCGGCGTTTGCCGAAGACCCGGTACGTATTCTGCGTGTGGCACGTTTTTCTGCCCGCTTCACGGATTTTTCCGTTGCTCCGGAAACGCTGGCGCTAATGCGTCAGATGGTCGCAGCAGGCGAAGTCGACGCGCTGGTGCCAGAACGCGTGTGGCAGGAACTTTCGCGCGGCCTGATGGAAGCGCAGCCCTCGCGCATGTTCGTGCTGCTGCGCGAATGCGGCGCATTGCAGCGTCTGCTGCCCGAAGTTGCCGCGCTGTGGGGTGTGTCGCAGCGTGCCGACTATCATCCCGAGATTGATACCGGCGTGCATGTGATGATGGTGGTGGACATGGCCGCGCAGCTTTTTGCACCGTTGCCGGCGCGCTTTGCCGCGCTGACCCATGACCTGGGCAAAGCCGTGACACCTGCGCATGTGCTGCCGCGCCATCACGGTCACGAAGCCAAAAGTGTCGAACTGCTGCTACCCCTGTGCGACCGCCTGCGGGTGCCCGCCGACTGCCGCGATGTGGCGCGGCTGGTGGCGCGCTATCACGGCGACATGCACCGCGTGGATGAACTGCGTCCTGACACCCGGCTGAAAGTACTGGAAGCCTGCGACGCACTGCGCCGCCCGGAACGTTTTGCCCACATCCTGTTGGCGTGCGAAGCGGATTATCGTGGCCGGCTGGGTTGGCAGCAGCGCGAATACACTGCCGCCGCGATGTGGCGCTCTGCACTGGCGGCCGTACAGCGCGTTGACGCAGGTGCCATTGCCCGCGCCACACCGGTGACAGATGATCCGTTACGCATTGCCGAAAACATTCGTACGGCGCGGATTGAAGCGCTGCGCGCGGGTTAGAATCGCCCTCTTTCCGACCTTGTTCCGACCATGATGGTGTCGTCAAAATGACCCGTGCGAACACCGTCACACTGGAAGTGTTGTCAAAAAAGTCGACGCCCGCCAAGCGGCGCCCGACTCCTCTGCTGTTTGTGCACGGTGCTTACACCGGCGCATGGTGCTGGGCAGAAAACTTTCTTGGCTTCTTCGCCGCCGCCGGCTATGACAGCCACGCTGTCAGCCTCTCTGGTCACGGTGCATCGCGCGGGCGGCACAATCTCGATTCGCTGTCGATTCTCGATTACGTCAATGATGTGTACGAGGTTGCCGAAAAGTTTGCGGTTCAGCCGGTGCTGATCGGTCATTCGATGGGCGGCTTCGTGGTGCAGAAATATCTTGAGCAACACGCCGCAGCCGCTGCCGTGCTGATGTGTTCGGTGCCACCGCAGGGTTTGATGGCCTCAGCCGTCAGCATGATGTTCAGCAAGCCGTCTTTGATGAATGATCTCAACAGCATGATGGGCGGTTCCGGTGCAAGCATCGAAACCCTGCGCGATGCCCTGTTCGCACAGCCCGTGGCCGTCGATGATCTGGCACGCTTCAGCCAGCTGACGCAGCGCGAATCGCATCGCGCCATCTGGGATATGACACTGTTCAATCTGCCGCATCCGTCGCGCCTGCGTGACATGCCGGTGCTGGTGCAAGGTGCGGAATTCGATCATCTGATTCCATCCTCACTGGTCGAGATGACGGCGCGCAGCCTGAACACCGAAGCCACCATTTTCCCCGGCATGGGTCACGGCCTGATGCTGGAGCGCGACTGGAAAAAACCCGCGCAACAGATTCTCGACTGGCTTGGGGAGCACGAATTATGAATCTAGAAAAGGCAGTTGACCACGGGGGACACGGGGAACACAGGGGAAAACATAACTCATCGGGTGAGTCAGAAGCACGCTGCAATGCATTGAATTTCCCCGTGCTCCCCGTGTGCCCCGTGGTTAAACTGAGGTTTTAAGAATGATCGTCATTTTCAAGTCAGCCGCCGCGGGCGACGTCATTATGTTCGGCGACGTCGCGCACCGCATGATGACGTTCATGGGCAAGGAAGCCGATGCCAAGGGAATTGTCACGGTCGAACAATTGCCCGACGCCATTGCCGGATTACGTGCGGCGATTGAAGCCGACAAACAGCAGCGCGCCGAGTTGCGCGAAGAAGACCGCCCGCAATTCGAGATCGGCGAAGGCGGCGTGAAACGCCCCTATGTGAGTCTCACCCAGCGCGCCGCACCGTTGCTGGAGTTGCTGGAGTGGTCGCTGAAGAAGAAAAAACCCGTTGTTTGGGGCGTGTAACAGGAGACGGCGCGGCATGAATCTGATTGAAACCAATGTTGACGGTATGGTCGGTACGATCATTCTGAATCATGGCAAAAAACATAACGCGCTCAGCCATGAATTGATCGGTGGGCTGATCGACGCCTTGACGGATTTCCGCGAACAGAAAATCCGTGCGGTGGTGCTGCGCGCGCAACCGGGTGCCAAGGTTTGGTCGGCCGGCCATGATGTCGGTGAATTGCCCGAGGGGCGGCGCGACCCGCTGGGCTGGGACGATCCGCTGCGCAATCTGGTGCGCACCATTGAGTCGCATCCGGCACCGGTGATTGCGATGATTGAAGGCACGGTCTGGGGCGGTGCGGTCGAGACCATGCTGGCCTGCGACATTGTCATTTCCACGCCGGAGGCTACGTTTGCTTTCACGCCGGCGCGCCTCGGCGTGCCCTATAACATGAGTGGCATGATGACCTTCATGAGTGCGGCCGGCCTGCGCATTGTCAAGGAACTGGCATTTACGGCTGCACCCATTACCGCAGAACGTGCCGAGCGCATCGGCATGGTCAATCATGTGGTGCCGCGCGAAACGCTGGCGGAATTCACCTACGGAATGGCGGATACCATTGTCGCCAATGCACCGTTGAGCATTGCCGTCATGAAAGAACAACTGCGGGTGCTTGCCGGTGCCAAGCCGGTCAGCCCGCGTGGCTTCGAAAAGGTGCAGGGCATGCGCCGCATTGTGTATGACAGCGATGACTACGCCGAGGGAATCCGGTCGTTCAAGGAAAAAAGACGCCCCACGTATCAGGGAAAGTAACGCGTTTGGCTTAAAACAGCTCGATTAGAACAGCTCAATATCCCCGCCGCTTTGTTCGACTTCTTTCATGCGCACTTCCATGTAGTCTTCGAGCGCTTCTTTGACTGATTTTCCGGCCATGACGGCGTCGAACATCTGGCGTTCTTCGACCATGGTGTATTTTGCGCTGATCTGCTTTTGCAGCGCAGTCCATTCACCCGGACTATAGAGCCGCTTCTGGTCGCTGACGATGGACGACAGCCCGTTCAAACTTTGGCAGACATGGTCGAGACGTTGCGCCAGTTTGTCGTAAAACTGGAAGGCGATGACGGCCTGATGCACCTTCATCGTGGCCTGATGCGTGTGATTCAGGATTTCTGCTTTCTGGCCCTCATCGGTCAGAGAACCAAGATGCCCCTCGATGCCTTGCAGGGTGTCAACAATCGAGGTGAAGGTATCGGTCAACACGCTGACAGAGTTATTGGAGTCGCGCATCGCTGCGTCGACTTGTCCGGCGGCCAGTTCCAGCATCAGGATGGTTTCACGCACCTGGCTCCAGTCCAGGTCGGGGGTGTGGGCGGTGGTACCGCGCTGCAAATCGTTGCTCATTGCGACTCCGTTAGCGACAGTTCAGACACAGGATACAGGAAATGTACAAAATGCCCTTTGCATCATGGCAGCAGCGGTGCCAGCCAGCGTTCGGCTTCAGCGAGCGTCATGCCGCTGCGTTGCGCCCAGTCTTGCAACTGGTCGCGGCCGATTTTGCCTACCGCAAAATACTGCGCCTCGGGGTGCGCCAGATAAAAGCCGGCGACTGAGGCTGCCGGGGTCATGGCGTAACTTTCAGTCAGCCCCATGTCGGCGTTGCCGGGCGCATCGAGTAAGGCAAACAGCGCACCCTTCACGGTGTGGTCGGGGCAGGCCGGGTAGCCGGGCGCGGGGCGGATGCCGCAATAGTGCTCGGCAATCAGTTCGGCGTTGTCAAGATGTTCTGAGGCTGCGTAGCCCCAGTATTTCCGCCGCACCTGCGCGTGCAGCCATTCGGCGGCCGCTTCGGCCAGCCGGTCGGCCAGCGATTTGAGCATGATGGAATGATAGTCGTCATGCTGGGCGGCGAATTCGGCGAGCTTGGTTTCAATGCCGAGGCCAGCCGTGACAGCAAACGCGCCGGCATAATCATGGTGCTCGGCGACGAAATCGGCCAGGCACTGCTGCGGCTTGCCGTCCGGGCGTTCCTGCTGCTGGCGCAGCCCGCACCAGGTCATGCGCACGTTTTCGTTGGCATCGAGAAAGTCGATATCGTCACCCCGGCGCTGCACTTCAAACAAGCCGAATACGGCGTTGGCGGTGAGCCACTTTTCAGCGATCAGTTGCGTGAGCATGGCGCGGCCATCGGCAAACACATTGCGTGCCGCCTCGCCCACCACGGCATCGTCAAGCAGTTTGGGGTAACTGCCGGCCAGATCCCAGGTCTGGAAGAAAGGCCCCCAGTCGATGTACTCGACCAGCGCGGCCAGATCAAGTTCGCGCAGCACGGTGATGCCCGGTTGCTGCGGCTTGATCGGCGTGTATTGCAGTTTGCTGCGGTTGGCGCGCGCAGCCTCGATCGACACCAGCGCGACACCTTTTTTGCTGGCGTGCTGGGCGCGCACCTTGTCGTAGTCGGCGGCAATTTCGGCAACGTAGTCGTCGCGCATGCCTTCCGAGAGCAGCTTGGTGACCACGCCCACGGCGCGCGAGGCATCCGGCACATAGACCACGGGGCCGGAATAATTGGGCGCAATTTTGATGGCAGTGTGGGCGCGGCTGGTGGTGGCACCACCAATCAAGAGCGGCTGGGTGAAGCCCTGGCGCTGCATCTCGGCGGCGAAGTGGCTCATTTCTTCCAGCGAAGGGGTGATGAGACCGGACAGCCCGATGGCCTGCGCGCCGTGCTCTTTTGCCGCCTGCAAAATTTTGTCGGCCGGCACCATCACACCCAGATCGATCACATCGTAGCCGTTGCAGCCGAGCACCACGCCGACAATGTTTTTGCCGATGTCATGCACGTCGCCCTTGACTGTTGCCATGATGATGCGTCCCTTGGCGGCCGAACCGGTGCGGCGCTTTTCTTCCTCGATGTAGGGGATCAGATGCGCGACCGCCTGCTTCATCACGCGCGCCGATTTCACCACCTGTGGCAGGAACATTTTGCCCGCGCCGAACAGGTCGCCGACCACGTTCATGCCATTCATCAACGGCCCTTCAATCACCGCGAGCGGCGGCTTGCCTTCGGCAAACAATGCGGCGCGGCATTCTTCGGTGTCGGCCACCACATGGTCGGTGATGCCCTTGACCATGGCGTGTTCGAGACGCTTGCCGACCGGCCATTCGCGCCACGCAAGGTCAACCACTTGCTCCTTCGCGGCACCTTTGACCCGCGTTGCCAGCTCGATCAGCGTGTCGCCTGCATTTTTCCCATGAGCGGGCTTTCGATTAAGTACGACATCCTCAACCGCGTCGCGCAATTCGGATGTGAGATCGTCATACACGCCCAGCTGGCCTGCGTTGACGATGCCCATGGTCAGCCCGGCCTTGACTGCGTGATACAGGAATACGGTGTGAATCGCCTCGCGCATGGCGTCGTTGCCACGGAACGAAAACGACACGTTGGACACGCCACCGGAGCTGTGCGCGTGCGGCAGATTTTGTTTGATCCAGCGCACCGCATTGATGAAGTCGACGGCGTAGTTGTCGTGCTCAGGTATGCCGGTGGCAATGGCAAAAATGTTCGGGTCGAAGACAATATCTTCGGCTGGAAAACCATCGGCCACCAGCAGGGCGTAGGCGCGTTTGCAGATTTCGGTTTTGCGCGCGTAGGTATCGGCCTGCCCGGCTTCGTCAAAGGCCATGACGACGACTGCCGCGCCATAGCGCAGAGCCAGTTTGGCGTAATGCAGGAAGGCGGCTTCGCCCTCTTTCATCGAGATCGAATTGACGATGCCCTTGCCCTGAATGCACTTGAGGCCGGCTTCGATAATCTCCCATTTCGACGAGTCGATCATTACCGGCACGCGTGAAATGTCCGGCTCCGAGGCGATCAGC
>CAJAWW010000221.1 GCA_903946745.1 uncultured beta proteobacterium
CGCGCAGTCTGCGAAGGTCGCATCAATGGGATCGGCGGGATCGGCGAGATCGAATTTGCCACGCAAGGCCAGCTTGTAATAGGCATCTTCGCATTCGCCCCACGGACGCTCACGCGTGCTGTGCCAGGTGCTGCGTGCCTGAGATAAATTTTCTTTGCTGGCGATGTATTTCCAGGCCGACTTCGGAAAAAAGTGCAGCGGCTCACGCAAGCCCCGGCGATAGAGCACGAGCAGTGCCTGCAAGGTTTCTCTCGCCGCAGGGCAAGGATGCAGTAGATAGCTGCCATTGCGCGACAACCAGCGTGTCTGAAATGATGAACCCACAGAACCGGTCGCGCACAAAAACAGGTGCGCGATCCAGCCACTGAGATAATCGACGGCGCGCGTGTCGTCATAGCGATGGCGCACCAAGCCCTCAGCGCGCAGATCACTAAAGGCACCACTAAGCCGCCAACATTCTCCAGGCTCGCCAAGTTCGAACTCGACTGCACCATGCCATGCAGGTAATAACGGTGACGCGCCATGCCGTGCAACTTCTGCGGCAAATTGCATCAGCGTTGCCAGCTCGCTTTCCAGACTAAGCCGACCCAGCGCGCCCGGCGGATACTCGACACCAGCGAGCGCCTGTGCGCGCAGTGCCTCGGCGCTACAGTCGCTGCCGTTCGTCAGCAAGGGTAACAACCGTTCGGCCAGTGCTTGTCGCCCACCAAAATCTGGCAGGAAGGGTTCTTCATCATTCAAATCTTCTTCGGCACGACGCAACGCGATACCAAGACGATCACGCAACAAAAAGCGCGAAGGCTGGCGGAAGAATTGGATGAGCGAGTCCAGACTCACATCACGCCATGCCGGTTCTGGTGCTGTCAGCGCACCCACAAAAAATGCCGCCCCGCGCGCCCGCCCACGCTGCAAAGCCTCGCAGTATTCGTGATGAAAACTGCGCATGGAAAGATCTGCATCGACATCAAAACAATCCGGTGAAAACGGCTGCAACGGATGCTCGATGACGAGCCGTTTGCGGGCTGCAGAATTGGGCAGCGCCAGCACATCCAGCAATTCAGAAATCAGGATTGAGGGGGGCAGTACAGCATTGTCACGAATGCTGCGACCGCTATAGCTGAGATAAAAACGCTCGCGTGCGGCCAGCAGCAAATCAAGGAAAAGATTGCGCTCGTCGATGCGCCGCTGGCGGTCGCCGCGCCGTGGCTGCAACAGCATCAGATCAAATTCAGAGGGCGCAACGCGGGATGGAAAGGCACCATCATCGAGGCCGATCACGCAGATGATCCGGTAGGGAATTGCGCGCAGACTGCTCATGGAAGAAAACGTCACCGCTCCGGTGGGCACGCCACCGCGTGCGGGGTCGTCAAGCAACGCATCCAGCGCGACACGCACCACGTCCAGCGGCAGTACCGCAGAAGCCTCGGTCACACCGCCACGCACCATGTTGTCGTGCAGCTCTCCCAGTATTTCGCGCAGTTCGCGCACATCGTCAAGTTCATCCTCATCCGGCGCAAAAAAAACATCCATCACGCGCAGCAGCGCCTCGCGCCAGCCGGCCGCAGATTTTGGCGCAGCAAACTCGCGTTGCAAGGCGGCGAGCCGCCCCAGCACCTCGGCAAACACACCCAGCAGAACGGCCTCGCCACCTTCGGCGTGACCAGCAGGCAGACGCCCCTGCCAGGGGGCAGCGACGTGATCGGGCAGTGCGTAGCCCAAAAAAAGCCGTTGCAGACCATCATCGATGCTGTACTGCTCAAACGCCGGCAGATCATGGCTCGCGCGATGCGCCCCATCCAACCCCCAACGAATGCCGGCAGCATCGATCCAGTCACGAACCCGTTCGAGTTCCGATACGCCAAAACCCAGACGCCGCGCCATGATCGGCTGCTGCAGCAGTTCAAACACGGCACTGGCAGCAAAACGCGATGCCAGCAGATCAAGCAGCGCACAGAGCGCCTGCGCCGGTGCGTTCAGCCGGCTACGCGCACGCCCGGTGATGGCAAACGGAATAGCACGCGCCTGCGGCACGTTGCCGAATACGGCATCGATGAGCGGTGCGGCCGCTTCAATATCCGGCGTGACCACCAATATCTCGGCCGGCTGCGGCGGATTTTGACCGGCAAACAGTGCCAGCAACTGATCGTGCAGCACCTCAAGCTCGCGCGTCAGCGAATGGCAGACATGCACTTCGATGCTGCGGTCTGCCATTGCACCATCCGCGCCGTGGGCGGGCAATTCCTCCAGCGCAAGGATGGCATTCTGCAAACGGCCGAGCAGCGTGCTGGCATCATTTTCTTGGAACACGGCATCCGCAACCACGCCACCGGCACCGTCGACACCATCGACACCATCGACAAGCGCATCGGCCAGTACCAGATCCATCAACGCCTGCGTCTGCTTGCCCCAGTTGGCCAGCAGGCGATTTCCCACTTCGTGATAATCAACATCACCGCGCGCAGCGAGATAACTGAGCCGACGCCGGTCGACGATCTCGAACCAGTATTCCTGGCAAGGATTCAGCAGATACAGCCGCAGATCGATCCAGCGTCCAAGTTGGCGCAGCAGATCGATATACAACGGGGGAATTGTGGGCAGACAAAAAATATCTGCGGTTTCCGGCAAGCCAGTGCGGCGTTGCGCGTCTGGCCCCAGCGTCGCCATGATGCGCAAAAAACCTGCCGCAGGATGCTCCTGCTCGGCACCGAGATCTTTCGCGATACGCTGCCACAGCGCGGCTTGCCATGCCTCATCGGCATGCGGCGTGGCAGCGGAAACTTTTGTCATCCTACCGGAGGACCATGCCGCCAACCAGTCGGGACGATAGGTCAGATACTGCTCGAACTGCAGGGCGATGCGCACAGCAAGGTCATACGTCATCACCGGGCTGGCCTGTTGCAGATAACGGGCAAGACGTGGATGCGCTGCGACGAAGGCGGTGTCCTGCAAAAGTGCAAAGACCCGCCACGCCAGAACCGGTGCGGCAAACGGTGATTCTGCGGCCACCTGCGGCAGCACCTGCGCGATCTGACGCCACAACCACTGCGCCAAAAATGAAAACTGCACGTTCGCACAGATGCCAAGGTGACGCGAGACACCCAGCGTCAACGCACGCTTGATCGCCGCACTGGGAATGATGATCTGCTGCGCAGCGAAAGGCGAAGCCGGCGCATGCGCAAGATTCTCGTGCAATGCGTTTTGCAAGGATTCAAACCGGTTGGCAACAAGAATATGCAGCATCGAGAAACTTTTTCCGGAATCGTCAGCGGAGAAAAACCGTCACTCAGGAAGATGTGATAACGTATTCACATTATGAAGTGGACAGCCAAGATTGCCACCGGAAATGACGCCATTGATGCCGAGCATCGCGCGTTACTGGATTGCCTGGGTGACCTGAAGCGGGCGATGCTTGAAAACCGGACACTGTTTACGGTCTATACGCTCACCCGACTCAAACATCACGTCTCGGATCACTTTACGAGCGAAGAGACCTTGCTCCGCGCACAGAAATCGCCTGATCTGCAACAGCACCTGCAAGACCATCAGCAATTCCGTTACAAACTCATCGAGATTCAGGTTAAATCGATACACGGAGACGTCTCGATGGAGACCATCGACTTCCTCAGCACCTGGCTGGACGATCATGTGGCCGTTTTTGCAAAGAACTACCGGGCAACATCCTCGCACTGAACCACCGGTAAAAAAAGGTAAAAAAAAGCCCGCAACCATGAAGGTGGCGGGCTGAATATACAACCGGAGGAAAACACTTGCACCTGAGTAAAAGCACGCTTCATGCCAGCATGTTTTTGAGCAAGACAGCACGCCGAACCCCCTCGTGCAGGTCAGTGGGTGACACCGGCGCGTGACACAAGAGTGCTTCAGGTCGCACACAAACTGTTCAAATCTGGTGCAACTGACCCGGTCGCCGCAACACTTTCGACACAGTCAATGCCAAATTAACTCTCGAATGATGCTTTCAACACCTTCGTGATGTAATCGTGATCGAGTGCTCCGGCGCTTTCGCGCAGACTGTGCATGGCCCACATCGGCGCACCGACATCGACACTGGCAACCCCCAGGCGCGCAGCAACAATCGGGCCGATTGTGCTGCCACACCCCAGATCCGTACGATGAACATACTGCTGATATGGCACACCGGCACGTTCGCACAACCCGATGAAACGGGCAGCCGTGTCGGCACCCGTGCTGTAACGCTGATTGGCATTGCTCTTGATGACCGGCCCCTGATTCACCAACACCCGATGACCCGGCTCGTAGGCCGCAGGAAAATTTGGATGCCAGGCATGCGCCATGTCAGCACTGATGAAAAAACTGCGCGCCAAAGCACAGCGACGCGCCTCTTCGTCAAGACCGGTGCTGACCGCAATGCGCTGGATAACATCAGAAACAAAACTGCCCCCCGCACCCGCAGCACTTTCGCTACCGACTTCTTCATGGTCAAACAGCGCACACAAGCAGGTTGCCGCAACCTCAGTAACGGCGTTAGCAACAGCGAGTAAGGCCGTCAGTCCGGCGTGACAGGACGCCAGATTATCCAACTGGCTATCGGCAATAAACTCTTGGTCAGCGCCCCAGAAACACCCCTTCTGGGTATCAAAGACATTCAGTTCCCAGTTCAACACATCGGCGGCATCCACCTGCAGCGCATCGCCCAACAATCGACGAAAGGCCTCATCCGCATCAGGAAGACCGCCGGCCATGCCTAGCAACAGAGGCAGTTCGGACTGTTTGTTGAACTTCAAACCCGTTTCATTCACTTCGCGATTCATGTGAATGGCCAGATTCGGCAGCCTCAACAACGGTTGCTCGAAGCGTAGCAAGCGAGAATCAAAACCGGCAGCAACGCGAACATTCACGCGCCCGGCGAGACTCAGATCACGGTCGGCAAAGCTGGCGAGAATCGGGCCGCCATAGACCTCAACACCCAGCCGGCGAACACCGTCACGATCGTGTGCGGCCTGTGGCTTCAGGCGCAAGCCCGGCGAATCGGTATGTGCGCCAACCATCCGCAAGCCCGCTTCGGCCATGGACACGTTCCCGATGACAAACGCAATGAGCGACGCGCCGCCACGCACCACAAAATAGCGGCCACCGGCACTTAATTGCCAGCGCTCACCCTCCTCCAGACGAACAAAACCGCCGGCAAGCAAGCGCTGTCCGGCGGTTTGTGCCGCATGCCAGGGACTCGGACTGGCGTCTATGAAGTCGAGAAGATCCTGCCCCTGCCTGCGGACATCAGCAGTCAGGGGCGGCATGCAATCAACCGTCCGCGTTGATCTTGGTAATCAGTTCCTGCAACACCGCGGCGGCCTTGTCGTTCTCGATCTGGCAGGTGCCGGCGTTTTCGTGACCACCACCGTTATAGGCCAACATCAACTCACCCACATTGGTCATCGAAGAACGATTGATGATGGACTTGCCGGTGGCAAAAACCGTGTTCTGCTTCTGCACGCCCCAAAGCACATGGATGGAAATATTGGTGTCCGGGTACATTGCGTAAATCACGAAGCGATTCGCCGCAAAGATAGTTTCCTCGTTGCGCAAATCAAGCACTACAAGGTTCTTGTGAATAGTGGAACAACGCTTGATTTGATCCTTGGCTTTTTCTGCGTGCTCGAAATACAGTTCAACACGCTCCTTGACGTCAGGCAGGGCAAGAATGTCGTCAATGCCGTGATTGCGACAGTACTCGATCAGATCCATCATCAACTGGTAATTGCTGACGCGGAACTCACGGAAACGACCCAGACCCGTGCGCGAATCCATCAGGTAATTGAGTAGCACCCAATCTTTCGGTTCAAGCACTTCGTCGCGCGAAAACTGCGCCGAGTCAGCCTTGTCGACCGCGATCATCATGTCGGTGAAGGCCGCCGGGAAACGTGTCTTTCCACCGTAATGTTCGAACACCACACGCGCCGCCGAGGGCGCATCCGGATAAATGATGTGATTGGGGCGCTCACCCGGATTGCGGAATGTTTCCGACAGATGATGATCGAATGCGAGATGCACGCCCGGAACGAACGGCAGATTGGTGGTGATGTCGCGGTCTGAAATCTCAACCTTTCCATCCTGCATGTCTTTCGGATGAACGAACTTGATATCGTCGATCAATCCAAGTTCATTGAGCAGGACGGCGCAGACGAGGCCATCAAAATCACTGCGGGTCACCAAGCGGTATTTTTTGTCGGACATGACGCTCTCCAAGATGTCGTAACAGTAACGGTAAAAATATCGGTAACAATATCGGTAACAATCGGAACACTGATTGTATTCCAGAGTGAACGGCAAGCGGTACATGAAGAAAATTACCGTGCAGGTACTGCCGAAACCATGCTGCGGCAACGTACAACACTACATACAGCACTACGGTATCTCATCCACCTTGAGCAAAAGTCGACGCTGACGGGACGCCGAACGGGTGCTGTAATGCACGGTGCCGCTCCCCGTAGCACTGTCCGAACTGGTTGCGCCACCGAGCTCAATCCACTCGCCTAAGCGCCCGCTGACGGTGGTGACGAGTCGCGCTCGCTGCACGACTCCATCGCCCTGCCCTGCACTCCCCCCGCTGATCGTATCGTCGAAGGGGCTGATCTCGATCGTGACATGATTGTCACTCAGTCGCGGCAACGCATAGAAACCGCTCCCAATATCACGCTCCACCAGCACGTCCGAAACCACTGCGCCGGCAGGCGTCAACACCATCTGCCGCAGCGGAATCAGGAAGGAGGTTCCAACCATGATCGAAGCGCGACTGCCATCAAGGGTCTGCACCTGCTGATTGATGCTGCGCGTCTGACGCCGGTCGGATGAATACACCCGTGCCGTACCCCCAGCGTCGACTTTTCCGTTTTCGATGCGCACCGTGCCACGAACACCCGCCCCCGCCGCATCCGACTCGCCCTCGCCCGCCTGGCGCAAGCTAATCATGAGGCGGCGCAGCGGCGTGTCCAGTTCCTGCAGCAGCGTGCGTATCTCGGCCTGATTGCGTGCCGAAGCACGCAAAAACAGCTTGTCATTGACGCCGGTGAGCGCACCGCCCGCTTCGACAAAAGGCTGCAGCACCGGCAGCATCTGCGCGGCGGTGCGGTGGCGCAACGAGATAATTTCAAGAGGCTGCGCGATGGCAAAGCTACACCACAACAATAACAAAAACAGAGCATTTTTCATGATTGGCAGCGATCAGATTTGCATCGCAAAGTCGTCATCGAGACGTCTATACTGCCGTTTTTCCCCGTCCGAAGGAAGTCACCGATGAAACTCGAAACCATCGCCGTCCATGGCGGCTACAGCCCAGACCCGACCACCAAGGCCGTGGCGGTACCCATCTACCAGACCACTTCCTACGCCTTCGACAGCACCCAGCACGGTGCCGACCTGTTTGACCTCAAGGTGGCCGGCAACATTTACACGCGCATCATGAACCCGACGCAAGATGTTCTGGAAAAGCGCGTCGCCGCCATGGAAGGCGGCATTGCGGGGTTGGCGGTAGCCTCCGGGCAGTCGGCGATCACCTATGCGATCCAGACCATCGCCGAGGCCGGCGACAACATCGTCTCGGCCGCAACGCTCTACGGTGGCACCTACAACCTGTTCGCCCACACACTGCCGCAATTCGGCATTGAAGTGCGCTTCGCCGATTACCGCGATCCGGCTTCGTTCGAGAAGCTGATCGATGCAAAAACCAAGGCAATTTATTGCGAATCGATCGGCAATCCCTTGGGCAACATCACTGATTTCGAGCCACTCGCCGCCATCGCACACAAGCATGGCATTCCGCTGATCGTGGACAACACGGTGCCCTCGCCCTACCTGTGCCGCCCCATCGAGCACGGTGCCGACATCGTGGTGCATTCGCTGACCAAATATATCGGCGGACACGGCAACAGCATTGGTGGCATGATTGTCGATAGCGGAAAGTTCCCCTGGGCGGAACACAAGGCACGTTTCAAACGCCTCAACGAACCCGACGTTTCCTATCACGGCGTGGTCTACACGGAAGCACTGGGGCCAGCGGCCTTCATCGGCCGTGCGCGCGTGGTGCCGCTGCGCAACATGGGCGCAGCGATCTCACCGTTCAACGCCTTCCTGATTCTGCAAGGCGTCGAAACTCTGCCGCTGCGTATGGATCGCATCTGCGAAAGCGCGACGAAGATCGCCGCCTACCTCAAGGGCCATGCCAAGGTGAACTGGGTCAATTACGCTGGACTGACCGATCACGCCGATCACGGGCTGGTAAAAAAATACATGGGCGGCCGTGCCTCCGGCATTCTCAATTTCGGCGTAAAAGGCGGCATGGCGGGTGGCGGACGCTTCCAGGACGCACTGAAACTGGTGACACGTCTGGTGAACATCGGCGACTGCAAAACGCTGGCTTGCCACCCTGCATCGACCACTCACCGCCAGCTCACCCCGGCGGAAATGACCAAGGCTGGCGTCTCCGAAGACATGATCCGCCTGTCCATCGGCATCGAGCACATCGACGACCTGATCGCCGACCTGGATCAGGCGCTGGCCGCGGCCTGAGAAACGTACCCAACGTAAAGATACGAGGATAAATCCTGCTTTTTCAACGTCTCTGAAATAAAACTGGCGAGGATCATGACGACATGACTCTCGCCAGCGTGTTATTCAAACCGCTCCACCGAATTCGTCGCGCCGCGTGTGCGCTGACGTTGTCCATGATCGCGCTATCCGTGGCGACACCTTGTCCAGCGCAGGCCGCAACATCGACCAAGAAGCACAAAACATTCACCAAAACTTCCACCAAAACTTCCACCAAAGCAGCCGCAAAATCAAAAACCGGTGTCAAGCCTGGTCGAAAGATCGCAACGAAACCCGCCACGAAATCTGCAACAAAAAAACAAAAGGTGCTTACCAAACCGGCGAAAGCAAAAAGAATCAAAGCAAAAAAACCGGCTCATGCAAGCGCCGCCATCAAGCCAGGAAAAAAGAAAGTCACCCCCAAAAAAGCCGCCCCAAAGAAAGCCACCCAAAAGCAACAATCTCCGCTTTCTGCTCGCACGGCCGCCTACAAACGAACAATCGCTTCCCGACCGGCTCCAAAGCTCGCACACAATATTGCGCCCAATAGCGCACCAAAATCTGCACAGCCGGTTCGCGTGAGTCATGTCACCGTTGCAAACCCCATCCCACCGATCAAGCCCTCCATTGGCAACATCGGCACAACAAGATTCATCACGCCAACATCGCCGACCACCGGCCACGATGACGAAACACCCCGCTCAGCAGCAACCGCCTGCCGGCGTAACGGCAAGGTATTTTTACTCGCCGACTGCAATGCCGCGCCATCGACAGGATCACTCGCCGCCAATACGGCCAGCAAAAGAGATCAAACCTCACCACCGTAGCTCTGCTTGATCGTGCTTGATCGTGTTTTATTTTTCTTGCTCCGTGCCTGAACGCAGAAAATAAGGCTATTTGCATTCCGAGGTTGCATCGCGGAGATTTCGAAGCACACTCCGGTTGAGTGCCAAGGTTGGAATCAACTTCTCGGGTGCAACCTCAATGCAACTTCAATTGGTTGGAACTGGGCTGATGGTGACTGTGCCTGCTTTGGATCGAAAGTCGACTGCTGGGACTGGCATACCCAGTGGCCGCAGCACTCAGTTTGCTGCCGTTCGGCATCGGCTTGGCCGGATGACCGCAGCGCGCCCGTTGCGGTCATAGAGCCCAGCAACACTGGAGGGTCAGCTCAGGGCGCTATTGCGGACATGCATTCGGCATAAATGCGATACGCTGCAGGCCGCTAGATCATCACATGTGACTCGATCTTGTAGTTTTGACCAAGTCACCCTGCGGCGCTACTGCCCAGATCCGAGAAGTTGCTGATCTTGATTGCGCCATCAGGGAATCGTGCGACTACCTCCAACTGCCCTCCCATGGCTTCTATGTGACTACGCAAAGTCGAGAGGTACATATCTGTCCGCCTTTCCATCTTGGCGATGGAAGGTTGCTGAACATGCAGCACTTCAGCTAGCATCTTTTGCGATAACCCACGTGCTTGCCGCAGTTCGTTAAGAGGCATTTCGGCAAGCATCGCGTGTGCTTTGGCTTGTGAGCGAACCTGCGA
>CAJAWW010000222.1 GCA_903946745.1 uncultured beta proteobacterium
CCTATCAAACCCGCCTTTCAAGGCATGGCCGTAAAGTCGACGCTGAAACTGCGGCACTACGCCATCGCCTCACCCATGCGCACCGGCCGCGTTGTCGCCCACTCAGGATTGAAGTCAAGCGGCCCCGGAGGGAACAGCAATACCACCGTAGAGCCCAACAGAAAGCGCCCCATCTCGGCGCCCTGAGTGAGCGTGATCCGCTGATCGGCATAAACCCAATCGCGCAGGACACCCGGGCGCGGCGGATTCACCACACCATGCCACACCGTCGCCATGCTGCCCACAATCGTGGCACCCACCAGCACCAGCACGAAGGGGCGCTGCTCACCCTCGGTTCCATCAAACACGCAGACCACCCGCTCGTTACGCGCGAACAATCCCGGCACACCGCGCGCCGTGGTCGGATTCACCGAAAACAACGCGCCCGGCACATAAATCATGCGCCGCAAGCGGCCCGCACAGGGCATGTGAATCCGGTGGTAATCCTTGGGGCTCAGATACAGCGTGGCAAAGTGGCCATCCCGAAATTCGGCAGCCAATGCCGCGTCGCCGCCCAGCAGTGCCGTGGTCGAGTAACGATGTCCCTTGGCCTGAAAAATCTGGTCGCACTCGATGGCACCAAACTGGCTGATCGCACCATCAACAGGGCAGATCAGCTCCGCATGCGCGAGCGGTCGTGCGCCGGGTTTCAGTTCCCGGGTAAAAAACTCATTGAAGGTCGGATAGGTGGCGATGTCGGGTTCGGCCGCTTCCGTCATATTGACACCATAGCGCGCCACGAACCAGCGAATGAGTTCGGTCGTGAAATGGCCGCAGCGCGCCGAGGCGACTTTTCCGGCCAGCGCGGTGAGCGCCTGCTTGGGCATCAAGTACTGCGGCAGAACAGCCAAAAAATCAGACATGGGAACACACTGCGAATGAGGAGTCGCCGATTCTAGCCTGACGGAATCGGTGGTAGTCTTTGTTAAAACAACACCAACAAGGGAGACTCGTTTGTCCGCTGAAGACACCACCCAAAGTGAACATTGCGATCATCGTGTCCGCCTGTTCCATGCCAATCTGGTGTGGCCGTTGCAACTGGTCACGAAGTCATCGACAGAGCGCAGCGGGCACCACTGGGAAATTTTCGACGCCAACCAGAAAGGCCAGCCCTGGCAGCGCATCGACGACGAATTCACCGACGACCCGGCAGAATTCAAAGAACGCCACTACCGCGAGTTTGTTTCCTTCCTGCCCTACGTCCAGCGCTTTCTCTACGGTGAAGGGCGCTCGCGCCAGAATAGTGCCGACGACCAGCCCGGCAATTCACCCATCCACGTCTTCCGCCGCAAGGACATCGACCGCGTCCGCTTGACGCTCACCATGGACGCAACGCCGGTTGAACTGGAGGTGGTGCATCTCGATCTGTATTTCTTTCACGACCTGGATCTGGTGCTGCTGAATCTGGAAGTGCGCGGCCACGATCTGCCGCTTGATACCGTGCGTGACATCCTGTTCCGTTTCGGCCGCGCCTATCCATCGGGCTGGGAAGAGTCTGGCGCGGGTCTGCACAACGCCCATCGCGCCGAATGGCTCAGTGCCGACGGCACCGTCATCGCCCGCTCCGACGCCGACCACCGCGATAAATATCTGGGCTTTGTCTGTGCGCATCGCAGCCCCTGCATTTCCGACCACTGGGCTTATCTGTTGCGACCACTGGTGCTGGCACATTCTGACGAACCGGGCGATCTGCGCTTCCGTCTGATTGAATACCACCGCATGCCGATGACCGTGTTTATCGCTCTCGAAAAACCGCGCACGCTGCGGCGTGAAGATTGGGTCAGAATCGGGCTGGCCACCACCTTGCATCCTTGCGAACCGCTGCCCACCAACGACCCAAGCGTGATCGAGTTCGAATCGCGCTACTGCCAGGATCGCTACTGGAGCACCGCCCCCGAGGGCCCCAGCACGCGCTTCATCTGCACCGGAAACAGCCTCACGGTCGTTGGCGATGCGGCCTCGTCGTTCTTTGCCGATTCCGAACGTGGCGTATTAACGCAGTTCCGCCACCAGTATTTTCTCGTCTTTCTGATTACCCACCTGCACCGCGCCGCGCTACTGGTGTTCTCGGAAATTCTGGTCGGCGCGGTGAATGATCTCGACATCCGCCACGAATCGTCCGTGCGCCGTTTCAAACGTCGCATTCGCGCCAATTTTGAAACCTTCCTGCGCTTCACCCACCGCTATTGGTTTCATGAGATTTCAGAACGGCCTCATGTGCAATCGGTATTCCGGCTGTGCGCCAGCCACCTGCGCAATGACGCACTCTACGACGAAGTGCGCGACGAAATGCGCGAAATGAGCCACTACCTCGACAGCGACACACAACGGCGGCAAAACAACACCGTGGTACGGCTCACCGTCATCACCATCCTCGGCCTGATCGCCACCGTCACCACCGGTTATTTCGGCATGAACATCATCCCTTTCGGCGAAGGTACGGCAAGCGAGCGCCTGACCCACGGCGTGCTGGCCACCAGTATTTTTGTGGGACTGGTGCTGTTCGCCGTGGCGCGCTCGCGGCGTCTGTCGGAGTTTCTGGAAGCGATGGCCGACGAAAAACTCGGCGTGGGTACAAAATTCCGCGTGCTGCTGCGTGCGCTGGGTTCAAAGTAATGAGCACGAAAAGTCGACGCTGAAACTACGGCAATCCGACCGGTCGATACGCCGCCACAGCCAGTAGAATCACGTCATGAATGCCCCTTCCTTTGAAGCCAAGATCGTCGCCCCCGGCAATCTCGCCGCGCGCATCGCCCAATTGCCACGACCGCTGGTATTCACCAATGGCTGCTTCGACATCCTGCACCGCGGGCACATCACCTACCTCGATCAGGCGCGCCAACTCGGTGCCAGCCTGATTGTCGCCGCCAATTCTGACGCCTCGGTCAAACGTCTGGGCAAGGGCGACGACCGGCCGCTCAACACACTCAGCGACCGCATGGCGCTGCTCGCCGCGCTCGAATGCGTGTCGCTGGTCACCAGCTTCGATGAAGACACGCCACTTGCCCGCATCCTCGACACGCACCCGGATATTCTCGTCAAGGGCGGTGACTGGCCGGTGGAAAAAATCGTCGGCTACGCAGAAGTCATGGGCTGGGGCGGCAGCGTGCATTCCATCCCCTTCATTCATCAGACCTCGACCACCGCACTGCTGGAAAAAATTCGCACGCTCTAAGTTTTGGCGCAACAGGCGGAGCTGTTCGCCAAATAGATCACTACTTTTATTTCGTGCGCGTCAGGCTTTCCCGCCGCGTGTGCGAAAAAACATCGCCTGCCGCCCGGCCTGATCCAGCCGGTTCGGTGACGCGCCGCCAATCAGCTCTGCCAGCGACAAACCAATCACACCGGCCAGCGCCTCCAACCGCTCCAGTGAGGGCATGTGCACACCGCACTCCATGCGGCTGACGGTATTCATCTCGACACCCAACTGCTCGGCCAGATACTCCTGAGTCCAGCCGAGCGCCAGTCTACGGGTGCGAATATTGCGCCCCAATGCGCCCGATTCTCTAGATCGAATTGGTCCGATAAACCCAGTCAGGTCAACATCTGTACCGCATAAACTGTGATCGCAAAACTACGTCGCCATTTTTCTGCCGTTTCTAACCGCCGCTAACAGAATAAAATGGGCAGATCGCCTCGCGCATTTACAGCAACTCTTGCTTTTTGACGCCGGCGTAAGCGGCCTGTGATTTTTTTGAAACGCATCTAACCTGACGGAATAAGAATTGATGTTCCGCTTGCCTATGTATTCAACTTTGAATATATTGAATACGCAAACAAGCAAAAGGAAGGTTTCATGAGCCGAGCAACGACTACGACAATGACGGTTCGCCTCAGCGGCGTACTGAGCGACTTCGTTTCCGCGAATGTAGGCGAGCATGGTGCCTACGAGAACGTCAGCGAATACGTGCGAGACCTGATACGGCGAGACAAAGAACGCAATGAAACCAACTCGTTCGAGCGCCTCAAAACCGAGCTAACCCACGCCTATGCAGCCCCCGAAGCATCGTATCACCCGCTAACGGCGGCGGACGTCATCGCCCGCAATCGCGCTTGACAAGGCATGACCCAAGCCAATATCCGCATCCAGGATACTGCGTCCTACCGGCTTGACGAGATATACCGTTACACCCGCGACCGCTGGGGTACGCAGCAAGCCGACCGTTACATTACCGGCCTGTTTGATGCCTTCGACGGCATTGCCGATCGCCGGACACCATCGCGCCCAGTTCCGGCCGAGTTCGGTATCTCAGGTTACTTCTTCCGCTATGAACGGCATTTCGTCTACTGGCGCTGGCTCTCGAACGGTGATATCGGCATTGCGACCATCCTGCATGAACGGATGCACCAGATTGACCGCTTCCGGGAAGATTTCGGCGTGTAATGCGCAGCAACTTCAATGCTTACCCCGTTGTAATTCGCATCACCGAATCACGCACCAGATTGATATGTCCGCGCAAGGTATAGAGCATGTCGGAATAGGTCAGGGGTGTTGAAATTTTATTGACGTCGGTCTCGATGGCATCAACGCGTTGCAGCCATTCCTCGCGAGTATGTAATGTTGGGTTTTCTTCCAGTTCGGACTCGAGAAACTTCAACTCACCGTAGCGACGGTAGATGCGCCCGCGCACGCGCCAGCCGTAGAGCGACGGTGCAAACTTGAAGATCGGGAACAGAATCGCGATGATCGGCACCAGCATCACCACGGCGCGATCAATCAGCGTTGCGGCCCAGAACGGCAGATAGCGTTGCAGGAAAGGCTTGCCCGATTTGTAATAGCGTTCAGCCTCGGGCGAGGTGGGAAACTCACTATGACCATGTCGTGGAAACTCATTAGGGCGCTGGAACACACCGGGGCCGCCATGCACTTCGCTGGCCGCTTGCAGCAGCAGGCCAATGAGTGCCGGATGGGTGTCTTCACGTACCATCAGGGTTGTCATCGGTGAGACCAGTTGAACATCTTGGGGAGGAACGTCGCGTTCAAGATCAATCGCGCCGCGTGGCAACACCAGCTTGGCCAGATACGGAAAACGACGCACATAGGCGTCAGCATGGTTCAGGCTCATCAGACGCACCCCCGGCGTATAGAGCAGTGACCAGATCAGTGACGATTGTGCCGGCCCCACCGTCATGACAGCGTCGACTTTTCCGTCGGCCAGCAATGTGGCGACCGTCATGCCACCTTCTTCGATCAGGTGCGTGTTGGTCGCATCGATACCGTTGGCGAGCAGCACTTCGCGCGCCAAATGTTGTGTGCCGCTGCCCGCTACGCCGATCGCAATGCGACGACCCTTGAGATCGGCAAGCCGGTTGAGGTGATGAAGATTAAGCGCTGACTTTTTGGGCTGCGTATCGCGGTAAAACACCCACAGCGGCTCGTAGTAGAAGTCGCCCAGCGCCAGCAGGGCATCGTCTGCGGACACCTGTGCGGTACCGCCCTGAATGAACGCCGCATCGACATCAACAGCCGCATCGCGCAGGCGTGCAAGATTCTCGGTCGATCCGGCCGAGGGTTTTGTCACCAGCTTGATTTGATAGCGCGCCAGCACTTCTTCATAGCGTGCCGCAAAGCTCTGGTAGGCACCGCCTTCACCACCCGTGCTAATCACCAGTTGATTCGGTGGTGCGGGCTTGATGAATTGCGCCGCGCCCCAGAAGGCAGCGCAGATTGCCAACAATGCCGGCACGCCGACGAACCACACGTCGCGCCATGCGATGAGCTTGAGTTTTTCGGACATCTTCCGATTCATTCGCCTTTGCCTTCGTTTTTGCCTTCGTTTTTGCCTTGAATGGCGCGGGTCAGCGCGGCATGGTCGGCAATGCATTTTTCCAGCAGCGTTTGCTGCGCTGCGTCGGTTAATCGGGCATCCGCACCGATGGCCTGATCGGCACGCCCCAGCGCCATCTGGCCGGGTGCCACGATGACACCCAGATTGGACAGCAGTAACCGCAAATGCGGCAAACCACGAATGCCACCCAATGCGCCAGCCGAGGCCGCAAACAGAGCGGCGGTCTTGCCGGCGAACGGTGCTGGCGCACCCGGCAGCGGCCGCGAAATCCAGTCGAGGGTATTTTTCAGCAGCGGCGTGAAGAAGCCGTTGTATTCCGGCGAGGCGATCAAGAATCCGTCGTGCGCGGCAAACTGGGCTTTCAATTCATGCACAGCCGCAGGCAGACCCGTTGCCTGCTCCAGATCACCGTCATACAGCGGCAGCAGATTGGGGGTAATGCTCAGTTCGGTGACTTCAGCATGGGCAGCGCGGGCAGCAGCCACCGCAACGCCCAGTAAGCGGCGGTTAAGCGAACCGGTGCGAGAACTGCCGGAAAATGCGAGCAGGCGAATCGTCATTATTCTGAGCTCCGGGTGGTGGGTGCAGGTTGTATGGACTTAATGCGTAGGACTGGCAGCGGATTATAGAAGCCGCATGAAAGCGTTGCCGGCAACAAAACGGCATTTATTGCCGGGAAATCACGCGCCGCCTCATTAAGCGGCAGATTTATGCGTGCCTAAGGTAGCAACTGAGGTGGAAACTGAGGCAAATAAGCCCTCTGGAACAGTCCTTGCTGAGTAGGTATTAAAGCAGTATCTCAGACGCTCTGTCACCGCTGACCGTGCCGAACTGCTTGATACGCATAGGGGGTTATATGGGCAAAGAATATTCCGCAGAATCGTTCAGCATCGGTCTTGATGACACTTCATGGAGTGCCATGTCGAGCGATCAGGCGCAATCACTGCTGCGTTTGTGTGCGCTACCCGATGTGCGTGACCGCACCTATTCGAGCGTCGCCATGCTGGCCACGCCTAACGGTGCCAGCCTTTATGTGAAGTCCAACCTGTTCGGCTGAACTGTTTTACCCCGCGGCAGCCGCTCAGCCCTTGCTGCGCAGATAGGCCAGCGCTTCCGCATGTGCCGGGATGCGTTCCAGCACCTGTAGATAAACCACCACGGCCACTTTCACATTGCCTTTGGCTGCTTCGGCGCGCGCCAGATACACGAGCGCCGTTGCGTCAGTCGGAAAGCGCGCTGCCAGTTCGCTGGCATGACGCGATAACTCATCCCATTTACGTTCGCCTTCTTCGCAGACCATCAAACGCACATGCGCCGTGTAGTCCCACGCGGACATGGCCAGAACCTTCTTGGCTTCGGCAGCCGCCTCACGCCAGCGCTGTTGCGCCATCAGTGGCAGCGTCATGCCCAGACGCGCTTCGATCGATCGCGGATTGGCCGTCAATATCTGGTTGTAATCGCGCATGGCATCGCTCATGCGGCCTTGCTGGTAGTTCAACCAGGCGCGACGCATCAACGCAAATTCATGGTTGGGCCACTGCCGCAATACCGGGTCGAGCGCGGTTGCCGCCGGCCCGTATTTGTTGGCGGCTTCCAGCGCGTAGGAATCTTCCCAGGCGGTTGCGCCGACCGTGGTTGCGCACGCCGTCAGGGTGGCAAAAATAAAACCATTCAGATGTCTGGTAATTTTAGTCATCACGATTCCAGCGTCAGGTTGTCGGTGAATGCAGGATTCCGCAGTACTTACGCTGTGCGCACCGCGCGCACCATGCTCACCACTGCGTAGTCAAACCAGTATAGATGTATGAACCGGAGTAGCCCGTGTTGGTGCCCCCATTCTGCGCTTCATAGCGGTCATATCCGCCGCTGAGCAACAAGCGGGCATCGGGCGCAATCTGCCACTGAGCACCGGCCGAGACACCACCGCGCTGCATATCCGCCAGATTGTAAACACTGGCCGAATCAGGATCAACGGCATACCGACGCTTGCCAATCAGCGCGCCCAGTTGCACCTGCTGCGGCGACCATGCGCCCAGCATTGGATAGTGCGTCCATTTGGCCTCCAGCGAATCGGTTGCCGATGTGGTGACGGCGTTCTTGGCGCGAATGTTGTAAAGACGCAGTTGCACCCAGTCAACGCCCTCATTCAGCGCAAAACCCGCGGTTGGCGTCCATTGATCCACGGCCAGCGAACCCCTGCCCGCATTGCTCTCGCCGTAACCGCTGCGCGCATAGCCGAGGTCGAAATAATTGATTTTGTCATAGCTCAGAAACGACACCTGCGGCGCAAACACGCGGACATTGCTGGTCTCGTTGGTGGCATCGTTATTCTTGACGTAGTGTCCGTCAGCGCGCACCGTCATGCTGCCCGGCACGTTATCCGGCGTGAAATTCATTCGCCCAGATAAGTAGTAGTTGTTCTGACGCAAGGTTGTCGCATTATTTTTGAAGGTCAGATCGCTATGGCTGATGCCCGCGCTGACACCGCCTTGATCCAGATATTGTCCATCGGCAAAGACCCCGTAGCTCATGATCCTGTCGCGCGTCGGCGCACCTCTGTAGGCACCGTAAGTGAGTTGTGGGGTCGCTTTGAAACTCCAGTCCGGCAACTGCCTCTTGCCAGCTGCCGCCGAATGAGAAACGTCGCTGGTGGTAGCAGAAGGTGCTTGCGCCACTTTGGTGCCCTTGGCGAAATCAACCGACTTGCCCGGCTCCTGCCACGTGACCGACAGGCGCTGCACGCCCTTGTTGCCCACCACATCCATGCGCGTAGCGGGTTTGGGCGGCGCACCCTTGAGATCCAGCACAATGCGCGTGGTATCGGCATCGGGATGACCAATACGAATGCCCGTGATGCCGCTACCGGGCGTCGCCGGTTTCGACGCCAGGCGATCCAGCGCCGCACTGATACCTACGCCCTGCAAATCAATGACCAGACGGTTCGGCGCAGTCAGCGGAAAAACCTTATATTTGACGGATGCTGGAAAATCCAGATTCAGCGAGACCATGCCCGCATCGCGTTTCAACTCCGCCTGAGTGGCCAGCACCGCGGCATGCGCCGACGCGCAGGCCAGCAAGGTCATTGCTACAACGCATTGCCGCCAACGAATTACTCGGCCAGTTGCAATTGAAGTTGCAATTGATTGTGTGTGCTTCATGGTCAAATCCTTTCACTCAGGATTAAGTTCATCCGCTAATGCATTGTTATGTATGTTGAAAGTATCAATCTAATTCAGCATTGTCAAGTCTTATCCTGTGCCTTGCATTCAATTCACCAAAGCTTGATGCAGGATTGCAACGCCTGCGCAACCCACCGTCAGCCCCTGCTGTACTACACTCGTCTGAAAATTGGCACGTCCGCACATACTGGAATGAATCTGAAAACCGACTTCCTGCCACAGGGAACGCCCTCCAATGCTGCTGATCCTGCGTAACCATCTGTTGCGCTTGCTTGAAGAAGTGGCGCGTGGCTATGGCTGGGTAGCACTGGTGCCCTCATGGAAAGCGGGCATCCTGCTGGCGCTGCTGACCTTTCTCGAACCCGCCATTGGTGCCGCCGGACTCACCGGCGCACTATGCGCATGGTATGCCGGACAAGTCGCCGGTGCCGACGCCGGAGAGCGCCCGGTGTGCGTGTTCAATGGACTGCTCTCCGGGTTGTTCGTTGCCCATGCCTGGACACCCGGTGTCAGCGTTTTCGCACTGGCCATCATGGGTGGCGTGTTTACCGGCTGGCTGACCGTGGTGCTGGGGCGACTGGCAGCATCACAGCTGCGCTTGCCCATTCTCAGCCTGCCCTTCGCCCTGGTAGCCATGCTGACCATGGCCGCAGGGGGCAGTTTGTCCTCGCTGCAAGCCAACTGGTATCAGGCACCCCCTGATCTGTTCGGCACACAGGTCGATAAGTTCCTCAGCGCCTTTGGCAATCTTTACTTTTTACCCGACCCCTTCATCGGCCTGTTTTTGCTCGGCGTCATCATGTTCTTTTCGCGCTATTACGTCATCATCGCGCTGTGTGGCTACATGGCAGCATGGTTCTGGATGCAGTTGATGGGTGCTGCACCCGAACATCTGGCGACCACCGCCTGGGACAGCAACGCTATTCTTGCCGCATTGCTGGTCGGGGGCTTGTTCGCTGCGCCGTCATGGGTCACTGCGGCACTCGCGGTGCTTGCGGCGGTTTCGGCCGCCTGGCTGTCACTCGCGCTGGGGCGTATTCTGGATGTTATGCATCTGGTGCCCTTTTCAGCCCCGTTCGTACTGGCCGCCTGGCTGATCCTGTATGCGGTGGTGCATAACGCGCGACTGGCGACCCGGTTCAATCTCCACACCCCGGACTTTCCCGAACGGTCTTACGAGCGCGCACAGATCAGTCTTGCGCGCGGCGGCAAACCCGGCAGCATGGCACTGGCGCTCCCCTTTATGGGGCAGTGGACCGTGTCGCAAGGCTTCTCCGGACCGCATACACATCGCGGTTTGTGGCGCCACGCGCTGGACTTCATCGTCGTCAAGAACGGCCTGAGCTTCGCCAACAAAGGCGGAAGGCTAGAGGATTTTTACTGCTACAACCTGCCGGTACTCAGCCCCGCCTACGGGCAGGTCTGGCGCATCGTCCATGACGTGCCGGACAACCGGCCGGGAACTGTTAACGTCGCGGCCAACTGGGGCAACTTTGTACTGATCCGGCTCTACGACGGTCGCTTTGCGCTGGTCGCACACCTGCGTCCGGGAACCATTACAGTCGCCCCCGGCACCTGGCTGCGACCGGGTGACATCATCGGCTACTGTGGCAATTCCGGACGCTCACCGCAACCGCACATCCACTTGCATCTGCAAAGCAGCGACGGCATCGGCGCACCGACCACGCCGTTCCATGTGGCGAGTGTGCTAGTCGCCACGCAAGACGAGGCGCCACGCTACGAACTCGCCTGGGTGCCGGAAGAATCGGCGACGCTGTCCAACGCCATCGAAGGCGACGCACGCCCCTTCTATCTGCTCGCTGGCCGTGGCCTGCGCTACACCGTGGCCTGTAACGAGCACAGCAAATGCGACTGGAGCGTGCGTTGTGAAGTGGACGAACTCGGTCGTCTCACCTTACTGTCAAGCGCCGGCGGGCGCTGCATTGCAGAATCCACCTGGGCGGCGTTTTCCTGCTACGAGCGCAGTGGCACCGACGACCCCTATTTCGATCTGTGGCTACTGGCTTGCGGCTATACGCCGGCCTCGTTTCAGGTTGATCGCTGGCAGGATCAGTTCACGCCAGCCCGGCTGTTTCCACACCGTGCAGCACGATTATTGTCCGTGCTTGCGTGGCCATGGGCAACCTTTGCCGAAAGCAGCTACCAGCGCCACTGGGACGAAGAAGCGCAAGCCTGGCGTCAAAGCGCCCATCACCGGCAAAAATGCACCGGCATCCATCTCATCACCGAGGCACTCATCGTGCCGCAGTTGGGATGCACCGTCATCACCGGTGAAATGGGTCAAAATCGCTATGTCATGCAAGCCACCAGTTCGTTCCAGCGTGCCGATGTCGGCGTGCCGGCGTGGGAGACGTCGCTGGGTCTATCAACGACGTTCAAGCGCGCCATATGATCGCTTTACGTTCTAAATCTGCATGAAGGCGGGGGGGGCTTCGCACCCTGTTTTTTCGATTCATCAATGCTGCAAAATCAACAACTGGAGGAAACACCCCATGAAACTCACCACCCTGTTCGCTGCCGCATCTGCGGCGCTGATCCTGTCAACCAACACGCTGGCACAGGAGGCCATCTGGCAGAATTCCTACAAACTGGAAGGTGAGAAGCGGTTCAACGAAGCCATCTCTGCCATTGACTCGGTGCAGGCCAATGGCGCAGATGCGGAACTGAAAACCTTGCGCCGTGCATGGCTATATTACTCGGCGGGCAACTACAGCGAGTCAATACGGGAATATCGCTACGGCATAGAGCGAAACCCCCGATCGGTCGATGCCCGTCTCGGCGTCACCCTGCCGCTCTTGGCGGCCAAGCGCTGGCGTGAGGCGGAACAAAGCGCACGCGCTGCGCTGGAACTGGCTCCAAACAACTACATAGCGCTGGTGCGTCTGACCATCGCCCTTGAAGCACAGAGTGACTGGGCAGCCATGCACAAGGCCGCAACCACCCTAGTTGCCGCGTACCCCACCGATGCGACCGCCTATGTCTATCTTGCGCGCGCCAATCTCTGGCTGGGCAAAAAGTCCGATGGCATCGCCGCCTACGTCGCAGTGCTGTCACGCTATCCGGGGCACCCTGAAGCCAGTGCGTACCTCAATAAGCGATAACTCAGCCGCGCGCGTCACGCCCCACGCTCCAGCACCGCGAAAGCACCCGGATGAGCCACTTTGATCTGAAACAAAAACGCGACGCGCTTTGGCAGCAACTCGCAACAACGGCGAACCAACTACCGATATCGGTCGCAGAGTTCGACGACACCTTGCAGCAATTGAACGCAATCGACCGCTTCTGGACCTATCCGGGGCGCGGCGTGCTGCTGCGTCTGTCGCATTATCTGGAGTGCGAACAGTTTGCGCTCATCACCCAACTGGTCAATAACTGCTGCCACCGCTTGCAGGCAGGGCGCTATCGGCAGCAGACCTTCGTGCCATTCCAGACCAATCTGGAACAACTCGACCGTCCGGCGCTGCACGAAGACATGCAACTGAATTCGGTGCCGATCAACCCGCCAAAACCGTATTTTGAAGTACTCATCGTGCACCCGTTTCCTGATGAATACGAGATGCTGTACCGGCAACAACTGGCCGCGTTCAAGTCACCGCACGATGAATTCATCTACGACATCGTGCTGGTCGATTCCGCAGAAGACGCGCTCACCGCGATGCTCGCCAACACCGATATTCAGGCCTGTGTTTATCTCGATCACATTCTGCCCGCCACCATTGCTTCGGCACCGCTGTTCGCCGCCGACAGCAAGCCGCTGCTGGCGAATACACCGCCCCTGACCACCGACAGCGTGGCCGTCAATCTATGTCGCAGCATCCGTTGCCTGCGCCCGGAAGTCGACCACTACCTCATCAGCGAATTAACGCCCGCCGAACTGCCCTTTCGCATCCGCGAACGCTTTACCCGCATTCTGTTTCACGTTCAGCCCTTCCACGATCTGCACACTGCCATCCTCAACGGCCTACGCAGCCGCTTTTCGACACCATTTTTTGATGCGCTACAAGCCTACAGCCGGCAGCCCAAAGGCGTATTTCATGCCCTGCCGTTGTCACGCGGCGCTTCGGTCAAGAGCTCACCGTGGATACACGACATGCTGGCGTTTTATGGCGACAACATCTTCCTCGCCGAAACCTCGTCGACGCAAGGCGGTCTTGATTCACTGCTCGACCCGACCGGTGCCATCAAGCAGGCACACATCAAGGCGGCCGAAACTTTCGGCGCAGATTTCAGCTACTTTGTCACCAACGGCACCTCGACCTCCAACAAGATCGTGATGCAGGCAAATTTGAAGCCGGGCGACATCGTGCTGGTCTCAGCCGATTGCCACAAGTCGATTCCCTATTCGGTGATGCTGACCGGTGCCTATCCCATTTTTCTGGAAACCTATCCGCTCCCGGAATACGACCTGTATGGCGGCATTGATCTGGCGCAGATCAAGGCGGTGATGCTGGATCTGAAAAAACATGGCCGCCTTGAGCGGTTAAAGCAAATCACGCTGACCAATTCCACCTTCGATGGCCTGATTTATCACGCCGAAAATTTCATGATGGAGATTCTCGCCATCAAACCGGACGTCATTTTTCACTGGGATGAAGCCTGGTCGGCCTTTGCGCATTTTCATCCGCTGTATTACGGCCGCACGGCAATGACCGCCGTGCGCAATATCCGTGAGCGCTTGCAAAGCCATGAGTACCACCTGTTCCACGCTCAATGGGCAGCCGAGTTTGCCGCCAGTGACAATCCCGACAAGTGGCAGCAGACCTTATACCCCGACCCGTTACAGGTTCGCCTGCGCGTTTATGCCACGCAATCCACCCACAAGACACTGAGCGCGTTCCGTCAGGGCTCAATGATCCATGTTGCC
>CAJAWW010000223.1 GCA_903946745.1 uncultured beta proteobacterium
ATCAAGGCGGTTTCCGACTACATCGCCGGCCTGCGCTAAAACGAACGACGTTGCATAAAAAAGCGACCCGGGTTTCGGGTCGCTTTTTTTATTAGGGCACCGGTTGTTTTGAAAAGCGCACGCCGCCGTCGTAAAACTCATGAAATTCGCAACTTACATCCTGATAGCCGCGGATCAGGAACAGATGCATGTTGCCAACCACGACTTCCAGAAAGGACAGAGCGCGAAAGTCCTCGCGGCTCCAGACAGAAATGTGCGCCTCTTGCTCGTGTCCATGCCAGTCATCCTGAACATAGCGCTCAGGGTAGGCAATGGCAATATAGCCGGATCGATAAACCAGAAAATTAATCAGATCGATACCATCAGACTTCCGCAAATGTTCAATACAGTCGCCGATGATGACCAGATCGAAACGGCGACGAACATCCTTGATGAGGTCGACGGCATCGCCGACGACGACCTCATCATAGATCTCCCGCAAACCGAAATGCTCAACATAAGACGCATCGATTTCGTATGCGGTCACGCTTGATGTGAACCCATCCAGCGTGGCCAACTGGCCATACTTGCCGGCGCCAGGACCAATATCACACACCTTCGCCGGTTGCATCAGGCGAAGAATGGTGGTCATGTGTGCATCCAGCAGCGGGCTCGAAACGGGCATTTGTATTTCCTTCCAGTGGTAACTTGAGGATTTGTGCGTCAGCGGCCGAAAACCCCGCCGCTGACGCGCACGATGCCGGCAAGGTCTTTGTACTGAAGAATATCGACAAAGCCGCGCGTAGCGAGTAGCGCCCGCACGGCATCGGCTTGATCGTAACCGTGTTCCAGCCACAGGCTGCCGCCGGGTGACAGATAGTCAGGGGCGGTGGTGATGAGGTGACGCAGTGCGTCCAGCCCGTCGGCACCGCTGGCCAGTGCCGCAAGGGGTTCGTGGCGTAAGTCGCCTTCTGTCAGGTGCGGGTCGGCTGCAGCGATGTAGGGCGGGTTGCCGAGCATCAGATCGAAGCACTCGCCATTGCCTTCACCTTCAAGTGCGGAAAACCAGTCGCTATGACGCAATTCAAGCTTCGCATGCAAGTGCTCGGCGTTGCGATGCGCGACGGCCAGTGCCTCGAGCGAGACGTCGATCGCCGTCACGGTCGCTCTGGGGCATTCGAGCGCCAGTGTGATGGCAATGCAGCCGCTGCCTGTGCCCAGATCGAGAATGCGTGCCGTGTCGCCAGCGTCGACTATTTGCCGGGCGACATCCACCAGCAACTCGGTCTCGGGGCGGGGAATCAGCACGCCGGGTGCGACGTAAAATTCGCGCCCGTAAAATTCGCGCATACCCAGCAGATAGGCGATTGGCTCACCCGCAGCGCGCCGGGCGACTCGCGTGTTGAATTGCTGCACCATTGAGTCGTCGAGCACTGTGTCGTCATACGCCAGCAGCCATGCCGGCGTTTGCTGCAAGGTATACGCCAGCAGCAGCCGTGCTTCTGCGGGGGGGATGGATTGCCGCGCCACGGCGATGGCTTGTGCGATGGTGCTTATGGTGGTGTTCAAGGCGTTGGCCTCACTGCCCCAGTTCGGCTAGCAATTCGGCCTGATGCTCGGCGGTCAGTCCGTTAATCAGTTCATCCAGATCGCCGTCCATGATGGCGTCGATCTTGTACAACGTCAGGTTGATGCGATGGTCGGTAATGCGCCCCTGCGGAAAATTGTAGGTGCGGATGCGCTCCGAACGGTCGCCGGAACCCACCAGTGATTTGCGCTGGCTGGCGATTTGCTGCTGCTGCGCGCGCAGCTGGGCATCGTTGATGCGCGCCGCCAGCACGCTCATGGCCTGCGCCTTGTTGCGATGCTGCGAGCGGTCGTCCTGACATTCGACGACGATGCCGGTGGGCAGGTGCGTGATGCGCACCGCCGAATCGGTTTTGTTGATGTGCTGGCCGCCGGCACCGGAAGCGCGGAAGGTGTCGATGCGCAGGTCGGCGGGGTTGATGTTCACGTCTTCCAGTTCATCCGCCTCCGGCATCACGGCGACGGTGCAGGCAGAGGTGTGGATGCGCCCCTGCGCTTCGGTCGCGGGCACGCGCTGCACACGATGGCCGCCGGATTCAAACTTGAGTTTGGAATACACGCCGCGGCCTTCGATGCGGGCAATGATTTCGCGAAAGCCGCCCAGATCGGACTCATTGCGCGAAACGATCTCAACTTTCCAGCGTTGGCGTTCGGCATAGCGGCTGTACATGCGAAACAGATCGGCGGCGAACAGCGCTGATTCGTCACCACCCGTGCCGGCGCGAATTTCGAGAAACAGATTGCGCTCGTCGTTCGGGTCGCGTGGCAGCAGCGCGCATTGCAATTCGATTTCAAGGCGCGCCATGGCGGCGGCGGCCGCCGTCTGTTCGGCTTGCGCGAGCTCTTTCATTTCCGGGTCGGCGAGCATTGCGGTGGCATCCGAATAGTCGACGCTGGCACCCCGGTAGTGGTTGAACAGGGCGACCACCGGCGTCAGTTCCGCACGTTCGCGGGTGAGTTTGCGATAGCTGTCCATATCGCGCGTGGCCTGTTCGGCACCGAGCAGGCCGTCGATTTCGTCGAGCCGTTCGGCGAGCTGCGTAAGCCTCGCGTGAATGCTGCTTTTCATTGGGCGCTATTCGCCCGGATGCAGGTTGTAGATGCGCGAAATCAACTGCGCGACGGCGGTGCGGTCGGCACCTTCCGCCTGATTCAGGGTGTGCGTCGGGGCGTGCATCAGCTTGTTGGTGAGGCCGTGCGAGAGCGCTTCCAGCACCTTGCCAGGATCGTCGCCGCGCGCCAGCAATTTCAGCGCGTGATCGACCTCGTGGCGGCGCGCACGTTCGGCGCTGTCGCGCAGGGCGCGAATAGTCGGCACGGTTTCGCGCGACGCCATCCAGTGCAGAAAACCTGAAACGCGGTCGTCGATGATCGCCTCGGCCTCGATGACGGCGGCCTGACGCGATTCGAGACCGGATTCAACGATCTGGCCGAGGTCGTCAAGCGTGTAAAGAAACACATCGTCGAGCGTGCCGACTTCGGCTTCGATGTCGCGCGGCACGGCCAGATCGACCATCACCATGGGGCGATGGCGGCGCACCTTGAGTGCGCGTTCGACCATTCCTAGCCCGATGATGGGCAAGGGGCTGGCGGTGCAGGAAACAACGATGTCGTAATCGGCCAGGCGTTCGCCGATTTCGTCCAGACGCAGTGTATCGCCGGAAAAGCGCGCTGCCAGTGCTTCGGCGCGATCCAGCGTGCGATTGGCGATGGTGACGCGCTGGGGCTGCTGGGCGCAAAAGTGCGCAGCACACAGCTCGATCATTTCGCCGGCACCGACGAAGAGGATTTTTTGCGCGCCGACGCTGTCGAAAATGCGCGCCGACAAATGCACCGCCGCTGCGGCCATGGAAATGATGTTGGCACCAATGGCTGTGGTCGAGCGCACTTCCTTGGCCACCGCGAAGGTGCGCTGAAAGAGCTTGCCGAGCAACATGCCGAGCGTGCCGGCTTCTTCGGCCGCACGCGCGGCCTGTTTCATCTGGCCGAGAATTTGCGGTTCGCCCAGCACCATTGAATCCAGCCCGGCGGCAACACGAAACATGTGACGCACCGCATCTTTTTGCGGATGCTGGTAGAGATAGGGGTGCAGCTTTTGCGGCGTCAGCGCGTGGTATTCCGCCAGCCAGTCTGCGGCGGCTTGCGGATGATCGGCCGCGCAATACAACTCGGTGCGATTACAGGTCGACAAAATGGCCGCTTCGCGCACACCCTTGCCGCGCAACAGATCATGCAGCGCCTGACCCGTGCGTGACGGATCAAACGCCACCTGTTCGCGCACGGCGAGCGGGGCGGTATGGTGATTGATACCGAGGGCGAAGAGTTGCATGGGCAGGGTTTTGAAAGCGCGGCCGATTATAGCAACGCCCCCAGCGTTGCCCCCATGGTTGCTTCCATGGTTGTCTCCATTGCCGCTTCTGGCGTGAGAATGCGAAACAGTCCATGCAGGCGGTCGCGGCGCGCTAGTTTCAGTAGTGCCTTATCAGCCGTCACCAGCCAGTCGGCAGCGCCGTCACGCGCGAGTTCGAGAAACTTCTGGTCGTCGCGATCCGAACAGCGCGGCAGCATGATCGGCATCGCCGCTGCGGTGGTGATGCGGATCAGAGTTTGCTCATAAGCCGCCAGTGCCTGCGCTTGGCGTTCCGCCGTCAGGGCGAAGATCGGGTAATTCAGCACCCGGGCGAATTCGCCCAGGCAGGCGTCGTTGGACAACGCCTGCCATTCTCCTTGTTCAACCTTGCCACGCAGGGCGGCAAAGCGGCTGTCGGCGAACACATACAGCGACACCAGCACGTTGGTGTCGAACACCACGCGCCGGGGTGTCGCGGGGATCACTCTTTTGGTTGCTGATCCAGACGGTTTTTGGCGAAGGAGCCGGGCGCGTCTTCAAGCACCTTCAGCTTGCCCTTGGCGGGGACGCGTGCCGGCACTGTTTCGCCGTTCAGATCGGTGACCCACTTTTGCCAGTCGGTCCACCACGAGCCCGCTTGCTGTTTGGCTGAAGCCAGCCAGGCATCCGGGTCTTCCGCGCGCTGTTTGGCGTCATTTGTCCAGTAGCCATATTTGTTGGCAGCCGGTGGATTGACGATGCCGGCAATGTGGCCGGAGCCACCGAGCACAAAACGCACCGGGCCGCCCAGTGCTTGCGAACCGAGATAGGTGCCTTTCCATGGCGCGATGTGATCTTCCACTGTGGAGATGAAATAGCTGGGGGTCTTGACCTTCGAGAGATCAATCGGCGTGTCGAGCAGTTCAATGCCGTTGGGGACGCGCAGCAGGTTGTCGAGATACATGTTGCGCAGGTAGAAACTGTGCATCTTTTGCGGCATGCGCGTGGAATCTGAATTCCAGTACAGCAAATCGAAGGGGAAGGGCTCTTTGCCCATCAGGTAGTTATTCACCACGAACGACCAGATCAGGTCGTTGGCGCGCAGCATGTTGAAGGTGCCGGCCATTTCCGAGCCTTCGAGGAAACCGCGTTCGCTCATTTTCTTTTCGATGGCGTTCACTTGTTTCTCATCGATGAAGACGCCGAGCTCGCCGGGGATGGAGAAGTCCAGCAGCGCCACAAAGAAGGTGGCTGAGGCAATGCGCTTGTCTTTCTTGGCCGTCAGGTAGCCCATGGTCGAGGCCAGCAAGGTGCCGCCCAAACAGTAGCCGACGCAATTGACTTCCTTTTCGCCGGTGTGCTTGCAAACGGCATCGAGCGCGGCGATCGCACCGGTTTCCATATAGGCGTCAAAGCCCATCTCGGCCATATTTGCATCCGGGTTAACCCAGGAAATCACGAACACCGAGTGTCCCTGATCGGTGGCCCATTTGATGAAGGAGTTGTTCTGGCGCAGATCGAGAATGTAGTACTTGTTGATCCAGGGCGGCACGATCAGCAGTGGGCGCTTGAGCTGATCCTTGGTGGCCGGATCGAACTGAATCAACTGCATCAGTTCGTTCTGGAAAATCACCTTGCCGGGCGTCACGGCGACGTTGCGACCCAACTCGAATGCGCTCGGATCACTCATCTTGACGCGCAACTGGCCGTCACCTTCCTCGATATCGCGCAGCAGGTTGTTGAACCCCTGCAACAGATTCTGGCCGCTGCTTCGGGCGGTTTCGCGCAGCACCTCGGGGTTGGTTACCGCAAAGTTGGAAGGTGACAGCGCATCGATGAACTGGCGTGTGAAGAAATTAACCTTGCGCATTGAAGCATCGTCGAGCCCTTCGACGCCGGCGACCGATTCATGAATGTGGCGGGCCGTGATGAGATAGCTTTGCTTGATGAAGTCAAACAGGAAATGCTCTTCCCATTGCGCGTCCTTGAAGCGGTTGTCGCCTTTTTTAACTTCAGCGACCGGTGCGCCGTGCATGCCCATGGCACGCAGCGTCGAATGCTGCCACAGCGAAAAATAGTCCCACACCAGACTCATCTGGGTTTGTGCCATCTTGTAAGGGTTGGCCATCATCTTGGACATCATGTCCATATAGGCCTGGGCGATGCCGAGTTCGTCGGAGGGCATGGCAACACCACGCCGCATCTGGCGTTGCATGTGCTCGGTAATCAGCTTCGAGGCGCGCTGGGCGACTTCGGCGTAAGTTTTGGCAACGGCCTGGGGATCGTGCGGGGATTTTGCTTCTTGCGCAGACATGGATGCTCCTTGGTTTAGGGCGTGACGTTGTTAACGTGGGCAGTGCGGCTGGCGCTGGCAATGTGACGGATGACGCCATTTTCCTCAATACGCCGCATTCTCCCATTGTTTTGCAGGTAATTCAGATGTGCGATGGCTTCACCCATGGCGAACATGGTTTGATGCGGGTCGGGAATTTCGCGACCGAAGAGCGTGCCGATTAGCTCCGCAGCCGTGTGCGGGCGCGTGGCGCAGGCCGCCAGCAGTACTTCGCAGCGTTCGGCATGGTGCGCTTCCAGTTGCGCCACACGGGCATGTAGTCCACGGAAGGGGCGGCCGTGCGAGGGCAGCACCAGCGTGTCTTCGGGTAGGGTGCGCAGGGCATCGATCGAATCGAGAAACTGCTTGAGCGGGTTGTCCAGCGGGGTGGCGGCCAGCACTGAAATGTTGGTTGAAATGCGCGGCAGCAGCATGTCGCCCGAAATCAGCAGCTTGAGTTCGGCGCAATAGAGGCTCATGTGCTCGGGCGCGTGGCCATAGCCAACGATGGTGCGCCATGCGTGGGCACCGATCTGAATCTGCTGATCGGCGAATAACCGCTGATAACTTGCCGGGATGATGGGCACACCGCGTCGGTAGGCATTGCCGCGCGTGGCCAGCGCGGCAATGGAGGTTTCGTCGAGACCGTGGCGGCGAAAAAACGTGAGCATGGCCGCGACGGTATAGCTCCCGACGGCTTCGGCGATCATGTGTGCGGTCAGATACTCACCCTGCGACATCCAAAGCCGGGCACCGGTTTCCTGTTCCAGCCAGCCGGCGAGCCCGAGATGGTCGGGATGAAAGTGGGTGACGATGCAGCGGTTCAGGTGCCGTCCTGTCAGCGTCGACTTCCAGGCAGCTTTGACCTCATCGAGGGCGATGCCGGTATCCACCGCAACGTAGCCGTCGCCATCAGCCAGCAACCAAAGATTGATGTGATTCAGCGCGAATGGTAGTGGCATGCACAGCCACTCCACCCCGGGGGCGACGGTGAGGGTGCTGCCGGTTGCCGGCGCGGTTTCGTGGGGGTAGAACAGCGGAGCGTTCACGCGGATTATCCTGTGAGCAGACGCCATGCAAATCCGGCCGGATCTGGCGATGCGTCAAATAAGCGCTGTATTTTACTGAATTTTCAGCGACTTATATGCGCCGCAGCATTTTTGTCGTGAGCGCTACGCGTTCGCCGGGCGCACAGTACAATTTCGCCATGACACGTGCTCCCAAATCTGCCAGTGCAATCCTCATTCGTCGCATCAGCAAAGACAATCTTGCCGAGCTCGATCAGATACGCCAGTTTTTCCGTAATTTTGCCGCCGGACTGAGCGTTGATTTGTCGTATCAGAATTTTGATGAAGAAATGGCCACTCTGCCAGGCGAGTATGTCGCGCCGCGTGGCGGTCTGTTTTTTGCCGAGGACGGGCAGGGCGCGGGTTTTGGTTGCGTGGGTATCCGGCCGTTTTCCGATACCGTCTGCGTGATGAAGCGGTTATATGTCGAACCTGGCGCGCGGGGTCTCGGGGTTGGTAAACAACTTGCCTTGACAGCGATTCGTGCAGCGCGCGCAGCGGGATATCAGCGCCTGATGGTGGACACCCTGCCGGCCATGCGGATCGCCGTGCGCATGTACCGTGATCTGGGTTTTCTTGAGGCGCCGGCCTACTACACCACGCCCATTGAAGGCACGCAGTTTCTGGTACTGGATCTGGGGAACTGGAAAGAAAACGCCGGCAGTGACGAAAATCTGCTGCATCTGTTTGACTTCAATCGTGCCTGGGCCAAGCGCATGCGCGAAGTTGACGGCGACTATTTCGAGAAATTGTCGCAACTGCAAGCACCCGAATATCTCTGGATTGGTTGCTCGGATTCGCGTGTGCCGGCTAACCAGATCGTCGGTTTGCTGCCGGGCGAGGTGTTCGTGCACCGGAATGTGGGCAACGTGGTGGTGCATACCGATCTTAATTGTCTGTCGGTGTTGCAGTTCGCTACCGAGGTGCTGAAAGTACGCCACATCATGGTGACGGGTCACTATGGTTGTGGTGGTGTGCAGGCGGCGTTCAATCGCGATCGCGTGGGTCTTGCTGATCTCTGGTTGCGTCACATTCAGGATGTGCACACCAAGCACATTGCGCGTGTCGACGCGCTGCCGCCAGAGCGCCGTGCCGACCAGTTATGCGAACTCAATGTACTTGAGCAGGCGCTCAACGTTTGTCACAGCATGGTGGTGCAGGATGCCTGGAAACGTGGCCAGTCGCTCACCGTGCATGGCTGGATCTACGGCCTCAAGGATGGTTTGATGCGCGATCTGGGTTTCACCGTGGGTCGCCCGGAAGATATTGTCGAGCGCTACGAGCAGTCATTGGCGCGACTTCTCTAAACTGCGCTCTGAACTGTGTCCTGAACTGCCGAGCTAGTAGAATTCGCCGCCGCAAGAAATCGAATCCCGAATGAATTGTTATCAGCCACAAAGCAAGACACATAGCCCATGGCACTCCCCAGCAAGGTAAAGATCGTTGAAGTCAGCCCGCGCGACGGTCTGCAAAATGAAGCCAAGAAAGTCTCGACGCGAATCAAGATCGAGCTCATCCGTCGTCTGGGCGAGTGCGGCCTGAAGAGTATTGAAGCCACGGCTTTCGTTTCAGCCAAATGGGTGCCGCAGATGGCCGATGCCGCCAAGGTGATGGCGGGTTTGAGCCCGCTGCCTGGCGTTAGTTACCCGGTGCTGACGCCCAATCTGCGCGGTCTCGAAGCGGCCATTGCCGCCGGCGCGCGTGAAGTCGCGGTGTTCGGCGCGGCATCCGAAGCCTTTTCGCAAAAGAACATCAACTGCTCGATTGCCGAATCGCTGGAACGCTTTCGCCCCATGGTGGCCGCGGCGAAGGAAGCCGACGTCAAGGTGCGTGGTTATGTTTCTTGCGTGCTCGGCTGCCCGTATCAAGGTGACGTGGCACCCAATGCCGTGGCCGAATTTGCCCATGCGCTGTTCGATATGGGCTGTTATGAAGTCAGTCTGGGTGACACCATCGGTTGTGGTTCGCCGGAAAAAACCAAGATCATGATCGAGGCGGTGGCGCGCCGTGTGCCGTTGAAAAAAATCGCCGCGCATTTTCATGACACCTGGGGCATGGCCATCGTGAACATTTACGCCGCGCTGCAACTCGGCGTTTCGGTATTCGACAGTTCGGTTGCCGGTCTGGGTGGTTGTCCCTTCGCCCCGGGTGCTGCGGGCAATGTCGCCACCGAAGATCTGGTCTGGTTGCTCAACGGCTTGGGTATCGACCCCGGCATCGATCTTGAAAAACTGGTCGACACCGGTGCCTGGATTTCCAAGGAACTCGGGCACGAACCGGTCTCGCGCGTTGCCCGTGCGGCACTGGCTCGCCGCGCTGCCGGCACGCTTTAGCAACGCGCCTGCGACGTGAGCCTATCGCCTCGCCCCGCCCTGCCGGCGCAGGTGGTTGCGCTGGGCTGGGTCAGTCTGCTGATGGATGCGTCGTCAGAGCTGATACACAGCTTGTTGCCGCTTTACATGGTGACCGTGCTGGGTGCGAGCGCGCTGGCGGTCGGCATCATCGAGGGCATTGCTGAAGCCACTGCGGCAATGGTCAAGATATTTTCGGGTGCCATCAGCGACTGGATGGGGCGGCGCAAGCCGCTTCTGCTGGCTGGTTATGGATTGGGTGCGATCTCCAAGCCCTTGTTTCCGCTGGCAGAGACACTGACCGCAATTTTCGCCGCACGTTTTCTTGATCGTATCGGCAAGGGCATTCGCGGCGCACCGCGCGATGCGCTGGTGGCTGACGTTACGCCGCCCGCACAGCGTGGTGCTGCCTACGGCCTGCGTCAATCGATGGATACCGTGGGCGCGGTGCTCGGCCCCTTGCTGGCCGTGGCGCTGATGTCGCTGACCCATGATGATTTTCGTGCCACCTTTTGGGTGGCCGTGATTCCTGCCATGCTGTGCGTGCTGGTCATCGTCTTTGCGGTGCATGACGCCCCCACCACGTTGCCCCGTCCGGCTCGGATACCGATCAGCCGCGCTGAGTTGGCGCGCTTGCCGCGCGCTTTCTGGTGGCTGACAGGCTTTGCCGCGCTGCTGACGCTGGCACGGTTTTCCGAGGCATTTTTGTTGCTGCGTGGCGAAAATCTTGGCATTGCCCTGGCATGGACGCCAGCGCTCTTGGCGTTGATGAATGTGGTCTATGCCGCCAGCGCCTGGCCACTGGGGCGATTGTTCGATAGCGGCCATCGCCGGGGTTTGCTGATTGCCGGTGTGGTTTTGCTGGTGGCGGCCGATCTGGTGCTGGCGTGGGGGCATGGACCCTGGGCGGTGGCGCTGGGTGCAGTATTGTGGGGGCTGCATATGGGTGCTACGCAAGGCATCCTCTCCGCGCTGGTGGCTGATGTTGCACCGGATGATTTGCGCGGCACTGCGTTCGGCTGTTTCAGTCTTGCTAGCGGCATCGCCCTCTTGATCGCCAGTGTGATGGCCGGGGCGCTCTGGACGTGGGTTGACCCGTCTGCGACATTTTTTGCCGGTGCTATGTGCGCTGCGCTGGCGTTGCCGGGGTTATTGCGGCGGATACGGTAGGCGCAGGAGCCTGGCTCGCCAGGCCGGTGTTCAGCGTCTTTTTGCCAGCGCGTTGGCAAGTTCGCGATCGGTTTTCATGATGTGTTCGACCAGCCAGTTTTGCAGGTAGATGACCAGCGGGGCGAGCAATCCTGATTCGCCTGCATCAATGCTGCTCTTCATGGCGCTGACGCGGTCGGCGAATTCCTGATGTGCCTGTCGGTGGGCTGTGGCGTGTGCTGTATTAACCCCCGATTGCGTCATCAGCCCGTCTTCGGTGGCGAAGTGGAACAGCACATAGGCCATCAGGCGCGGCATGACATCCTGCAAAACTTCGGGATCGCGTCCGGCAGCCTGTCCGGCCTCGGCTTCGTTAATCAGCTCAATCAACTCCTGATGTTGCAGATCAATCTGGCGGTGCCCGGTTTCGAGGCTGCTATTCCATGTAATAGGC
>CAJAWW010000224.1 GCA_903946745.1 uncultured beta proteobacterium
GGGGTTGCTGCAACTTGATCTGCCGCCGATGCAGCTGCACGCCAGTACTCAAACCGACATTCGCACGCCGGAGAAAGCACGTTTTTTACAGGATGTCGGTTTCTCGCAGATCGTGCTGGCACGCGAGCTCTCACTCGAACAAATCCGAAAAGTCGACGCTCAACTGACGGCGACCACGCTCGAATTCTTTATCCACGGCGCGCTGTGCGTGGCCTACAGCGGCCAGTGCTACATCAGCCACGCCCACACCGGGCGCAGCGCCAATCGCGGCGAGTGTTCGCAAGCCTGTCGCCTACCCTACACGCTGGAAGACCCAACCGGTGCCATCGTCTCGCACGAAAAACATCTGCTGTCGATGAAGGACAACGACCAGAGCGCCAACCTCGCCGCGCTGGCCGAGGCCGGCATCCGCTCGTTCAAGATCGAGGGGCGACTCAAAGATCTTTCCTACGTCAAAAACATCACCGCGCATTACCGCACGCTGCTGGACGGCATCATCGACAGTTCCGACCGCTACTGCCGCGCCGCCTCTGGTCGCTGCGAGTTCCTGTTCACCCCGCGCCCGGAAAAAACCTTCAACCGTGGTGCCACCGATTACTTTGTGACCGACCGCAAAACCGACATCGGTGCGTTCGACACCCCCAAGTTTTCCGGCGAGCCGATCGGCGACGTGCAGGCCATCGGTGCCGATCACATCGATGTAGCCAACACCGTGCCGCTGCACAATGGCGACGGCATCAGCTACTTTGACGCCGATCAGGATCTGGTCGGCATGCGCATCAACCGCGTCGAGGCCATGAAAGACGGCCAGCGCCTGTTTCCCGCCGTCATGCCCGAAGCGCTCATGCCGGGCACGCCGCTGTTTCGCAACCGCGATCAGGAGTTTGAACGTCTGCTGGAAAAGCAATCCGCCACGCGCCGCATCAGCGTGCGCATGCAGCTTGCCGAAACCGCCGAAGGTTTTACCCTGACCCTGACCGACGAGGACGGTTGCACCGCGCAAGTCTCGTTGATTCACGCCAAGGAATCCGCGAAGAACAGCGAACGCGCACTCGACGCACTACGCGAAAACCTCGCAAAACTCGGCAACACCGATTTCGAGGCGCGGGAAATCACGCTTGAATTGCAGCAAGCCTGGTTTCTCCCCGCATCCGCCATCAACGGCCTGCGCCGTGACGCACTCGACCAACTCACTGCCGCCCGTGCGGCCACCTTCCAGCCCTTGCCGCGCGCCAAGCCAGTCGAACCGCCGGCTGCCTACCCGGAAACCGAACTCAGCTATCTGGGCAACGTTTTCAATGCAGAAGCCCGCGCCTTTTACGCCAAACACGGCGTCACGCTGATCGAAGAGGCTTACGAATCCAATCAGGAAAAGGGCGAAGTCTCGCTGATGATTACCAAACACTGCCTGCGCTTCAGTTTCAACCTGTGCCCCAAGCAGGTCAAAGGCATCAAACCCGAGCCAATGACACTGGTGAATGGCAAGGAACGCCTCACCCTGCGCTTTGACTGCAAGCCGTGTGAAATGCACGTCATCGGCAAGCTCAAGAAACATCGTAGTATTGGCATCTTTCCTGTTTGATCTTTCCTATTTGAAGCTGAACGCTGATGCACGCGCAATTTCCTGACCATGATCTCTATACCCTGCTGGGGCTTGAACCCAAGGCATCTGCCGAGGCAATTCGTCTGGCTTATCGCAAACTGGCAATGGCCTGGCACCCGGATCGCAACAAAGCAGTCGATGCCGAATTGCAATTCAAGCAAATTCGTTTCGCTTACGACGTATTGCGTGACACAGCGCGGCGCGGCGACTACGACCGGCATCTCGTTGCGCATCCACCAAGATCACAAAATGCACCACAAAGCGCAGCGCACAATCCAACCCAAACCGGCCGCGCCCCCAACCTCAGCCGCCGCACGCGCATCACGCTCAACGAACAACTGCACGGCTGCAACCTGAAGCTCAAAGTCACCCGCACCGAGTATTGCAGCCACTGCGAAGGTTCCGGCCACAGCAAAAAACCACCGGTCACTTGCGGCACCTGCAACGGTGCCGGCGAAGTGCGCTCGGCGCTGGGCATGTTTGCATTTTTCAGCGCCGGCACCACGCCTTGCGGCGACTGTGACGGCAAGGGAAGCGTGCAAGCGCCCTGCTCTGCGTGCAAAGGCAGCGGCGTGACCGCGAAGAAAACCGGTCACCTGAAGTTTGACGTACCCGCCGGCATTCGCCCCGGTGCCAACCTGCGCGTGCGCGGCCACGGCCGACGCGGGCGCAGCAGTGAAGCCGCCGGGGACCTGATGGTGCGGATCGACCTCGCCAAACATCCGCTGTTCGAGCCGGATTTTCCCCACCTGCGCTGCGAAATGCCGATCAATGTATTTCGTGTGCTGGCCGGTGGCAACATTGCAGTGCCAAC
>CAJAWW010000225.1 GCA_903946745.1 uncultured beta proteobacterium
ACAACTCGCCAATATCAATCAGCACTTCCGCCGCCTCATCGCGTGCAAGCTCCGCATCCGGGTCTTGCAAGGCAAAGTGGCGCGCTTGGCGCAATGCCGGCAGCGCACGCACCAGGTCGCCTTGCTCCAGCCGGTATTGACCGGCGCGGTGCCACGCCTCGCGCAGCGTCTGCAAGTTTTTGGCCGCTGCGGCCGTGGTGGCTTGCTGCAGGCAGGCCTCGCCTTCCTCAAAATTGCCCAGCATTTCCAGCGTGCGCATCAAGCCCAGCCACGCCTCGTAACGCGCCGGCTCGGCTGCAATAGCGCGGCGGTAAGCCGCATCGGCCTGATCCATCACGCCCATTTGCCGGCACAGGTGGCCGGTTTCCAGCCAGCCGCTGTAGTGGGCGGGCGCCAGGCGCAACAAATCGGCAAAGGCCGCGCGTGCCGCCATCAAATCGCCCTGCTTTACCAAACAGCGCGCCCGCCCCAGGTGGGCATCGGCCATTGCCGGGGCGGCGGCAACGGCGGCAGAGTAGGCCTCCAGCGCCACCTGCCAACGCTCTTCGCGCCAGGCCGCATTGGCGGCGTTGAAGGCCAGGGCTGCCGCTTCGGGTGCTGTGCCCACGGGCGCCGTAGCGGTCATGCCATTCACTTTGCTATCCACTCTCATTGAATTTCTCTCATATTTTGCTGGGCTGTGGTTCTTCGACTGCCCGCGCCGACTGCGCAGAGGCCATCCCCAACGCAACAGCGCCATCATAAAGTCTACAGTAATATCCGCTTACGATATCAACCACTATTGAACGACATATCTCACCCACTCATGAAAACCTTCCTCCACGTCGGCTGCGGCCCAAGCCGAAAAAATCAAACCACACCGGGATTCAATTCTGTCGACTGGCTGGAAACCCGCCTCGACATCGATGCCAACGTGCAACCTGATGTGATTGGCTCGATGACCGACATGAGCGCAGTGGCCAGCGCCAGCATGGACGGGCTCTTCTCCAGCCACAATATCGAGCACCTGTATCCGCACGAGGTTCCGATTGCGCTCGCGGAGTTCTTGCGCGTGCTGAAGGCCGATGGCTTTGCCGTCATTACCTGCCCTGATCTGCAGAGCGTCTGTAAACTGATTGCCCAAGACCAGCTGACCGAACCGGCTTACGATACTCCCGCCGGACCGATCGCTCCCCTGGATATTCTCTATGGACTTCGTGGGGCGATGGCGCAGGGAAACCTGTATATGGCCCACCGCTGCGGCTTTACACGAAAGGTTCTCCAAGGCACCCTTGAGGCGGTCGGCTTCGCGTCAGTGGCCACGCTGGCACGGCCCAAGTCTTTCAGCCTGTGGGCGCTGGCAAGCAAGTCGGCATTGGCGGAGGCGGATTTGCGGGCGTTGGCGGCGCAGCACTTTAGTCGCACATGAGCGGCTGCGGTGCGCTCAGTGCGCAGGCGGCCTCAAGCATAAAGTTCGAACGGCTCTTGGCTAGCAACTACAAACTCGCCTGCAGATAATTCGGCCAACGCGACCCCAGTATGGTTTTCCAGGCCGCGACAAGCTCGCGCTCAAAGCGCTCGTGCGAATACTGTGCTGCCGTATGCAGCGCTGCGGCACGTTGTTGTTGCGCGGCAGTGCCTCCTGCTTGGGCATGATTCAACAACGCCCCTACTGCATGGGCAAAGCCCGCATGATCCCCCTCATTTATCCACAATCCATTTTTCGGAGCGGCATAGTCACTGCCGCCACCACCATCAAAACCACACACCAGGCAACCAGAGGCCATCGCCTCCAGCGGCGGCAAGCCCAACCCTTCAAGACAGGAAAAACTCGCAAACACGGCTGATTCAGCCATGACATCTGCACACGCTTGACGCGACATCCCGGCAATTGGCACCCAAGGCACCTCGGCAAATTCCGGATACAGATTTCGAAACAGGGAAAACACCACCGGCGCCTCTTGGGGCCGCTTATCAGGCATATAGGCAACCTGTAGCTTTTTAGGTGCAGTGCGTACTTGAAACAAAGGCAATACAAACGGCGTTACCACCTGCCAATCCAAAACAGAGCCCATATCCTGCATCATCCGCTTGCCAAAATGACTGCACGAAATACCAGCAAAAAGACCATCTGCATTCATCTGCTGAATCGTGTCAAAACCACGGAAGGTTAAAAAAGGGCCTTGTGTGTGAATAACCATCCCGTTATACACAACTCACTCAGCATGAGCCGACATTCCGATGATCCGCCGTCAAATAGTTGACAAAATCCATCTGGTATA
>CAJAWW010000226.1 GCA_903946745.1 uncultured beta proteobacterium
CCACCGCCTGATGCCGGTGCCGCAGCAGCGGGAGCAGCGGGAACAGGAGCGGGGACAGCGGCAGCAGGAGCGGGAGCAGAGGCGGCAGCGCCTGCGGCGACCTTAATCAGCACCGCACCTTCGCTCACCCTGGAGCCGAGTTGCACCAGCACTTCGGACACCACACCGGCCACCGTCGAGGGCACGTCCATGGTGGCCTTGTCGGATTCCAGCGAGGCAATGGCATCATCCACCTTGATGCTGTCGCCGACTTTGACAAACAATTCAATCACCGGTACATCGGAAAAATCGCCGATATCGGGAACCTTGACTTCAATAATCTGGCTCATCGTATGTCTCCCCTTCAAGCCGTGAGCGGGTTGGGTTTATTGGCATCGAGCTGGTACTTGACCAGCGCAGCGGCAACCTTGTCGCGACCGATTTCGCCGTTGTCAGCCAGCGCCTTCAGTGCGGCCAGCGTGACCCAATGGCGGTCCACCTCGAAGTGATGACGCAACTTTTCGCGCGTATCCGAACGACCGAAACCGTCGGTGCCTAGCGCCACATAGCGGCCATTCACAAAGGGACGAATCTGCTCGGCAAACATCCGGATGTAATCGGTGGCAGCAATTACCGGGCCCTTGGCATCCTTGAGCTTCTCTTCGACATGCGAGAGCTTGGGCGTGTCCAGCGGATGCAGCATGTTCCAGCGCGCCGTATCCTGGCCGTTGCGTGCCAGCTCGTTAAAGCTGGTGCAGCCCCACAGGTCGGCATCGACGCCCCAGTCGGTTTTCAGCAACTCAGCCGCCGCGATCACCTCGCGGAAGATGGTGCCCGAACCGAGCAACTGCACACGCGGTGCGGCGGCCTTCTTGTCCTTGGCCGGCGCGCCCTTGCGGAAGGCATACATGCCCTTGATGATGTCGGCTTCGGCACCGGCCGGCATTTCCGGGTGCTCATAGTTTTCGTTCATCACGGTGAGGTAATAGAAAACATCTTCCTGTTCCTTGAACATGCGCCGCATGCCGTCTTGTGCCACCACCGCCACCTCATACTGGAAGGTGGGGTCGTAGGAAATGCAATTCGGAATCAGGTTGGACAGAATCAGGCTATGGCCATCTTCATGCTGCAGCCCTTCGCCGTTCAGCGTGGTGCGACCGGCGGTGCCGCCGATCAGGAAGCCGCGTGCGCGCTGGTCGCCCGCCGCCCAACACAGGTCGAGCGTGCGCTGCAAGCCGAACATCGAATAGCAGATGTAGAACGGAATGGTCTGCACACCATGCACCGAGTAGGACGTGGCGGCAGCAATCCAGTCGGACATGGCACCGGCTTCGTTGATACCTTCCTGCAACACCTGTCCGGTCTTGGATTCCTTGTAGAACATCAACTGGTCGTGATCTTCCGGCACATAGTTCTGGCCTTCCTGATTCCAGATGCCGACCGAGCGGAACATGCCTTCCATACCGAAGGTGCGCGATTCGTCCGGCACAATCGGCACCACATTCTTGCCGACGTTTTTGTCTTTCAACATCATGTTCATGATGCGCACAATCGCCATGGTGGTCGACAATTCGCGGCCGGTGCCGGAGGCTTTCAGCAGCGCCGAAAACGTGTCGAGCGACGGGATGGCCAACGCATCGGCGGTGCGACGACGCTGCGGCAGGAAGCCGCCAAGATCGACCCGGCGCTGGCGCATGTACTGGTATTCGGCCGAGTCCTCGGCAAATTTCAGGAAAGGGATTTCTTCCAGCTTGTCGTCCGGCACCGGCAGATTGAAACGATCGCGGAAGCGGCCGATTTGCGCCTTGTCGAGCTTCTTCGTTTGATGCGACGTATTCATCGCCTCACCGGCATCGCCCATGCCGAAGCCCTTGATGGTCTTGGCCAGAATCAACGTCGGCTGCCCCTTGTGCTTGATGGCACGATCATAGGCGGCAAAAATCTTGAAGATGTCGTGGCCACCACGATTGAGATGCCATACCTCTTCGTCGGTCCAGTCCGCAACCAGTGCGGCGAGTTCCGGCGTATTGAAAAAGTGCTCACGCACATAGGCACCATTCTTGGCCTTGAAGGTCTGGTACTGACCGTCGACCACTTCCATCATGCGCTTTTTCAGAATACCGGCCTTGTCACGCTGCAGCAGTGCATCCCAATGTGTGCCCCACACCAGCTTGATGACATTCCAGCCGGCACCCCTGAATTCTGATTCCAGTTCCTGAATGATCTTGCCGTTGCCACGCACCGGCCCGTCAAGGCGCTGCAAATTGCAGTTGATGACAAAAATAAGGTTGTCCAGTTTCTCGCGCCCGGCCATGCCGATAGCACCCAGCGATTCAACCTCATCGGTTTCGCCGTCACCCAAAAACGCCCAGACCTTGCGCGCATTCGCGCCGGTGCCAGCAGAGGCCAGCCCGCGCGAATCCATGTACTTCATGAAGCGCGCCTGATAGATCGCCTGTAGCGGCCCCAGCCCCATCGAAACGGTCGGGAACTGCCAGAAGTCAGGCATCAGCCAGGGATGCGGGTACGAGGAAATACCCTTGCCGCCGGTCTCCTGACGGAAGCTGTTCATCTGATCTTCAGAAAGACGACCCAACATGAAGGCGCGCGCATACACACCGGGAACCGCATGACCCTGAAAGAAAATCAGATCGCCGCCGTGCTCGGCCGTGGGCGCATGCCAAAAGTGCGAAAAACCGACGTCATACAGCGTAGCCGCCGACGCAAAGGACGCGATGTGCCCGCCGACATTGGTTTCCTTGTTGGCACGCACCACCATGGCCATGGCATTCCAGCGAATGTAGGAGTGAATCTTCAGCTCCAGATCGGCGTTACCCGGATATTTTGGCTGCTGATCGGCGGGAATGGTATTGACGTATTCGGTGTTGGCCGAAAACGGAATGTCCGCGCCCTGCGCGCGCGCCTGACCAATCACCTGCTCGATCAGATAGCGGGCGCGGGAAGAACCTTCCTGCGCGATGACGCCTTCGATGGCATCCACCCATTCGCGGGTTTCCTGCGGATCGATGTCGGCGCAATCGGTCTGCGTGGCGTTCGGTACTGCATGCGGGTCGGTCATGATTCTGGTCCTTGGTTGATTACGTTCACCTTCTACCGGCACGGCAAAAGGCATCCGAACCGGGCGAATGATTCTGCCCGGGTAAATATTGCAGATCGTTAAATAATTTTTGTTGCCATGACTGCTATACGCGGAACTGCGCGATTTGTTGCTTCAGATTCTGCGCGATGCGTTCGAGTTGATTGGCTGTTTCAGCCGATGCGCGAATCGTTGTCGTGGTTTCATCCACCATTTGCGCAACCTGCTCGACACGCTGCGCAATGGCCGTGCTGGCCACGCCCTGTTCTTGAGTCGCATTGGCAACATCCCGCACGCGATCAACCGTGCGATTGGCACCATCTGCAATCGCCTGTAGCGACTCATAAGCGGAATTCGCCAACTGCACACCGAGTTCAACTTGCGGCAAAGCGTCATTCATGGCGTCGACCACGCTCACCGTGTCGTTCTGAATGCCACTGATGGTTTGTTCAATCTCTGCTGTCGCTGCGGTGGTACGTTCTGCAAGTTTTCGCACCTCGTCCGCCACCACGGCAAAACCACGACCGGTTTCACCGGCGCGGGCAGCTTCAATCGCGGCATTCAACGCCAGCAGATTGGTCTGATCCGCGATGTCCTTGATGGTATTGGCAATCGACGACACCTGATTCGCCCGCTGCTCCAGCGCGCGAATTCGCTCCGAAGCACCGGCAACCGTCGACGCAATTGCCTGAATCGCCGACTTTGCCTGATCGACACGCTCGCGACCCTGCCCCGCCAGCTGCATCGCGGTATTCGAGTCACCTTCGGTCTGGCGCGCGCTGTCGGATATCTGACTGGAACTGACGGTCAATTCCTGAACAGCGGCGGCCATCGCCGAAGTCGCCTCGGACTGCTTTTCGGCACGCCGTGACACCTCGCCCGATCCGCTCTTTATCTGTTCAGCATTCCGCACCAAAAGATCAGCCTCGCCATTGATTTCACGCACCAGCGTGCGCAACGAGGCAATCATGGTCTCCAGTGCCCCCATCAAGCTATCTTTCGGCGGAGTTCCCGCAGAAGCGGTCAGGTTGCCGCCCGCCACCTCACGCATCACGCCAGCCGCGACATCCGGCTCACCACCGAGCTGACGCAGAATGCTGGCACCTATGCGCCAACCCGCGATGCCCAGTACGAGAAGCAGAATCGCAGAAATACCGCCAAGAATCATGGCACTCTTACGGTATTCGGCATCCACGTCATCAATGTAAATGCCCGTTCCAATCACCCATCCCCAAGCCGGAAACAGCGTCGCATAGGACAGTTTGGGTTCCGACTTTTGCTGTCCGGCGCGAGGGAACCAATAGTCGACGAAGCCGCCGCCCTGCTTGGCGGCCTTCACCAGTTCGACGATGAGGGGTTTGCCATTCGTGTCCTTGAGATCGCGCTTATCCACACCCTCGAATTCGGGTTTGACCGGCAACAACACATAGACGTATTCGGTGGTGAAAATGAAATAGTAGTCATTGCTGCCATAGCGCACGGCACGCAAACTCTCCCGCGCCGCCTTCTTGGCATCTTCCTCGCTCAACTTGCCTTCCTGCACCAGTTTGTGATGATGCGTCAGTATGCCCATACCGACTTCAACGAGGTTTTTGGTTTTTTGCTTGCGGTCTTCCAGCATGCTTTCCTTGAGCTGGTACAAGGCCGTCAAGCACAGCACCACCAGACCGACCAGCGTCAAACCAACAAGGATTTGCATCCGCGTCGTCACACGCAATGAGCTAGTCGCCACATCTGCCTCCATCCGTTTTCTTATTGATATCGGCCGCCCGTATGGGGCAGTCCGCTTTTGCCGCCGCCGGCGCGCACAACGCTACGCTACTACGTTTCTACCGATATTGCCCAAAAAGTACACGAAAATGCCTTTGTATGCAGGTGGAGAAGTCACGCGGCGGCAAGAACCTTACAAATACGGCCTTGCCGCCAGAACTTCTATCGCCTTATTTGAAGTTCTTCATCACGTCATCAAGCGGGACTGAAATCTTCTTGAAGCTCTCGATGTACTTCTGCTCGCTGGCCTTGTACTTGCCTGCTTCCCAGTCAGTACGGAACTGCATCGCCTCAGCCACCAGCGCGGGATTGACGATTTTCTTGGCTTCGTCATACAACGGCGCGGTTGCGACTTGCCACTGCTTGACTTCGTCCTTGCTTGGCACGTGCACCTTCATGCCCTTGGCTTCAAGGCGCTTGATGAAGCTGCCATCCGCCTCGCGATTCAGCTTGCGCTGAAAGTCACGCACTTCAACGGCGGTGGTTTCGATGGTCTTGCGGATGTCATCGGGCAGCGCCTTCCATATCTTGCCGTTAACCTTGAAGATGAACACATTGTAGGTGTGCTGATCCTTAATCATGTAAGGCTGTGACTCGTACATCTTGGCCGAGTAGATATTCACGGTGGGGTTTTCCTGGCCGTCGATCACCTTCTGCAACAGCGCATTGGGCAGTTCTGAATAGGCCATCGGCGTCGGGCTGCCGTTCAGTGTTTTGATGAGACCCATGTACATCGGGCTTTCCATGACGCGAATTTTCTGCCCCTTCATATCAGCAGGAACCTTGATTGCGTTTTTTGAGCTGGTGAAATTGCGAAAACCGTTTTCCAGATACACCACGCCATGCATGCCCTTGCGATCGAGAAACTTCAGCAGCTTGCTGCCCTGATCGCCATCAAGGTAGGTGTAAGCCGCCTCGTAGCTGGAGAACAGGAAAGGCAGATCAAGCACTTGGAATTCCGGCGCAAACCCACCGATGGCGCCGGTGGTGGTGAAGGACATTTCGACGGTACCCAGTTGCACGCCTTCGATAATGGCGCGCTCGGCACCCAGCTGCGAGGCGGGGAATACCTTGATTTCGACCTCGCCCTTGGTGCGCTCTTTGATGAGATCGGCAAAGCGGTTGGCGGCCACATCGATCGGCGTGCCTGCGGTGATGACGTGGGCAAGTTTGAAGTTGTACTTTGCTGCAAATGCCGGGCTGGCAAAAAGAGCGGAAACAATGGCAGCGCCGGTGAGAAGCTTGAACGTTTTCTTGAACATAAATCCTCCAGTGAGATAAGAAAAACAGGTGTTACAAAACAGCGACAGGGGTGCTAAAAAATCAGGGGTACTAAAAACCTTTACGACTTATTTTGGCCCGCTCAACATCTCCGGCAAAATGGTGCTGATGGTGGGAACAAAGGTGATGACCAACAAGAAAGCCAGCATCGACAGCATGAACGGAATGGTGGCGCGTACCACCCGCTCCAGCGGCAACTTGGTCATACCGGCCGAGACGAACAGGTTGAGTCCCAACGGCGGCGTCAGCATGCCCAGTTCAAGGTTGACAATCATGATGATGCCAAAGTGGATCGGATCAATGCCCATCTTCTGAACCACCGGCAGGAACAACGGTGCCAGCACCAGGATGGCCGAGTTCGGCTCCATGAAACACCCCACCACCAGCAACATCAGATTGACCGCAAGGAGGAACATCCAGGGTTCCGGCGTGACCGAGGTCAGCCAGGAGGCAACGCTTTGCGGAATGCCCTGGCTGGTGAGCAACCAGCTGAATGCGGCGGCCGCGCAAATGATGAACATGATCATGGCGGAGACGGCAGCCGAATCACGGAGAATGACGATGTAATCACGCGGCTTGATGTCTTTGTAGATAAAGCTGCCGACAATCGCCGAGTAAATCACAGCCACCGCTGCCGCCTCGGTCGGGGTGAACACGCCGGTGTAAATACCACCCAGCACGATCACCGGCATAACCAGACCCCACATGCCATCCTTGAACGACGCACCGAGCTCCTTCCAGGACCGACGCGGCATGCGCTCGAAGCCTTCTTTCTTGCCAGCAATAAAACACTGAATGGCGAAGATGGTGGCGAGAATCAGGCCCGGAATCACCCCGGCCAGAAACAGCTTGCCGATGGCCTCACCGGTTGCCAAACAATACACCACCATCGGAATCGACGGCGGAATCAGGATGCCCAGCGAACCAGCCGCCGTAACCACGCCGACCGAAAATTTCTCGTCGTACTTGGCCTTCATCAGCGCCGGAATCATGATCGAGCCGATCGCCGCCACGGTTGCCGGCGACGAGCCGGAAATGGCAGCAAAGAAGGCGCAGGCCGCCGTTGCAGCAATCGCCAGACCACCCGGCAGGGGGCCGAATACATCGGTGGCGACACGAATCAGCTTTTTCGACAAGCCGCCTGCAGTCATGATGTTGCCTGACAGCACAAACATCGGAATGGCCATCAGGGCAAACGAGTCAGCCGCATTGAACATCTGCTGAACGACCACCAGCAGCGGTACGGTGGTAAAAAACGTGATCGACAACAGCACGGTAGCCGCCATGGCGATGGCAATCGGCGTACCGGTGGCCAGCATCACAGCGAGAATTCCAAATACGTAAATAGCAGTCATGAGAATGATCTCCGGAACGCAGCGTTAAGCCGCAAACGCCGTCGGCTCTTCATGGGTAGTGAAGAGTTTGACGATGTCGAGAATGAAATGGATGACGGCGAACGAAAGCCCGATCGGCATGGCGATGTAGGGAATCGCCATGGAAATCTGCATCGATGGCGACACTTGTTCGTATTCGAGCGTTTCTTTGATGAACTCGTACGACAGCCAGATCAGCACCA
>CAJAWW010000227.1 GCA_903946745.1 uncultured beta proteobacterium
GAACACGGGGAAATTCAATGCATTGCCTACCGTGAACTTTTGTTTTTCCCCGTGTTCCCCGTGCACCCCGTGGTCAACTGCCGTTTCTAGAGTTATAACTACCGCAGAAACGGCTCCAGCGTGGCGGCATCTACGCGGCCATAGCGCGAAAACAGCACCTTGCCGTCGCGGCCGACAATCACGGTATAGGGCAAGCCCCGCACACTCAGACCCGGCGTGCCGCTACCTGCCGTGCCACCCGCCAGCAGCGGGTAAGACACGGGTGTTTTGGCGGCAAAGGCACGCATTTTTTCGGTTTCATCCAGCCCGATGCCCACAAACTGCACGCCGCGTGCCGCGTGTTGCGTGTGCAGTTGCGAAAACAGCGGCATTTCTTCAATGCAGGGCGGGCACCAGCTTGCCCAATAATTGAGCACCAGCAGCTTGCCGCGCCATTGCGCCAGTGCTTGGGGCTTGCCATCGAGATCCGGCAGCATCATCGCCAGCAGCGCATCCGCGCCCACCTGCGCCGTATCGGGTGCCACCTCACGCGCGGCGCGTGCCTGTTGCGCCAGTTCCGTCACCAGCGGCGTGCGCCGGGCGTCAACGACTCGCAAGGCTACCCAGCCCACCGATGCCAGTGCCATCACAATCGCAAAGGCGATCCATACCAAACGTGATTTCATCTGGCTTTCCTTGGCAGCATCACTTTCAAACACACCAGTACAAACATGATGCCGCCAATCACCGCGATCAAGCCGCCCAGCCCCATCATGCCCATACCAATCTTCTGCGGCAACGTCACCAGCGCCTGTTCAGCCCCCGCCACCTTGCGCTGTACGCCATAACCGCCCGACCACGCCAACCCCAGCACATGAATCATTTGCCCGGCACCATACACATAGGGTTGCCAGATCGCCATGCGGCCTTCAGCCTTCTCAAAACCCAGCGCCGGCAGCAGCACATACGCCAGCCCCATGAACGCCAGCGTCACGCCCACCGTCGAGCCATGGTAGTGCGCGGGAATCACCACATTCGCCCCCTGAATCAGATAGCCCAGCACGCCACCCAACCCAAACAGCGTGAATGAAGCCAGCAGCGCCGATTTCGCCGGATGCGGCGGCAGCTTGCGCGCCCCCCACAGCACCACCAGACCGGACAAAATTAGCGGCCCCATGTAGGGATGCCCCCATCTCATCAGCTTGACGAAAAGCTCCACATGCGGCAAGGAACCCGGCGGTACCGCCAGATAAATCAGCGGCACGGCCAGCAACGGAAAAGCCGCCACCAGAAACATGACCGACAGCACACGCGGCGACATCACCGGGGTTTGCCCCAGATGCGCACCGATCCACAGCCAGGCCACCACCATCAGCAGCGCGTGCTGAAATTGCAGCGTATGCCCACCGCCCCAGAACAGCACCTCGAAATAGATCGGCTCATCGAGCCAGGGCACCGCCAGCCACGACCAGAAGAAAGCCACCAGCGCAAAAAACGCTGCCACCGCGCCGACAAAACTGCCAAACCGCAGGGGCTCGGCCAAGATGCCGGGCGTGCGGCGCGGGTAAGTGGTGAGTAGAGCGCGCAGCACCGCAAGAAAAAATCCCGCGCCACACAGCCACAACGAGGCATAAAACACATTCTGTTTCAGCACCGGAATGTAATTATTGAGCGAAGGCGTCGCCCCGGGGAAAAACGGCGAAACCGTCATCACCACCGTGCCCAGCGTCGCCAGCGCAAAGCCCGCCCAGCCCAGCCAAGGCAGGCCGGCGTTGCCCAGCGCGCTCCAGATCACCGCTGCAAACGCCATGAACCATACCGCCACCGACAAATCGACATGCACCACCAGCGCCGAGCGGAAAAACGCTTTCAACGGAAACACATCCTGAATGCCCGGCGTGCGCGAAAACACCAGCAACAAAGCCAGCAGCCCGGCACCAATCAGCGCCATGATTCCCAGCCACAGCCAAGCACGCGCCAGCGCGGTCGGCGCTCCGGGGGTAACGCTTACGACATCTGCATTCACAACGATCTCCGGCCTTGCAAAAAGAGGCGAATTATAGAGGACAGCCTCACGCTTCAATTGCAAAATCCCCGTTTGCACGGCAAAGTACGGGCTTGCGCGCACGCATCATCCGATCAGCAATCACCCTATGAAATCAGACCATGCCTGAATGCCGAAAAATCCGTCACGACGTGGGTGCAACGCTGTTGCAACTGCCGATGTTCAGCGAACTCAGCGCCGAACACATCGCACCGATTGCCGCCGAGACGCGCGAGCGTTCGCTGGCGCGAGGCGAAATACTGTTTCAGCGCCGCGATCTGCTGACCGGGTTTTACGTCATCCTGAGCGGCCAGATCAAACTCGCCTTTGCCTCGGCGCAGGGCAACGAAAAAGTGGTTGAAGTGCTGGGACCTCTGCAAAGTTTTGGCGAGGCAGTGATGCTGATGGAGCGCCCCTGCCCGGTTTTTGCGCAGGCCGTGGTACCCACCTGCGTGCTGCATATTCCCAAAATGCGCGTGCTGGAACTGTTACGCAGCGACGCCAGCTTTGCCCAGTCGATGCTCGCTGGCATGGCAATGCGCCTGCATTCGCTGATTCAGGACGTCGAATCGTATTCGCTGCGCTCGAGCACCCAGCGCGTGATTGGCTATCTGCTCCAGAATTCAATACTCGATGAAATCGGGGTGATTGAGTTCGTGCTGCCGACGTCCAAGCAAGTCATTGCCTCGCGGCTGAATCTCACACCGGAAACCCTCTCACGCATCTTTCATGAGTTGAGCGAGCGCAAATTGATCGAAGTCCATGGCCGATCCGTGATGATTAACGACATGGCCAAATTGCGCGAGTTTGATCAGTAGCATCCCCTGTTTGCAAGGGTTTTCATCTACTGGTGCCGGGGGGGGGATTTGAACCCCCACACCTTGCGGCGGCGGTGTTTGAGACCGCTACGTCTACCGATTCCGTCACCCCGGCAGGGATTTTGCGCTGGAACGGCGTGCATTATCCGACAACTTTGACTGCGCGACGCGCTTCCTCCAGATATTATTGTGCCTGACATGCTTCCCAACACATCATTCTGATTCGCTATGCGGCGCTTTTTATCACCGGTGCATCCCGAAACTTCCCTCTTTCTCGCTAAACTCGACCGGCCGGGAGCGCCGCCCTTTCACACTTTGCCGCTCGAACTGCAGCGTGCCGCATCCGAGAAAATGCAGTTTGCGTTTCGTCCGGAAGCACCAGAGGTGGCGCAAGCGCACGAAGGCTGGATACCGCGAGATGCCTCTGCCGGCGGGCCACTGCGTTATCGGCTCTATCGTCCGCTGGACAGCCTGATGAGCGAAGCACTGCCGCTATTGATATGGTTTCATGGCGGCGGCTGGTGCATCGGCAATATCGAGAGCTACGATGTCATGTGCCGTGAAATCGCCAACCAATCGGACTGTGCGGTGCTGTCATTAGCCTATCGTCTCGCCCCGGAATTTCCATTCCCGGCCGCACCGGATGATGCTTTTTATGCCTTGAACTGGATCACCGATCAGGCCAGCGCGCTGGCGATCGACCCCGCACGCATCGCCGTCGGCGGCGACTCGGCCGGCGGCAATCTCGCTGCCGTCACCGCACTGGCCGCACGGGATGCCGGCAGCCCGGCTATTGCCTTCCAGTTACTGATTTATCCGAGCACCGACCAACGCGGTATTACACCGTCTCACAGCACCTTTGCCGAGGGCTACTTGCTATCGCAAGAGTCAATTCGCGGCTTTCAACACCACTATCTGCCGGATCGCACCTGTTTCACCGACTGGCGCGCCTCGCCACTACTGGCGGCCTCGCATGCCGCCCTGCCGCCAGCGCTGATGATTACCGCCAGCCATGATCCGCTGGTGGATGACTGCCGAACTTATGCGCAACGCCTTGAAACCAATGGTGTTACTGTACGCTACAGCGAATACTCAGGCATGGTTCACGGCTTTTTCACACTCGGCCGCGCTTTTACGGACGCCAATCGCGCTGTCACCGAGGCCGCAACGGCGCTGCGTGAAGCGTTGAACCCATAAACCTGCAGCACGAAAAGTCGACGCTGGAACGACGGTAATCCAGCCTATAATTCACAAATGGTGCATAGCAGCAATTCAATCGAAACATCAAAAACCCGTACCGCCGCAATTGCCGTGGCCGCGATGGGCGTGGTGTATGGCGATATCGGGACCAGCCCGCTCTACACCATGAAAGAGGTATTCAACGGCCCACATGCCGTGGCCGTCACGCCGGACAACCTGCTTGGCATCCTGTCGCTGATCTTCTGGGCGCTGACCATTACCGTCTCGCTCAAGTATGTGGTGTTCATTACCCGCGCTGACAACCGTGGCGAAGGTGGCATCATGGCACTGACTTCACTGGCCTTGCGTACCAGCGGTGCCAGCCCCGGCATGCTGTGGCTGATGTCAGTACTCGGTATTTTTGGTGCGGCCTTGTTCTACGGCGATGCGGTTATCACGCCGGCGATGTCGGTGCTCTCGGCGGTTGAAGGTCTCGAAATCGCAACCCCGCTGTTCAAACCCTACGTCGTACCGATTACCATCGTCATTCTGGTGGGGCTATTCTTATTCCAGCCACGCGGCACAGCGAGTATTGGCGCCCTGTTCGGCCCCGTGATGATGTTCTGGTTCGGCACGCTGGGGGTACTCGGTGTATGGAACATCCTCAAACATCCGGATGTCATTTACGCCATCAATCCCTGGTATGCACTGCATTTCTTTCTCGAAAATAGCGGTCATGCCTTTCTGGCACTCGGCGCCGTGGTACTGGCCATTACCGGTGGCGAAGCGCTCTACGCCGACATGGGGCACTTTGGCCGCAAACCGATCAAATGGGCTTGGATTACGTATGTCTTCCCGTGCCTGTACCTCAACTATCTTGGCCAGGGCGCGCTGATTCTCGACAACCCTGCTGCGGTCAAAAACCCTTTCTTCCTGCTGGTACCGGAAGCCCTGCTTCTGCCCATGGTGGCACTGGCCACAGCCGCCACGGTCATCGCTTCCCAGGCCGTAATCTCGGGCGCATTTTCGCTCACCAGCCAGGCCATGCAACTGGGTTATTGCCCGCGCATTCAAATCAAATTCACCTCTGAGCGCGAAAAAGGTCAGATCTACATTCCCAACATCAACTGGCTGTTACTGATCGCCGTGATCGTGTTGGTACTCAGTTTCAAAACCTCGTCGAATCTGGCCTCGGCCTACGGCATTGCGGTCACGCTCACGATGATGATCGACACCGTGCTCGCCTTCGTCGTGGTGCGCGCGCTATGGAAGTGGAATTTATTGCAGGCAGGCGTGTTCCTGTGTGCCTTCGTCATCGTCGACTTCGCCTTCTTCTCGGCCAACATCATCAAGGTGCTCGATGGCGGCTGGTTTCCGCTCGCATTGGGTCTGTGCATTTTTACCCTGCTCGCCACATGGAAGCGCGGCCGCAGTCTGCTCTATGAAAAACTGCAGCAGGATTCAATGCCGATCGATGCCTTCATTAACAGCCTGAAATATGGCGGGCCGCACCGTGTCGAGGGTACAGGAATCTTCATGACCACACGTCCGGATGGCGTGCCCCGGGCGATGCTGCACAACTTGTTGCACAATAAGGTTCTGCATCAACGGGTGATCCTGCTCAATGTCGACTTGCAGGATATCCCCCATGTCAGCACAGACGACCGCGTCAGCGTGGAACCCCTGGATGAAGGCTTCATTCGGGTGATCGTGCGTTACGGCTTCAAGGATGATCCGGATATTCCGCTGGCGCTCGAACAGTGCGCCAGCCAGGGGATGACGTCGTTTGATATGATGGAAACATCCTTCTTTCTGGGGCGCGAGACCATCGTGCCAAAACGCATACCCGCCATGATGCACTGGCGACAGGTTCTGTTCATGTGGATGTTCCGCAATGCCGACTCAGCCACCGCCTTCTTCAAGATTCCCACCAACCGCGTGGTGGAACTCGGCACGCAGGTCGAACTGTAAGGTGCGCATTTAAGGAAGGCTATCGATGAACCTGTCTCGCAGAAACCTCCTCAAAAACAGCACGGCAACCGGGTTGCTGCTTTCATTGATCGCTGCCGGAGCCTTGCGTCCCACGCGCGTGCTAGCCGCCGAATGGAACAAGGCCGCTTTTGAATCAAAGGATATGGCGAGCGCACTGAAAGCGCTCGGTGCCCATGCCGCCACCGAACACCGCGATCTGTTGCTTAAATTACCGGATATCGCCGAAGACAGCACGCTGGTTCCGGTCGATGTCATCAGTCACATTCCCAACACCCGCACGATCTCGATTCTGGTCGAGAAGAACCGCAACCCGCTTTCAGCCCACTTTGAATTTTCCAATGGTGCGCTCGCCGAAGTTTCCGCCCGCATCAAACTCGCTGAAAGCTCAATCGTCAAAGCCGTGGCGCGCGCAGACGGGAAGTTCTACACCGTGCAAAAAGAAGTCAAAGTCACCATTGGCGGCTGCGGCGGCTGAACGGAATCACGAAGGAATCTCATGGCTGAACCAATGAAAATTCGTGCACAGTTGAAAGGGGATGTTGCGGCGATCCGCATTCTGATCCATCACCCGATGGAAACCGGACTGCGCAAGGATGCCGCCGGGACACTGGTGCCGGCGCACCATATCCACACGCTCACGGTTGACGTTGGTGACAGACGAATCGTCGATATCCATACTGGCACCGCCGTGTCGCGCAATCCGGTGTTTGCCTTCAAGGCAAAGGGTGCCAAAGCGGGTGAAAAAGTCGTCGTCAGTTGGGTCGACACCAAAGGCGAGCGACGCACGGACGAAGCCGTTCTCGCCTGATTACCCCCGTGGTCTAACGGCTTTTTTATGCTCACGCAGCGTCGTTAATCACCTGCCCGAGTTTTTGACCGCTCATATTGACCGTCGGTGCTGGCGCGGCGACCGTCTTCGCGACGGCATCGGCCGCTTCACTCGCTTTGTCTGCCGCCCCTTTGGTTGCAGAGGCTTCCGGCGTGCGCTGCGCTGACTGAGCAGATGCATTGCCCACACTGCTGTTGATTGCGTTGATAGCGTTCATGATGTTTCCTTTCACTGGCGAGCAAGAATGCAACTCGCGGTTCAAAACAACACTGCAACAATGAAAATCCCGGGATGGAATTTTCTACGATAAATTAATGCATTACGCCTTACTGTTAAGCAAAAGCCCCTGCTGAAAACGCTCCAAGGATTCGTTAAGCTCCAGCGCTTCCTCGGTCGGAATCTGCCGAATCACTTCGTTCGTGGTCGGATCGGTGATCTTGATAATCGAACGTCCGCTACTTTGGTCGATGGAAAACTTGAGCTCGGGCGCGGCGGCACTGACCCGGCGTTGCAAGTCGTCAGAAATTCGCTTCATTTCTCGCGCGCTTGGTTGTGCCTGATTTGGTTGAGCCTGATTTGCTTGTGCCTGGTTCGCCCGAACTTCAGGGCTCGACACCGGAGCCGGACGCCCCGCCTTAACCGGAGGCGGCGCACGCTGATCCGGCAAAGTTTGAGGCGGCAAGCTGGAGGAAATGTGCGTCATGTTGTTCATGGTGATCTCCAATAACGGGAGACAATATTCCGTGTCGTGCACAAATTACGTCGCATTGAGAAATAACTTGAGCGCTACAAATGTAACAAAATGTAACAAGGCGTCAAGAGTGACATTTCCGGTTACAAGCCTCACGGAATGGATCGTCTACAATCCGCCCCATGAAATCGCCCTTACGTTACAGCCTGATCGCCGCCGCCTTGCTTCTGGCCGGCAGCACCTACACCTTCTGGCACTTTACCGGCGGCACAGCCGACGTCCCTAAGTTCAAACTCTCCAAGGCCGAAAGCGGCCCGTTGACTGCCGTGGTTTCCGCTACGGGAACGCTGAACCCCGTCGTATCCGTACAAGTAGGTTCGCAGGTTTCCGGGCAGATCAAAGAAATTCTGGTCGATTTCAATTCCTCCGTAAAAGCCAACCAGCTGATTGCCCGGCTTGACCCGGAAACTTACGAATACCGCGTCCGCCAGGCACAAGCCGACCTTGAAGCCGCCCGCGCCACGCTCGGGGTGCAGCAAGCCGAAGTGCTACGCGCCAAGGCCAATCTTTCCGATGCGCAGCGCGACTTTGAGCGCAAAAAAATGTTGGTGGAAAAAAACTTCATTTCATCAGCCGAGCGCGACAAGGCGCAGACCACGTTCGATGCCGGCCGCGCTTCCGTTCAAGTCGCCGAAGCGCAAGCCAGAAACAGCGAGGCACTGGTGCGCCAGCGCGAGGCATCACTGTCCTCAGCCCGGGTCGACCTCGAACGCACCAGCATTCGCGCGCCGGTTGACGGCATCGTCGTCAAACGCAGCATTGAACCGGGGCAGACAGTAGCCGCCAGCTTGCAAGCCCCGGAACTATTCGTCATCGCCCGCAACCTCACCGACATGCAGGTTGAAACATCGATCGACGAAGCGGACGTCGGCCGCATTCAGCCCGGGCAACATGTTTCCTTCACCGTCGACGCCTTCCCCGGCCGCAGCTTTGAAGGCGACGTGCGACAGGTACGCAAGGCGGCCACGGTTGTCTCCAACGTCGTCACTTACACGGTGGTGGTGTCAACCGCCAATCCGGAGCTCAGCTTGCTGCCGGGTATGACGGCGAACGTGCGCATCATCACGGCGCAAAAAGAAAAAACACTCAAAGTGGCCAATGCCGCGCTACGTTTTCGCCCGACAGGCAGTGCTGATGAGAAAAAGAACGCATCAAGTAGCACCGCCACCGCCTCCCCAGCGTCGACTTCTGGCACAGGGGGCGGGGGCAACGGTGGGCAAAACGCGCAACGCGAACGCCTGATCGCAGAGCTCAAACTGGATGCGCCACAACAGGAAAAACTCGCGGCTATTTACGCCGCCATGAATGATAAATTTGCCGCCGCGCGCGAGGCAGTGCAACCCGAAAAGTCCCGCGCACAAGAGCGCAACCGCGCCGAAATTCGTGACAAAGTGAGCGCCATCCTGACGCCGGAGCAGAAACAACGCTATGCCGAAATGAACGCTGAAACACAGGCCAATCGCGCATCGGGCGGCGGTGGCAGCGGGCGCGTGTGGGTGGTTGGCGATGACGGCAAACCCAAGGCCATCGAGGTGCGACTCGGACTGACCGACGGTGCCATGACAGAAATCGTCTCCGGTGACGTCAGGGAGGGGAGTGAAGTCATCACCGGCGTGCAGACCGCCGGCACCAAGACTGGCTCAGGCGCACCCGCCGGCCCGCGTCTGTTCTGATCCATTTCGCCACGCATCATGGCTGAAACCCTGATCCGGGTCGAGCGACTGGCCAAGGAATACCGCATGGGCAGCAACATCGTCATGGCCTTGCGCGGCGTCAGCCTGACCATTGCCCGCGGCGAGTTCGTCGCCGTCATGGGCCCTTCAGGCTCCGGCAAATCCACCTTCATGAATCTGCTCGGCTGCCTCGACCATCCGAGCGAGGGTGCCTACTGGCTGGATGACGAAGAAGTCTCACGACTCTCTGGCGACGCACTAGCGATCACACGCAACCGCAAACTGGGTTTCGTGTTCCAGCATTTCAATCTGCTGGCGCGCACCACCGCACTCGACAATGTGTCGCTGCCTCTGCTCTACAGCGAAGTGCCAGCCAGCGAACGCAAACAACTCGCCGCACACCGCTTGCAACAAGTGGGGCTGGCCGAACGGATGGATCATCATCCGTCGCAACTCTCAGGCGGCCAGCAGCAGCGCGTGGCAATTGCCCGCGCGCTGGTGAATAACCCGAAGCTGGTGCTGGCGGATGAACCCACCGGCGCACTCGATTCACGCACCAGCATCGAAATCATGGCACTGCTGCAACAACTCAACCGCGAAGGCATCACCATTGTGGTGGTCACGCACGAACACGATGTCGCTGATTTTGCCGGGCGCATCATCACCTTTCGCGACGGGCAGGTGATGGAAGACAAAACCAATGTCGCCAACGACGCGGCAGCGATGCTGACATGAACTTTCTCGCCACGCTGCGCGTCGCCCTGCTCGCCTTGCGGGTGAACAAGATGCGCTCGGCGCTGACCATGCTCGGCATCATCATCGGCGTGGCTGCGGTCATCATCATGATCGCCGTCGGCAACGGCGCACAGGCGCGGGTGGAAGATCAGATCAGAAGTCTTGGATCCAATATCATCATGGTGCTCTCGGGTTCGACAATGGCCGGCGGTGCGCGGGGCGGCAGCGGTTCGCAACCTACCATTTTTGAAGACGACGCCTACGCGCTGAACCGCGAAGTCGAGGAAATTCAGGCCGCCGCGCCCACCTTGCGCGGCACGGGGCAAGTGATTGCGGGCAACGCCAACTGGTCGACCTCGTTCTATGGCACCACGCCGGAATATCTCGACGTGCGCGAATGGGCGATCACCGAAGGCCGCAACTTCGAAGCCGCAGAAATGAACGGTGCCGGCAAGGTCGCGCTGATCGGACTAACCGTGGCCAAAAATCTGTTCGGCGATCAGAGCCCGGTCGATCAGGTCATCCGCGTGCGCAAGGTACCGCTGGTGGTGATCGGCGTGCTGGATCGCAAAGGACAGAGCATGACCGGTCAGGATCAGGTCGACATCATCCTGATGCCCATCAGCACGGCACGCAAACGTGTCCTCGGTGCCGCGCAGGCCAAGAACCGCAGCGTCACCACCATCATGGTCAAGGTGCGCGACGGTGCCGATATGGCAACCGCCGATGCCCGCATGCGCGAACTGCTGCGCCAGCGTCATCGCCTGCAGCAAGGGCAGGACGATGATTTCTTCGTGCGTAATCTGTCAGAAATTCTGCAAGCACAAGAAGCCTCGTCCAAGGTCATGGCGCTGCTGCTGGCGGCCGTGGCCTCGGTGTCGCTGCTGGTGGGCGGCATTGGCATCATGAACATCATGCTGGTGTCGGTCACCGAGCGCACCCGTGAAATCGGCCTGCGCATGGCCGTCGGTGCGCGTTCGCGCGACATCCTTACGCAGTTCCTCGTTGAAGCCACCACGCTGTCGCTGATTGGTGGTGCCATTGGCATTCTGCTCGGTGTCAGCGGCGCGATGCTGATTGCCGACCTAGCCAGTTGGCGCACCGAGCTTTCCGCAAGTTCCATCGTCCTCGCCGCAGGGTTCGCCGGGGTCGTCGGCATCTTCTTCGGCTACTATCCGGCCAGAAAAGCTTCCCGCCTGCTCCCGATTGAAGCCCTCCGCTATGAATAACCGCCCATAAATACACCCCCAATACACCCCCGAAATGGCGCATGAAATTGAACTGAAACTGGCCCTTGCAGAATGCGATCAAGCGCGCTTTTTGCGGCATCCGCTGCTACGCACCGCCGCATCACGCCATGTCGAAACACTCGACAACATCTATTACGACACGCCAGACCTCAGCCTGCGCCGTCACGGTGTGGCATTACGGCTGCGACGTCAAGGCAGGCGTTGGCTGCAAACCGTAAAGCTCGCCGGCAAAGAAGCCGCCGGCCTGACCAGTCGCCCGGAATGGGAAACCCCCTACTGCGGTCACTTCGATTTCACCCCGATCGAAGTGAGCGCCGTGCGCGAATGGCTGGAGCGCCCCGAGTTGCTGGCCTGCATCACCCCCATTTGCGAAACGCGCTTTCGTCGCATCACCTGGCATTTTCCGGCGGGTGACGGCACCGTGCTACTGACACTCGATCGCGGCTGGATCACCGCCGACAACCACAAAGAGCCGATCTCGGAAATCGAAATGGAGCTTGACGGTGCACCGGTCAGCGCCATCTTTGCCATTGCCCGTCAACTGGCACAACGCGTGTCACTCGCGCCCGCCGTCTTTTCCAAAGCCGAACGCGGCTATCGGCTGCATGCCGGCACACCATCCGCCCCGCTCAAGGCTAACGCAGTCGTCATTGATCGGACACTGCGACCGGCTTCTGCATTTCTCACAATCGCCAGCGCATGCCTGCACCATCTGCAGCAAAATTACCCGGGCGCATTGCGCTGCGACGATTCCGCCCAGCCCGAATACATCCACCAGATGCGGTTCGCGCTGCAACGGCTATGTGTCGCCTTCAGTGAATTTGAGCCACAGTGTCCACCGGGGTTAGCACAGAGATTAGCTGAATTCCCGCAAGCCGCGTTTGCCAGACTGCTGGTGGAACTCGACCCCACCGCGCCACAGCGCACCCTACAGACACTGACGGCACCCGCCTACGGACAAATACTGCTCGCAGCCATGGGGGCGCTCCATTCACTCGATGAACCAGATAGCCGTGTTGTCATCAAGGTGTAACGCGCACCCGGTACGCTCGATGCCCTGCAACGGAGGAAAATAATATGGATCTGATACTTTGGCGTCACGCTGAAGCCGAGGAAGGTGGCAGCGAGATTCCTGATCTCAAACGTCGCCTGACCACACGCGGGGAAAAAAATGCCCGAAAAATGGCGCAATGGCTGCGTGACAGCCTGCCGCGCCGGAATCGGATTCTGGTCAGCCCGTCGGAACGCACCCAGCAAACGGCGCATGCGCTACAACTTCCCTATGAGGTCGAACCCAAACTGGGTATCGGCGCTTCGGCCGCCACGATTCTCGCCGCAGCCAACTGGCCGGAGCATAACGGAGCCACACTGCTGATCGGCCATCAACCCGGGCTCGGGCGCATCGCCGCACTGTTGCTAGGTGGCAGCGAGGCTGACTGGACTATCAAGAAAGGCGGGGTCTGGTGGTTCTCGAATCGTGTCCGTAACGACGAGACTCAAACGGTACTGCGCGCGGTCATGAACCCGGATTTTCTCTAGGTTTCGCTACGATCGGGCGCTGCAAAGCCATCATCACGTCGTTCTTGGCTAAAGACCGGATGGAATTCTGCCGTAGAATCCGGTTCGTGCCAACCTCGGACAACGTGCAGAAAATGATGATGAACTTCCGCTTGGGTCTGATTTTTCTTCCACTTCTTCTTGCCGCGTGCGATCAACTCGGTCTGGAAACGCCCGTGCAAGAAAATGCCCGCGCTGAAGCCGATGGCAAAGCCATGGGGGGTGCCTGCCGGCAAGCCGGGCGCGCACTGGAAGATTGCTACCAGATCAACCCCAAAGCCCAAAAAGCTGCCGTCTACGCCGGATGGCGCGAAATGGACGGCTACATGCGGGAAAACAAAATAGAAGAGGTCAAGCCGCTTCTGCCACCCGTTTTCCCAAAATCCAAGAAAGCAAAAAAGGAAAACGCTGATGAGAATGACGGCGCAGAGGACAAGGCATCCAAAAAAGAGGCCACGGACGAGCACGAAGCGCCAGTCAAAGCTCCCGAAGTAAAATCTGGAACGACTGAATCGAAACTACCAGAGGGCAAGCCGGCAGAAAAATCCGCCGAAACCAAGGTGGAAAACAAGGCTGACCCAAAAGCTGACCCAAAAGCTGACCCCAAGGCTGAATCCAAGTCCGATGCAAAACCACTGAAAAAGTCCGCCCTGCCCGGGCACCGGTCTGCATAGAGATCAGTGCATCAAAACAACGCGTCAACATGCCCCGCTGACCGCTGACGCACCATACGGCTGAATCACTAGAGTGTACCGATGAAAAAACCCCTTGCCCTGTTTGCGCTGGCGGCGCTCGCTGCTGTGGTTGTCATCATCTTCTGGATGCGTGGCAACCTTGACGGACTGGTACGCACCGCCATCGTCAGTTACGGCAGCGCGATGACCCAGACCACCGTTGCCGTAGACGCGGTCAACATCACGCCGACCAATGGGCGTGGCGTGATTTCAGGTCTCATCGTGGGCAATCCGGCCGGATTCAAAACGCCGCACCTGATGAAGGTAGGCAAAATTGAAATTGAAATTGACATCGCCTCAATGACCAAAGATGTCGTCATCATTCGCCGCATCGCGGTCGTCGCGCCCGACGTCATTTACGAAAAAGGTGACGCACTGACTAACATCGATGCGCTGCAAAAAAACATTGCCACCTATCTTGGCCCCAGCAACACGACCAAACCGGGTGCCAAATTGATCGTAGACGAACTCACCATCCGCAACGCACGTGCGCAAGCCAGTGCGGCCTTCATGAACGGAAAAACCATTGAAGTCGCGCTACCCGACATCAC
>CAJAWW010000228.1 GCA_903946745.1 uncultured beta proteobacterium
TGAGCCAGTTTGTTGCCGGCCTGCCGCGCCAGCTTGATTGCATTTACGTTATCGCGCAGCACATGTCGCCGACACACCGTAGCATGATGGCCGATATTCTGGCGCGGGAGACGCGTTTGCCGGTGCGTGAGATCGTTGATAACGAAACACCCCTGCATGACGTGATCTACATCATTCCGCCTGGCACCAATATGGTGTTCCAGAACGGGCGCTTTCACCTCACCACCCCCTCGCCCGAAATTGCACCCAAACCTTCGGTCAATCTGCTGTTTCAATCGATGGCCGAAGAGTTTGACGAACGTGCAGTCGGCATCATTCTGTCGGGCACGGGTTCAGACGGCACGCGCGGAATGCGTGCCATCAAGTCGGTGGGTGGTGTCACCTTCGTGCAAGTGCCAGAAACCGCAAAATATGACGGCATGCCACGTTCGGCCATTGATGCCTGCGTGGCGGATCGCATTCTGTCGCCCGACCAGATGGGGCGTGAGTTGGAGCGACTGGTGCGCTTCCCCAACATGATTCCGGAATTCGAGAGCATGGAGCAGCGGCCTGCCGAGCTTTCGGATTTATTTGACCGGGTACGACATCGCACCAAGATCGACTTTTCAAGCTACAAACTTTCCACCGTACAGCGCCGTTTGCAGCGGCGCATGATCGCCACCGAAACCGGCACGTTGGCCACCTATCTGGCGTACACCGACGCGCATCCGCAAGAGCTCGATGCGCTGGCCAAAGAAACCCTGATTTCAGTCACCGAGTTTTTCCGCGACAAAGATACCTTTCGCACACTGGAACGCTTTGCCCGCGAACTGGTGCAGCAGAAGAAATCCGGCGAAGAGGTTCGGGTCTGGGTGGCCGGCTGCGCCACCGGCGAAGAGGCCTACTCACTCGGTATTATGTTTCTGGAATTGCTGGCCAGCAGCGAAAAGCAGGTCGGCTTGCAGGTATTTGCCACGGATATTGACAACGATGCGTTGTCGGTGGCGCGGCGCGGTATCTATAACCAGTCGGCCATGGCCGAAATGCCGCCCGAATACATCAGCCGGTATTTCACGCCCAGTGGCAATGGCTTCGAGCCGATCAAAGCCTTGCGTGATTGTGTGACCTTTGCCCGTCAGGACATCATTGTCGATCCGCCTTTTCTGCGCGTGGATCTGGTGACCTGCCGCAACGTGATGATTTATTTCAACGCCGATTTGCAAACCAAGGTGCTGGCGATTTTCCGCTATGCCTTGCGCGATGACGGCTTGCTGTTTCTCGGTCGTTCGGAAAACGTGAGTCAGCAAGAAGGGCTGTTTTCAGCCGCCGACCGGCGGGCGCGTATTTTCCGCCCGCGCGGCGAAAGCCGGCCGGTGTCGATGGGCAAGCTGGTGCGCGGGCAGTTAAAGCCGGTCACACCGGCGGCGCAGCCTGCCGGACGCGTGCATGAGCGCTTGTTCATGCACGCGGTCGCCGACCGGTTTGGTCCGGCTGTCTTGATGGATACCGGTTGCCGGATTTTGCACAGCCACGGCAATGTCGGGCAGTTTGTGAACTTCCCGTCCGGCACGCCGGAAATGAACCTTGCCTCGTTGATGGTGCCGGAGTTATCCAACGAAGTGCTGACCACCTTGCACCGGGTGCGTCGCCGGGGTGTCGTCGCCTACAGCCGCAACCGGCGAATCGCCTCACTCAAAAATGCGGTATGGCGTTTGGCGATTCATCCGGTGGAGGATCAGGCCAATAACGATGTATTTTTGGTGGTGTTCGAGCCAGGCGCCGGCAGCGGGCGCAAAGCACCCGACCGCATTGTTGATGAAGCGGCGTTGCCGGGCAGTCATGAAGACGATGACGCGATTGAACTGGCCTCGACACGCGAGCATTTGCAAACCCTGATGGAGGAAATGGCCGCCTCTAACGAAGAAATGCAGGCGCTCAACGAAGAGGTGCAAGCCTCTAACGAAGAGCTGCAGGCCACCAACGAAGAGCTGGAAGCGTCGAACGAAGAGTTGCAGGCCACCAACGAAGAACTGGTCAGCGTCAACGAGGAAAGTCAGATCAAATCGGCCGAACTGGCAGCGCTCAACAGCGAGTTCGAGGGCGTGTACAACACCATTGATTTTCCGGTAGTGGTGTTTGATACCGATTTGTTCATGCGCCGGCTCAATGGTGCGGCCATGCGCAGTTATGATCTTCCGCTGGCCACGATGGGGCAGCCAATAACCCGGCTGAAGCTGCCCTCGTATCTGGATGGCGTTGATCGTCGTCTGGCCGCCGCGCTCACCAGCGGTGTCAAGGAGAATTTTTCGGCGGAAAATGAGGATCGCCGCTTCCAGGTATTTGTGACCCCTGTACTCAGCCCCATGGGCACCTCGCAAGGGGTCGTCATGGTCGTGGTGGATAACACCGACTTGTTTGATGCGCAACAGCAGATCGCCGAAAGTCAGGAACGTCTCTTGGCGATCATGAATCACTCGGTATCGGTGGTCACGCTCAAAGACACCGCCGGTCGCTACGAGTTTGTGAACCAGCGGTTTGAAGAACTGTTCAATCTCAGTGCCGAGGCGGTGACAGGCAAAACAGACAAACAGATTTTCGGTAAAGACATTGCTGACGTGCTGCACAGCCCTGACTTTGACGTCATGCGAAAGCTCAGCCCCATCGATTCGGTCGATCAGGTTCCGCTCGCTGTCGGGGTGTTGTGGCTGGAGAGCATTCGTTTCCCCGTGTTTGATCGTAGCGGTGCGGTTCGCGCCGTCTGTTTGCAAGCGAATGACATCACCCGGCGACACCATGCCGACGAGCAGTTGCGTCTGGCCGCCAAGGTGTTCGATCGTGCCGGTGAGGCGATTGTGATTACCGATGCCAAGGCGACCATCATTACCGTGAATGACGCTTTCACTCAGGTGACCGGTTATCTGCTGGAAGAAGTCATCGGTAAAACGCCCAACATTTTGCAGTCCGGACAACATTCACCGGATTTTTACGCCGCCATGTGGCGTAGCTTGAGCGAGCAGGGCTCTTGGCAGGGCGAGATTTTGAACCGGCGTAAGAATGGCGAGATTTTTCCGGAATGGCTCACCATCAATTCCGTCAAGGATGAAAACAACGCGGTCGTTAATTACGTTTCCATTTTTAGCGATATCACCGCGATCAAGAGTTCGCAGCGGCGCATTGAATATCTTGCCACCCACGACGAACTGACCGGCCTGCCCAATCGCAGTTTGTTGGTGGATCGGCTCAAGCATTCGGTTTCTCAAGCCAAACGACAAAGGCGCAAACTTGCAGTACTGTTCATCGACCTGGATGATTTCAAGAAAATCAACGATACGCTGGGGCACGATGTCGGCGATATTCTGTTGAAACAGGCCACCGAAAGATTGCAACGCTGCGTGCGCGATTCCGACACGCTCGCGCGTCTGGGTGGCGATGAGTTTGTGGCTTTGCTTTCCGACATAGAGTTGCCCGAGATCAACCTGATTGCCGGGCGCATTGTCGATTTTCTGGCGGCGTCTTTTTGCATCAACGATCAAAAACTGTTTGTGTCGGCCAGCATCGGCATCAGCGTTTATCCTGAAGATGGCACTGACAGCGTCAGCCTGCTCAAGAGTGCCGATACAGCAATGTATCGTTCCAAAGAACGCGGGCGCAATCAGTATCAGTTTTTTGCCGATGAAATGAAGGTGATTGCACTGCAACGCATGACGCTGGAAACCGGCTTGCGTGTGGCGATAGACGGGGGGCACTTGCGCATGGTGTATCAGCCCAAAATCGACATGCTCAGTGGCAAGATTGTGGGCGCGGAAGCCTTGCTGCGCTGGAAAGACCCGGCCTTGGGCGAAGTGTCGCCGGGGCAGTTCATTCCCGTAGCTGAGGGATGCGGCCTGATGGTCAAAATTGGCTCAAAAGTGTTTCAGATGGTGCTGGCGCAGATTGCCCTGTGGCGGGCAGCCGGTTTGCAGGTTCCGCACATTGCGATCAATGTGTCGGCGCATCAATTGCGTGAGTCGGATTTTGTTGAAAAAGTAACAAGCTGGATTGCCCAGGCCGGCGTTCCGTCGGATTCCATCTGTATTGAAATGACCGAAAGTGTGCTGATGGAACGCCCTGAGGTGGTGCGCGAGATGATGATTGCGCTGGAACACATGGGCATGACCTTGAGTGTGGACGACTTTGGCACCGGTTATTCTTCACTGGCGTATCTGCGTAAATTTCCGCTGCATGAGCTCAAGGTGGATCGCAGCTTTGTGGATGGCATTGCCGACGAACCCGACGACAGGGCGATTGCCCGAACCGTGATTACCATGGCGCATGCGCTGGGTTTGCGTGTGGTGGGCGAAGGGGTGGAAACCCAAGCGCAGTCGGATGTACTCAAGCAGGAAGGCTGCGATATTGCACAGGGTTATCTGTTCCACCGCCCCTTGCCGGCGGATGAGTTTGCCCTTTTGCTGCATCGTGCTGAATAGTGCTGAATCGTATCAAGCCGACCTGACTGAAAGAGATTGCGTATGGACAA
>CAJAWW010000229.1 GCA_903946745.1 uncultured beta proteobacterium
CCCCAGTCGGGATGTAGCCCCCACGAGACAAAATACGCCTCGTCGCCGCTCATGGGAAAAGCCGCCGCCAGCCAGAAACGGAAGACCAGTGTAGCCGCCAGCAGCGCGACGAAGTGGCGACGGGTCATGCGGCGGGGGGCATCGCCGTGGCCATGCAGTTTTTAACGCTCGGCCAGCGCCACCCGGCGCGCCTTCACCGCCGCGGCAAGAATCTCCAGCGCGGCCACCGAATCGTCCCAGCCCAGGCAGGCGTCGGTCACCGACACGCCGTAGTCGAGCGGCTTGCCGGGCACATGATCCTGCCGGCCTTCGTTCAAATGCGATTCGATCATCACGCCAAAAATGCGTTCGTCGCCGGCGGCCATCTGCGTGCCGACATCGCGCGCCACATCGAGTTGTTTTTTGAACTGTTTGCTGCTGTTAGCGTGCGAAAAATCAATCATCACGCGTGCCGCAAGGCCGGCTTTGCCCAGATCGGCGCAGGCCGCTTCCACCGCCGCTGCGTCATAGTTGGGGGCTTTGCCACCGCGCAAAATAACGTGGCAATCCTCGTTGCCATTGGTCGACACAATCGCCGAATGCCCGGCCTTGGTCACCGACAAAAAATGATGCGGGCTGGCCGCAGCCTTGATCGCATCCACCGCAATACGAATATTGCCGTCGGTGCCGTTCTTGAAACCCACCGGGCACGATAAGCCCGACGCCAGCTCGCGATGCACCTGCGATTCAGTGGTGCGCGCGCCGATCGCACCCCAACTGATGAGATCGGCCGTGTATTGCGGGGTGATGACATCCAGAAACTCGGTCGCGCAGGGCAGCCCCAGTTCGTTCAGTTCCCACAACAGCTTTCTTGCCAGCCGCAGCCCGTCGTTGATGCGAAAGCTGTTATCCATGTGCGGGTCGTTGATGAGCCCTTTCCAGCCCACCGTGGTGCGCGGCTTCTCGAAATACACACGCATCAGAATCAGCAGCTCGCCAGCGAAACGTGTGCGCTCGGCATTCAGCTTGCGGGCGTACTCCAGCGCGGCTTCGGTATCGTGAATCGAGCAAGGGCCGATCACCACCACCAGACGGTCATCCGCGCCATGCAGCACGCGGTGCACGCTCTGGCGCGCTTCATAGGTCGTCGCGGCGGCCGCATCAGTGGTGGGGAATTCGCGCAGAATATGCGCCGGGGGTGAAAGTTCCTTGATCTCGCGAACGCGAACGTCGTCGGTAATGTGTTTCATGGGTTGGCCAGCGGGTGATGAAAAGGTCGGGCGATTCTACCGGAGCCACGTCGCACGGACACCCGTCCGCATTCGCCTTGCCGGGTCGCGCATGCTGGTCATTGCAAATTTCGGTATCCTTGGAAGTGGCCATCCTCGCCATGGAGAAAACACATGACAGCGCGCAAGCCCGTTCGCAAGCCCGCCGCACCGGCTCGGGATACCGCCAAGCTCCGCCAACAGGCTGAGTTATTGATGGACAAATCCGGCATGAGCCAACCGGTGACGCCTGAAGCCACGGAGCAACTGCTGCATGAGTTGCAGGTGCATCAGGTCGAACTGAAGATGCAGAACGATGAACTGCGCTGTACGCAGCGCGCTCTGGAGGCTTCGCGTGACGACTATGTCGAGCTTTACGATTTGGCGCCGGTTGCTTATTGCACGCTCGAAGAAACCGGGCTGATTCGCCAGACCAACCTTACCGCAGCCACCTTGCTGGGGCTTGGTCGGAGCAAGCTGGTGGGCAAGCCGTTCACGCGCTTCATTTTCAAGGACGACCAAGACATCTGGTACACGCTGCGGCAGAATCTCGTCGCCAGTGCAAAGCAGCCGTCGCACCCGAAGTCGTGCGAATTACGCCTGCTGAGATCCGGCGGTGAGCCCTTCTGGGTGCATTTGAGTGCCATCTATGTACGCAGCGCCCAGGACGCCACGGTATGGCGCGTGACCTTGAGCGATCTCACCGAAACCCAGGCGGCCCGCCAACTAAGCGATGCCAACGCGCAGCTTGAAACGCTTGCTGTTAAGCAAAACATGCAGCTGCGCGAACTATCCACCCAACTCGTTCATGCCGAGCAGCGCGAACGTGAACGCATCTACGAACTACTACATGATGAAGTGCAGCCGCTGCTGGTCGCGGCGCGCCTCACCCTCATTAATCTCGGCGCACACACCCGGCGCCCGGGCTGCGGTTGCTGCCAGCCCGTCGCTGTTAAAGCTTCCGACCAAATCGGGCAGGTGATACAGATAGCCAGCAACCTGAGCCGTAATCTCAACCCGCCGCAACTGTACCAACGCGATCTGCTGCTCGCGCTGGCGTCACTGGGGCAGTGGATCAAGACCCACCACAATCTGAATGTCGAATTGACCGGAGAAGCGGTGATTGAGATCACCGACGGTGCGCTACGCCGGCTCTACTTCAACGTCGTGCGCGAATTGCTGATGAACGTGGTCAAGTACGCCCACACGGCGCACGCCACGCTGCACACCGCAATCCTCGATGATGACCGCCTGCACATCACCCTTACCGACCACGGAACAGGCTTCGATACGGACGCCGTCATTACCGGAACCGGTCTCGCGGCCATGACCCAGCGTTTGCACATGGCCGGCGGCTCGCTGCAGATTGTCAGCAGTCCCGGGCACGGCACCATCGCCACCCTGTCGCTACCACTGACACCCGTCAGACCTCACGAACGGGGACCCGGCGGGGCTGAACGACGCAAGCAGGCCACGCCTATCCAGAAGGAATCCGGATGCTGAAAATTCTGATCGTCGATGATCACGCAGTCGTCCGTAACGGATTGCGGCACTTCCTTGCCGCAGAAGGCGATTGCCGCATTGCCGGTGATGCAGCGAGCGGGACCGAGGCAATGGCGCAGATCGCCGCAGAACCATGGGATCTGGTGCTGCTCGACATCGGGCTTTCCGACAGCAATGGCCTCGACCTTCTGCGCCGCATCAAGCGCGAAAAGCCGGCGCTGCCGGTCTTGATCTTCAGCATGTATGCCGAAGACGACTATGCAATACCCGCACTCGAAGCCGGTGCCGCCGGGTTTTTGCCCAAGGACAGCGAACCCGCGCAAATTCTCGCCGCAATCCGTTGCGTCAAGCGCGGAGAACGCTACCTGAGCCCACATCTCGCCGAGAAACTGATCGCCGGCACCGTCCACCCAGGCATCAGACCACTTCACGACTTTCTTTCCGAACGTGAAACCGCCGTCATGCTGTTGATCAGCCGTGGGCTGGCGCTGACCGATATCGGCAACACCCTGCATCTGAGCCCGAAAACCATCACCACTTACCGCGCACGCATTCTGCAAAAGCTCAAGCTCGGCAGTAACTCCGAGCTGACGCGCTATGTGATCGAAAACAAACTCGACGCATAGCGGTACAGCGACGCCATGCGTCAAGCGCACGGCAAGCGGCTACGCGAATATCCGTAGGCGAACCCCTACGCAATTTTCGGCATTCCCTTCTAGCTTAACGGCATAAGTAGTGCGATCCTCTATTCATCGAATAGAGCCGATTTCCCAACCCTGTTTGAGCTTCATCAATACAACAACCACAAATTCCAAGGAGACAGACATGATCGCGAAAGTAACCGAATTATTCAGTCCCGATACCGAGACCACGCTGGAATATGTGCGCCATGCGGTTGAGCGGACTGCCCGTCTGGCCCAGTCGCAAATGGAAGTGGCGCAGGCGATTTACGACGAGGTGAGTCGTGAATACCGCGAGTTACTCTCAACAACAGAACCGACGGAGTTGTTCCGCATCTGGCCGGGCGTATTGGCCACCACCGCGCGCAGCACCACCGAAGGCTCGGCAATCCTGATGCAGAACGCCATCCGTTTCCAGAACGAGATGCTGCAGATGATGCAGAGCAAGATGCCGGACATGAACAAGCAGTTGATGGAAAGATTTCTCGAAACCATGCGCGCGGCGGCAATCACGGCGGAAAAAACGCAGCGCGACACGGTTGCGAAGGCTCGACCGCGCAAGGCGGCCTGAACCGTGTGGATCATGGGTCATGATTCCATCACTTCATCAAATCGTCGGTCTGCCGCCCAGCGTGCCAGTCACCGAATTGGCATGTGCTGCTGACGAGTACTCAGGGGCGCTATTTGCACGAGCCGCCAGCGGCGATAGTGCGGCGCAGCGCCAGTTGGTCGAACTGCAAGTCGCCTACATGATCTGGGCGTATGCCGGCAAGGCCACGCCATGCAGCGCCATACGCAGGCGTTACCGCTAGGAGGAAGCATGCTATGCAACCACGCGAATCCATCGCCGGCAACGGTACATTGTCCATAAAAATTTTTGATTCTCCCGGAATGACCACAATGGCCGCAAACACTGACGCCAAGTCCGCCCTCCACTCGCGCCACGCCGGCGCACGGGTGCTGGTGGTCGACGACGAACCCATGAACGTGGAGCTTACCCAGGTCATGCTGGAAGATGCCGGCCTGCAAGTTGACACCGCGCAGGATGGCGCGGAGGCCATCGCCATGACGCGCGCAACCAAATACGCGGCCGTTCTCACTGATCTCCAGATGCCCAACGTCGATGGGTTCGAGGCTACGCGAAAAATCCGCCAGATTCCGGGATACCAGGCAACACCCATCATTGCCCTCACGGCGAGCAATCTGGCCGACGAAACGGCGCGATGCAAAGCCGCCGGCATCGATACTGTGCTAACCAAGCCGTTCGATTTTGACGAACTGTTCACGGTTTTGCTGACGCATCTGCCGACACATCAAAACGCAGCAACCGCGACAGAAACGCCATGGCAGACGCTGCGCGAGCGCGCCGAGGCCTTGGCAAGAAAAAAGGCCGCGCACTCAAAAGAGAACCTGACCACCCTGTCGACAAACGCCTTTCAAGCGCTGATTCATGAATTGCGCGTGCATCAGATCGAACTGGAGATGCAAAACGATGAGTTGCGTCAAACACAAGGCGAACTGGAGGCACTGCGGGCGCACTATGCCGACCTATACGATCGGGCGCCGGTTGGCTATTGCACCCTCGACGAATCCAGCATCATCCGGGAAGTCAATCTCATGGCCGCCAACCTTCTGGGGCTGACCCGTGAGCAATTGGTGGCATGCCCGATCACCAAGTTCATCGCTACAGGGAGCCAAGATGTTTTCTCTCAGGCACTCAGGCAGACGTCGGCAACCGACACGCCGCAGACGTGCTATCTGCAGTTGGTTCACCCTGAGGCCGCGATGGACGCAACTACCGGCAGCACCCCTTTTTGGGTGGGTCTGGCCATGACCGGCATCGAGAATGCCGATGACCAACGCGAGTTGCGGCTAGTCATAAACGATATCTCAGGGCATGCTTTGCCGCACTAACCGCCAACCGCAAGGTTCTCAGGAGACGACGATGAAAGCCAGCAGCGAACCCGTGAGCAAGTCCAAAGGCAATGGGGCGACACGGAAGTCGAACGGAAAGAGTAAATCCATATCCACGCCCGGCAATGATGCGTGCTCACGCGAAGAAATGATCGCGGTGGCCGCCTATTTCCACGCCGAACGACGCGGCTTTACACCCGATAACGATCTGGCCGACTGGCTGCAGGCCGAAGCCGAGGTGAAGGGCTTGCTGATTTAGAGATCGATGGACCGGCTGGCCTGGAGCTCACCGCTAACAGTATTCGTTCAACGACATCAAGCCGCCCTTGTGCGAATCACCGGGAGCATTTTTTTACGCTCGAAGTTTGGCCATCAACTCGGCCAGTCCAATGGCCGTAGCACCATGCCGTAACGAAAACCTCTCACGACCCGGATACACCACATAGCGCTGGGTGACACCGAGATCATCGCACGCAATGGCAAATCCGCGATTCGGACTGGGTGCCGACGAGCGCTTTACCTCGATCGCCATGTCCGGCGTGCCCCCGCGCTCGAGGAGGAGATCAACCTCTGACCCATCGGCAGTCCGGAAGAAACTCCCGGAATAACGAGGGCCGGCGGCGGCAAGAAGATTTTCAATCACGAAGCCTTCGTAGCTGGGTCCCGCAACAGGATGCCCCATCACGTCATTGGCGGATTCCAGTTCGAGCAGGGCATGGACCAGACCGCTGTCGCGGATATAGACCTTGGGAGATTTGGTTAGCCGCTTGCTCAGGTTACCGCTCCAGGGGGAGAGACGATGGATCAGCTTCAGATCGACTAAGAGATCAAGCTAGCGGTTGACCGCCGGAGCCGAGACGCCCAGGCTGGACGCAAGGCGAGCCTGGTTGAGCAATGCGCCTTGTTGGTGGGCCAGCATGGTCC
>CAJAWW010000230.1 GCA_903946745.1 uncultured beta proteobacterium
ACCCTCGCTGGTTTCCTTCACCAGACCATGGATATCGGTCTCGAAGCTGGGGAATTTCTCGTTGAAGTCCCGCGCAAACTGCAGATAACGGACGATGGTCTTGTTGAAGCACTCGCCGGGGATCAGCAGCGGAATGCCCGGTGGATAGGGTGTCAGCAACACCGCCGTAACGCGGCCTTCGAGCTCGTCGATCGGCACGCGGTCGATTTCGCGATGCGCCATGCGGGCGAAGGCATCGGCCGGACGCATCGCCGGCACCATGTCGGACAGATACATCTCGGTAGTCAGACGCGCCACGTCGTTCTTCTTGTACACACCGTGAATCTCGGTGCACAAATCCTTGAGACCAGCACGCTCATAGCGCGGATGCTTGGCCACAAACTCAGGCAGCACTTTCCACAACGGTTGGTTCTTGTCGTAATCGTCCTTGAACTGTTGCAGCGCCGTGACCAGCGTGTTCCAGCGGCCTTTGGTGATGCCGATGGTGAACATGATGAAAAATGAATACAGGCCGCACTTTTCAACGATGACGCCATGCTCGGCCAGATACTTGGTGACGATGGCCGCCGGAATGCCGAATTCGTCGGAAAAGTCGCCATCGACATCCAGCCCCGGCGTGATGATGGTGGCCTTGATCGGATCGAGCAGGTTGAAGCCCTTAGCCAGTTTGCCGAAGCCATGCCATTTCTCGCCCGCCTTGAGCATCCACGCGTCACGCTCTTCGATGCCCTCTTCGGACAGGTCTTTCGGCCCCCACACCTGGAACCACCAGTCAGCGCCCCATTCCTTATCCACCTTGCGCATAGCGCGACGAAAATCCAGCGCTTCCATGATCGATTCTTCAACCAGCGCGGTGCCGCCTGGCTCTTCCATCATCGCTGCGGCGACATCGCATGAGGCGATGATCGAATACTGCGGCGAGGTCGACGTGTGCATCAGGTAAGCCTCATTGAACACATCGCGGTCGAGCTTATTGTTTTCAGCGTCCTGCACCAGAATTTGCGAGGCTTGCGAAAGCCCGGCGAGCAGCTTGTGCGTGGATTGCGTGGAGAACACCATCGATTCTTTGCAGCGCGGCCGGTCGGCACCAATGGCGTGGTAGTCACCATAAAAATCATGGAAGGCGGCGTGCGGCAGCCAGGCTTCGTCAAAGTGCAGGGTGTCGATCTTGCCGTCGAGCTCTTCCTTGATGTCTTCGACGTTGTAGAGAATGCCGTCGTAAGTACTCTGGGTAATCGTCAGCACGCGCGGCTTGCCCTTGACCTGACTGGCAAAGGGATGCGCGGCAATTTTTTTCTGGATGTTCTTCCAGCGAAATTCTTCTTTCGGTATGGGGCCGATGATGCCGTAGTTATTGCGCGTCGGCATCAAAAACACGGGGATCGCACCGGTCATCATGATGGCGTGCAAAATCGATTTGTGGCAGTTGCGATCAACGATCACCACGTCGCCCGGTGCCACGGTGGAGTGCCAGACAATCTTGTTCGAGGTGGAGGTGCCGTTGGTGACGAAGAACAGATGGTCGGCATTGAAAATGCGTGCTGCATTACGTTCGGACGCCGCCACCGGTCCGGTGTGATCGAGCAGCTGGCCGAGTTCTTCCACCGCATTGCAAACGTCGGCGCGCAGCATGTTCTCGCCGAAAAACTGGTGGAACATCTGCCCCACCGGCGATTTCAAAAATGCCACACCGCCCGAATGGCCGGGGCAATGCCATGAGTAGGAGCCATCAGCGGCGTAGTGCACCAGCGCACGAAAAAACGGCGGCGGCAGCGAATCGAGATAGGCACGGGCCTCGCGCACCACATGGCGGGCAATGAATTCCGGCGTGTCTTCGTGCATGTGGATGAAGCCATGCAACTCGCGCAAAATGTCATTCGGAATGTGCCGGCTGGTACGGGTTTCACCGTTCAGGAAAATCGGTATCTCGGCATTCTTGTAGCGGATTTCCGCGACAAACGCTCGCAACTCGGCGATGGTCTTTTCTTCATCATTCGCCAGTTCCTCATCATCCACCGAGAGAATGAACACCGAGGCGCGGCTTTGCTGCTGCGCGAACGAAGTCAGGTCACCATAACTGGTCACCCCCAGCACGTCCATGCCTTCCTTCTCGATGGCATTGGTCAGCGCCCGAATGCCTAAGCCGGAGGCATTCTCGGAACGGAAGTCTTCGTCGATGACGATGATGGGGAAATGAAAGCGCATGAGGAACCCTTAAATTCAATTAACCACGGGGAACACGGGGGCACGGGGAAGTCAAAATCAGTCTTGGTTTTCCCCGTGTCCCCCGTGTTCCCCGTGGTAAAAATGCTTTATATTTTCGGCAGGGTCACACCAACCTGCCCCTGATATTTGCCGCCGCGATCCTTGTACCAGGTTTCGCACACTTCGTCGGATTCGAAGAACAACACCTGGGCGCAACCTTCGCCGGCGTAGATCTTGGCCGGCAGCGGTGTGGTGTTGGAAAACTCCAACGTCACGTAAC
>CAJAWW010000231.1 GCA_903946745.1 uncultured beta proteobacterium
ACTGTTGTCGGCGCATCGGCAGCGGTTCTCGAACTCGGATTCCGGCTTGCCCCGGGTCAGAAGCATGAACTCGTTTTGTGTTGCCGGAAGATCATCGGCGTGAATCAGATCGAGTAACGAGCGGCCCTGCAGGATATCCGGGGCCAGTCCCAGGATGCGATTGAAGGCCGGGTTTGCGCGGACGATCTGGCCGTCGAAACGTACCACACAGAGCAAATCAAGCGACAGATTGAACAGGCGGTCACGCTCACGCTCGGCCTTTCTGCGACGCTGCATGTGCGCCCGCAGTGCCCATAGGCTCCAGGCCATCAGCAATATCAACCCACCTGTCAGCAGCAGGAACATTTTTTGCGGCACTGTGGATTTCGCCGCGTAGGCTGAGACGCGCAGGCGCAGGCCTTGTCCAGGCGGATCCAGTTGAACAATGCCGCTGACGTCCGTCTCCACTTCCACAGAAGAATTTGCGCCGATCACCCGCTCATCTGTTTCCAGAACAAGGCGATATTTTCCCCAGAACCACGCGGGTGCAAGGTGGCGCAGCATGCCCTGTGCATCGTAAATGCCGACGAGCGTGCCGCGCGATATTCGTTCGTGTTGCACCGGAACATGCACCTCGATGCGGGCACCGCCTTCCTGTGAGACCAGCGGTACGCTGTAGGCAGGTTGCTCAGTGCGGCTGGCGCGTTGAAATGTCAACGTTTGTTCCGGCTGCGATAAATATTCACCGAAATTCCAGGTTGTTGTCTCGAACGGAGCCGTCCAGCGCACGACCTGATCGGCATCCACCCAGACGATATGGGTCAGTTCGGGGTTGTTGGCCAGATGACGATTGGTCTGTTCCTGAAACGTGGCGCGGTCAAGGCTGCCGTCGGCAAGGCTGCGCGCCACTTGTTGCAAAAACTCCTCATTGCTCTTGAGATGGGTGCGGATCGCTTGTTCCGCCCATTGAATGTCTTGTGCGAGGGCGTTGCGTTGAATTGACTGCTCGTTCCGCTGCAATACGATCAGGAAGCCAAACATGGCCAGCACGAACAGCCCCAGGATGATGTTGGGCAACGCCCAGACCAGTTTTCCGGAACGGCGGCCGCGCTGCAGGGCAGAGGTGATGCGTGTGAGTGGGTTCATCGTTACAAACAGATGGAATTCCGGCGGGAGTGTTGGCGAAGCACGATGAATATCCGGGAATTCAGTTTTTCGCTATAGGGGTTTTCCCTATCAGGGGTAAACCTAATGGGAGTACACCCGATTTCGCTGCCGCACAGACGTCGATAAAGTGCCATTCAAGCTGCTATCAAGTTACCAAAGTTACATAAGAGGAGGTTCCACCATGAAATCTGTTGTCGATGTTGTCAATCGCTATCTCGGCGCGATCGAGGATGGTATTTGCGCGCTGGCGCTGGGCAGTGTCTCGATCATTATTTTCGGGCAGGTACTCTCACGCTACTTTTTCAACTATACGCCGGACTGGTCAGAGGAATTGTCGCGCTATCTGATCGTATGGACCATTTTTATCGGTACCGCCATCGGCGTGCGCAATAACATTCACATCGGTGTGGATGCGCTGCTGCGCATGATGCCGCACACCATGAAACTCGCGACCGAAGTGCTGCTGAACGTCATCGGCGTGGTGGTGTCGGTGGTGCTGATCTGGCTGTCGTACGAGTTCATCAAAGAAACGCTCGAATACGAACAAGTGTCGCCATCGATGCAGATTTCCATGGCGATTCCCTACATGGCCATGCCGATCGGGCTTTCGTTCGCCGTCATCCATTTCATTCTCGACATCGTCAAACTCTTCACCACCCATGAAGAGCCGACGGCGTTCGCGCTTTAACGCAGCCTCCCGGAGATCACTCTCATGACCGCCATTTATGTATTTCTGATTCTCGCCGTGATGCTGGCCACCGGTACGCCAATCGCCATCGCCATGGCGGCTACCGTGCTGTTGTCGATCACGTTTTTTACCACCGTACCGCTGCTGGTGGTCGTTCAGCAGATGTTCAATGCGGCTGACTCGTTTGCCCTGATGGCCATTCC
>CAJAWW010000232.1 GCA_903946745.1 uncultured beta proteobacterium
ATACTGCGAGATTCTGGGGTATCAGGAATCGGAGATGTTGCAACTCGGCTTTCAGGCCGTCACACATCCTGACGATCTGGCGAAACATCTGGCGAACATGGAGCGCCTGACTTCCGGTGAGGTGCCCGATTTTGAAATAGAGAAACGCTGTCTGCACAAAGAAGGTTCCATCGTATGGGTGCACCTTTCGGTGTCGCCCATGTGGAAGCCCGGCACCACACCGGACAAGCACATGGAGGTCGTGCTCGATATTACCCAACAAAAAAACGCCGAGGCGACATTGCGCGAAAGCGAATTTCGCTGGAAGTTTGCGCTGGAAGGCGCCGGTGACGGGGTGTGGGACTGGAATCTGGAATCCGGCAAGATGCTTTTTTCGCACCGCTGGAAAGAAATGCTGGGCTATGGCGACGACGATATTGGCGATTCGCTGGAAGACTGGAAGCGGGTGGTCAAGCCGGAGGACATGACTGCGGCCATGATGGCTCTGGAGTCCTACATGGACGGCGTCGAGCCGCCCCCCTACCATGCCGAATACCGGATGTTGTGCAAGGATGGCAGTTGGAAGTGGGCGCTCAGTCGTGGCATGGTGGTTAGCCGGGCGATTGATGGCCGGCCGCTGCGGATGATCGGCACCCATACCGACATTACGCAGCAACGGCAGGTGGAATCCGATATGCGTCAAGCCCGGGATGCTGCGGAAAGCGCGAACCGCGCCAAGGATGAGTTCCTCGCCAATATCACGCATGAGTTACGCACGCCGCTTGCTGCGGTGATTGGTTTTTCTGGCCTGGCGCGCCCCCTGGCGACGGATGCACGGCAGCGCGATTATCTGGACAAGGTGAATAGCGCCGGCAAGACGCTGTCCGGCATTATCGATGACCTGCTTGATCTGTCGAAAATCGCCGCCGGCCGTCTGGATCTTGAACCGATGCCCTTCACGCTGCGTCAGACCATTGAACGCAGCACCTCGGTTGCCAGCTTCAAAGCGCAGGAAAAAGGGCTGCAACTGCTGGAATGTATCGATCAGGATGTGCCGGATGTGGTGGTGGGCGATAGCTTGCGTCTGGCGCAGATTCTTATCAATCTGCTCAGTAACGCAGTCAAGTTTACGGCGGCGGGTCGTATCGATCTGCGGGTGAGTGTGCACGCCCGTGAGCGCGCCCGTGTATGCCTTGATTTTGAAGTGAAAGACACCGGCGTCGGTCTTAGCGAAGCGGGTCTCGCGCAGTTGTTCAAGCCTTTTTCGCAGGCCGATTCATCGATGACGCGCAAGTTTGGTGGCACTGGTCTCGGTCTGGCGATCTGCAAACATCTTGCTGAACTCATGGAGGGTGAAATCGGCGTCGTCAGCCGCGAGGGCAGCGGCAGCACGTTCCGGGTCAGGCTCTGGTTTGGCCTGGGTGTGGTGGGCAATGTGTCGTTGGTCGAAGAGAGCACGCAAGAGACAGGGCGGATACGCTACCAGAACGCACAGGTGCTGGTGGTGGACGACCAACCCTTCAATCGCGATATTGTTGAAGGCTTGCTCGCTGCCGTCGGCATCATCTCGCAGTTGGCCGAGAACGGACAGCAGGCGCTCGATATTCTCGCCCGTGGGGAAAAAACCTTTGATCTGATCCTGATGGATGTGCAGATGCCGGTGATGGACGGCCTGACCGCGACGCGCGCCATTCGCAAGCTCAACGGCTTTGCCACCTTGCCGGTCATCGCCATGACAGCGCATACGATGGCGCATGAAAAAGAGCAAGGTGCCGCCGCCGGTATGACCGACCACATTGGCAAGCCCTTTGACGAAGCCGGCTTTTATCGTGTGCTGGCGAAATGGATTCCGGCGCACAAGCAATGGCTGTCGGCGGTGGCAGCGCCGCGGCGGGTGGTCGCGCATGGCCTGCCGCCGATGTGTGGAATCGACATCGACGCCGGCCTGTCGCTGTTATTGGGTGACGAGGCGCGGTATCGGCACTGGCTGGGAGCTTTTGTTGCGGATGCGCCTGCCACGGTACAGCAAATCCGCACGGCATTGAGCGCTGGGCAGCCGCAACCCGCCAGCATGGCGGCGCATGCCTTGAAGGGGCGCATGGGCTTGCTGGGCATGAGTGCCTTGCAAGGGCTCGCCGCAGCGTTGGAAACAGCGATCGATCACGCGCAGCCGGCAGATCAATTGTTGCTGGAACTGGAGCGGGGTGTCATTGCGATGTGCGCGGAAATTCGCAGCGCTCTCGGGCTTGCACACGGGGCAGATAGCACCGAACCCGTGGCGGAAGACCTGTCATCGGCGTTGCCCCCCGGTATTCCCCCCGACTCCATTACCCGCCTGACCGCGTTGTTGCAGACTGGTGACGGCGACTGCGATCTAGCGCTCGCCGCCTGTCTGGATGAACTGAAAGACACGGCCTGGGCACCCCGTTTGCAGCAGGCGTCAACCCATCTTCAACATTTTGATTTTGCAGCGGCCGGCAGGGTGCTGGGGGCAAATCTTTAGTCGGGACGGTTTGGAGAGAGCGGGCGGTAGCCGGGCGCGCTGCCGTTGATTTCAGCCCACAGGTCGCTTAACGGAATCCGGTTGCGGGCGGTGTGGTCGACCCATTCGGTCGGTTGCGCGCGGCCAGGGTGGAAGCGCACGCCCCAGATGGGCTCGTAGCGGTCGATGCGCAGCGAATAGCGTGCATCGCCGATGACCGAGGGGTCGGCGCTGGAGCGTGCGACCCAGCCGGCTGAAAAATAGTTGAAGCGGGCAAAATCACGCATGACGTGATCATCGGCGCGCAGGTCTGCCGGCAGGCTTTGTGCGGTCAATAGCGTGACCGCCCCGCCCTCTTTCCAGCGCGTGGTTTCATTGCCCAGCATACGCACACGATCCATGTACAGCGTGTTGCCGGCTTGGTAAGCCGAACGCCAGATCAAGGGATTGCCGACGGTGGGATACATGTCGGCGCGTGTGACGGTGTGGCCACGCGTTGCCGCGACATGTGTTTGAACGTCCAGCGCACGTTCGCGCTGCCACGCAGCCCCCCCGACATAAACCAACCCCAGCAGCAGCCCGATGAGCGCCGGCCGCCGCGTGCGGCCGCGCACTGCCAGCACCAAGCCGATCAGCAGCATCAGTGTGAGCAATGGCCCGATGGTGGTGATCCAGTGCCAGGCGCTGCGCTCGGGCGAAAACGGCCACAAGAGGTGCGTGCCGTAATTGGTGCAGGCGTCGAGCAGGCCGTGGGTGGCGTAACCCGCCACGCCGGCTGCATAAAGTGCGCCGCGTTCCAGCCGATAGCGTGTTTGCATCAACCACGGCAGGGCGGCCGCGAACCCGCCGACGGGGATGAAGGCGAAGGCGTGGGTGAAATGGCGGTGGTATTCAATGGCCAGCAGCGGGTCGGTGGCGCTGCGAATGAGGATGTCGGCATCGGGCAGCAGGCCGCCCGTTGCACCGATTGCGCCGATCAGCCAGGCCTTGCGGCCGAGGCGGTGACCGAGCACCGCTTGTGCGGCCGATGCGCCCAGCACGGCATGGGTGAGCGGGTCCATCGCGTTACGGTGATGCGGCGGCGAGCCCGGCTTCGGCAGCGGTGAGAATGTCACGCAGACCGGCAGCCAGCGCAATATCGCGCGCTTGCTGAAAGGCCTGCCGGGCGGCGGGGTTTGGTGCCGAGCTTGGTACCGATTTTGGCGTAGATTGAGCGTCGACTTTTTGCCGGATATACCCAAGCAGCAGCCAGTCGCGGGCGATTTTTTCGGGCAGCGCCAGGCTGCGATCAAGCGTTAGCGCGTGTTGCGCTGCGGTTTCTGCGGCAGCGAGATCACCGCTGTCGCGCAGGGCTTCGGCCAGCAGACGCTGGGCGTTGGCGGCTTCGCGGCCGTCGTCGCTGGCCTTGTCTTTGTCTTTATCTTTGTTGCCTGCCAGGAAAGCCAGTGCGCTGCGGGCGTGCCGGGCGGCGGCGTCCGGGCGTTTGTTGGCGAGCGCCAGACGTGCCCACAATAATTGCAAGGCAACGCTCTGCGCGCACGGTGATTGACAGCGTGCGTTGGCAGCTTGCAGCGTAGCGGTGGCTTCAGGAAGCTGCCCCAACCCGAGGTGCGCCTGTGC
>CAJAWW010000233.1 GCA_903946745.1 uncultured beta proteobacterium
CCACAGGCCGATTCCGCCATCAATATTGATACTCTCACACTGCCGTTTGAAACGGAGGCGTTGCGCGCGGGGCTGGTTGCATTTCTTGACACGTTGGTTGATGACCCGGTGACCGGCGATCAACGCAAGCTCGGATCGTTCAAGTGGGGCGTCTACGCGTTTTTTGACTATGAGGGCGAGCCGATCTATGTCGGCCAAACCAATGAGGATTTACGAACGCGCATCCGACGCCATCTTACCAATCGCCGCACTGACGCGGTTGCCATGAGCATTCTTGACCCGTTTGAGGTGTGCTTTATCGAGGTATGGCCGCTACCTCAATTTCAGGCTGTCAGTAATAAGATCGGAATTGAAGGAAAGCAAGCAAAGGCTGCGCTGGATGCGCTTGAATATGTCATTTTCAGACAAGCTATCGATCAATCTAAATTCAAGGCTATTCTCAACGAAAAAGATCCACCTGCACCAGCTCAATCCATCGTACCGCCGCAGTCATTTCGGGGGCGGGTTGTCGGGGATGCAGTCAGCCGGCTGCGCGACCATCCTGATTTGAGAATAGCGCGCCGTGCTGCCGTTATGGCGCGTTTGGCGATGATTGTCTCGGAGCGAAAAGTTCAAAATGGATTACGCCGCGCGCTCCTGACGCAGGCCACGCGGTTGCGCTGGCTGGCAGAACAGCGCTATATGAACTCGACGGATGGTAACGAAGAAGAATAGCCGGTACCGCTTCTCGAACGTCGACTTTTTGCAATGTTCAAACTCGCTATCTGATTTTTTCAGACTCAAGCTTCGATCAACCCGTTCCTGATGGCGATCAGCGTTAGCTCAGCCGCATTTCCGGCACCGAGTTTTTGCTTGATATTGTAGAGATGAGTGCCGATGGTGCGTGGGCTGAGAAATAACATCTCGGCAATCTCGGTGACTGATTTTCCGCGCGCCAGCATCACGAAAACTTCAAACTCGCGCGCGGTCAGGGTTTCGACCGGACTGCGTGGGCTGGAGATTTTTTCGATCGCAATTTCTTGTGCCAGCGCCGGCTCAAGAAACATTTTGCGCGCGGCCACCACGCGAATGGCTTCGATCAACGCATCCGCCGCACTGCGTTTGGTCAGATAACCAAGCGCGCCGGCTGCCAGCGCGCGGCGCGGATGGGAGGTGTCTTCGTGGGCAGAGAGCACCAGCACGCGGGCAGCTGGGTATTTGCTCAGGATGCGCGAGAGCGCTTCGAGGCCACCCATGCCGTCCATCGACAGATCCAACACCATGACATCCGGGTTGATCTCGGCAAACCGCGCCAGCGCTTCTTCGCCGCTGCTGCATTCGGCCACTACGCGCAAGTCGGCGGTGGTGTCGAGCAGCAAACGAAACCCCATGCGCACGACCGCATGGTCGTCGACCAGCATGATGCGCAGGTTGCCGGAATTGGTAAATGTACTCGATGAACTTACGGTTGAAATCAAGGTAATTCTCCGTTGAGCGGCAGCGTGATGCTGACGCGAAAGCCGCCTTCTGGGCGTGGCGCAGCTTCCAGTGTGCCATCCAATGCGGCGGCGCGCTCCCGCATGCCGGCCAGTCCGTGATGCGAACTGGCGGCCGGGGTGTCGGCGGGGTTGCCGCGTCCGTCATCATCGATGGTGGCGTTGATATGGCTGTCGCCACGGCTGACGCAAATGAGCACCCGGCTGGCGGCGGCGTGTTTGAGCACGTTGGTCAGCGCCTCCTGCACGGCGCGGAACAGGGTTAGGGTGAGGGCTTCACCGAGGTCGCCGCAGTCGCCCTGCAAGCTGAGTTCGAGCGTTATTTCCGGGTGCCGGGTGCGCCATTCCCGCGTCAGTTCGGCCAGCGCGTCGGCCAGGTCGGGTTGCTCCAGCACGGCGGGGCGCAGTTCGCGCACAATGCGATGCACGCCGTCGTAAAGTCCGGCGGCAATTTCGCTGATCTTGTCGGCACCATCGGGTGTGGGCGTGCTACCGGCAGCAATGCTGCGCGAAATCGAGGTGGCGATGAGGCGGATGGCGGTGACTGACTGGCCGAGTTCGTCGTGTAGTTCGCGCGACAGGCGTTTGCGTTCGGCTTCCACGCCATCCTGAATCATCCGCGTCACCTCGCGGTTTTCAGCCAGCGCCTGGGTGGTGGCGACCAGTTTGCGTTGATCGTTCTCGGTGGGTTGCAGAAGATGGCGCAAAAAAATCAGCAGACTGGCATGCAGCAGTACAAAAAACAGCAGACCGAGCAGCGCCACAGCAGTGAGGTGATCCCAAGCATCCAGCACCGCGCGCGATGCGTCGGGCAGCACCTCGATGCGCGCACCCGGCAGGTTGATGATGGTGGCTTTCAGGGCGGGTGACATCAACTGCGAAAACCATTCCGGTGCGAAACGATTGATTTTGTAGGGCGAGGGTGGCGAGGTGTAGCGCAGGATGTTGTCCTGGTTGCCATAGCGGGTGTAGAGGCGGATTTCGTTGGCACGCACGCGGCCAAGGTTTTCCAGCAGGTTGCCCATGACGACGGGGGCGGGGCCCAGCAGCGGGCTGGATTGCGCGGCCGATTGCAGCATCTGCACCGTGACGCGATGTGCGGCTTCAATTTCTTCGGCAATCGAGCTTTTCTGGTTGTTCAGCAACAGCACGGCGAGTGCGACCAGAAAGCCGAGGTTCAGCGCGCCGAGCAGCAGGTTGAGGCGCAGGCGCAGGCTCAATTGCGGCCCACCGTGCGGGCGAGTTCGTCGGCTTCGTGCTCGAAATAGGCACGCTGCACATTCAGTGGATGGTTTTTGCTGTAACCCGGCAGATGTGCGAATTCGGGTAATTCGGCGGTGCTGAGTGTTTCATCGGGGCTGAGTCCATCGCGGTAAGCGTCGCCAACCACTGTGTACAGCTGCTGCAGATAGGCGCGCATTCTGATCAGCATGGAAAGATCGCCCATAGCACCCACTGCGCCCCGACCAGGGACGATTATCTTGATGGGATATTTTTCAAGTTGATCCAGCGTGCTAATCCAGCCGCTGAAGCGGGCTTCGGCAAAGTGCTGAATTTGCTCGTGATACACCAGATCGCCGGCGAACAATACACCGCTGTCTTCGTCCAGCACCGCTAGATCGCCTTCGGTGCGGGCGTGGCCAAAATGCAGCAGGGCGATGTTGCGTCCGCCAATCTTGATGGTGTGTGAACTCTGGATGTGTTCCACAGGCTGCGTGATGCGGGTGCCCTCCATGGCTTCCTTGCCGATGCTGCTGGTCAGGTTTTCGATGCAGCGGGTGCAGCGTTCCAGCATTGCGGCGGCGGTTGCGGCGGTTGACAGGATGGGGATGCCGCGTTCGCCGAACGCCGCGTTGCCCAGTACATAGTTGGGGTTGGGATGCGTGTCGATCAGCAGTTTGACCGGTTTGTCGGTGGTGGCGTGGATGGTGCTGAGAATGGCCTCGCCGTGGCGCTTGTTGGCACCGCTGTCGATCACCACCACGCCATCCGTGCCGACGATGAACCCCGTATTCACCACCCGGCCGAGATTTTGCGGCGTCGCCTCGCCGCGTTCGCCGAGAATCACATAGACACCCGGGGCAACGCGGGTCGTTTGCAGGGTTTCTTTGGCCTGCGTAAGGCCGTGCGCCAGCCCGACAAAGCCGGTGATGACGACCGGCCACAGCATGCGCCTCAGCTTGTTGCGCGCATCATGCTGGAGCGCGGATAACTTGAGATTACGCATGAGGGGTGTGGCGTTTATGGTGCGTATGGTGTGTATGGTGCGTGTTATTTGCCTTTGCCGGCGTTGGCGGTGGTGACCAGCCGAAACTTGACCTGCACTTCGTCGGCCACGGTGCCCGGGTCGCCCCAGGGGCCTTCGCCGATGCCGAAGTCCAGCCGTTTAAGGACGAAGCCTCCGTCGAATATGCCGAGTTTGGCCTCTTCGCGGAAGTTGGCGGTGGCGACCACGTCGCGGCTCTTGCCCTTGATGGACAGCGTGCCGCGTACTTCGTGACGGCCGGCACCGAGCGTCTTGACGCTGCGACTCTCAAACACAGCGGAGGGGAAATTGCGTGTGTGAAACCAGTCCTTGCCCACGACTTCGTCATTCGCCTCGCGCGAGCCGGCATCGATGCTGGCGAGATCGAGTTCGACGCGGACGGTGGCCTTTTCAGGATGTGCCGGATCGAATGCGAGGCGCGCTGAGAAGCGTCCGAACTGGCCGCTGACGGGGACGCCCATCTGCTTAGATATAAAGCTGATGCTGCTTTTGTCTGCTTGCACCTGCCCATATTCGACGGCCAGTGCAGGCGACGCGAAGGAGAGTGAGATCAAGCCGCAGAGCAGGGGCAAAAATGATTTCATGGTGATTGAACCGCTGACGTTATGGACGAAAAGAAGAAAAATTAAAACAGGCAATCGGGTCACTACAACCGGGTCACCAATATGTGCTGGCGCAAATGGCAAATGAGCGACAATGATGCCTGATGGCTGGTGGATGAAAAAATGAATAGTACATGGTCAGGAATAGTAACCGCAAAGTGGGTTGCGCTTTTCATCGCGTGGATGTTTGTGCTGACGGGTTTTGTCGTCGTGGCTCCGTCCGTCGCTGGCGACTTGACCAAGGCGGATATTGAGCGGCGCTTCAAGCCGCCTTTGCATGTCGGTGAAAAGCTTAAAGATATTGCTGCCTGGCCGCTGACCAGTGAGTTGACGCCGCAGGGTGGCCCGGTGGGTTATGTTTTTGAATCGATCGATCTGGCACCCATACCCGGCTTTGAGGGGACGCCCTTCAACTTGCTGATTGCCTTGGGTGCCGATGGAAAATTTATTGATGTCGAGGTGTTGCGCCAGCATGAGCCGGTGTTCCTAGGTGGTCTTGGGCCGGTGCCCTTGCTTGAGTTCGTCAAGCAGTACGCCAACAAAAGCCTGAAGCAGGAAATCAGTGTTTCCAGCGTCTATGGCAGCACCCGTGGTGGCGGCGGTGGTAATCGCGTGGTGCTCGACGGTGTTGCAAAAGCCACCGCCTCGGTGCGTATCGTCAACCAGACTGTGCTGGCAGCTTCGCTCGCCGTGGCACGGGCGAAACTGGGCTTTGCCGATTCTGGCAGTCGCGGGCCACCGGCCGTACCGAAAGCAGGGGCGTTCGAGGCGCTTGATCTCGCCGCACTGGAACAGCGGGGGTATCTGCAGCGTGTCCGGTTTACCAACGCCGATATCGAAAAACTGTTTGCCGGCACCGATGGCGCGGGGGCTGACGAAGAAGCCTTGCTGAAGCCGGATGAACTGTTTGTCGAGTTTTATGTGGCTTACCTGAATGCGCCCATCATCGGCCGCAACCTGCTTGACGTATCGTCGTGGAACAAACTGAAAGCCTATCTGCCCGAAGGTCAGTCGGCCTACTGGGTTGCGACCCGTGGTCGTTTCGGGCTGGTGGATGAAAATTTTGTACCGGGCACGCCACCGCCCCGGCTGGTGTTGATGCAGTCGGGTTTGCCCATCGAACTGCGCGATTCCAATCGCGACTATGCGCGCACCGTGCCGTTGCCGGAGCTCAAAACTGCGCTGATTCTGGGTTCGCCCGCACAGGCCGGACTCGACCCGGGGCAGCCGATGGAGTTCCAGTTCACCATCACGCGCGCCAAGGGCATGATCCTGCCGAGTATTACGCACAAGACGGTCACGGTGGGCTATGCCGCGCCGACAGCGTTGTTCGATTTTCCGCCACGCCCGCCGCCCGAATGGCTGCTGGCCTGGCAGGGGCGCTGGCCTGATCTGGCCATCATCGGCACGGCGCTGGCCCTGCTCACGCTGGTGCTGTTGCGACCGCAGTGGATCGTCATGCGTCCGCGGCGACTGTTGTTGTTTCGCACTGGTTTTCTGATCTTCACGCTGGTCTACATCGGCTGGTACGCACAAGGGCAACTGTCGATCGTACAGATCACCGGCGCAATCAAATCGGTGGGTGCCGGTGGCGGACTCAAGAGCTTTCTCTACGACCCGATCTCGCTGCTGCTGATTGTCTTTACGTTGCTCACGCTGGTCGTGTGGGGGCGTGGCACCTTCTGTGGCTGGTTGTGTCCGTTCGGTGCGCTGCAGGAACTGGTGGCGCTGCTCGCTCGTGCGCTGCGTATTCCGCAATGGCGGATGCCAGTGACGTTGGCGACCTTGTTGAGCCGCAGTCGCTATATGGTTCTGGCGTTGCTGGTCGGATCAGCCGCAATAATGCCGGCGGCCGCCGAAAAGCTGGTCGAGGTGGAGCCCTTCAAGACCGCGATCACAGTCGGCTTTCAGCGCGAATGGCCTTTCTTGTTATGGGCCGTTGGTCTGCTGGTTGCCGGGCTGTTCGTGTATAAGTTTTTTTGCCGCTTTATTTGCCCACTGGGTGCGGCGCTAACATTGGGCGGAAAGTTGCGGCGCTGGAACTGGCTGCCGCGTATCGAAGCGTGCGGCAAACCCTGCCAGAAGTGCCGCCACGCCTGTGAGTACGATGCCATTGCCCGCGATGGGGCGATTCGTTACGACGAATGCTTTCAGTGTCTGGATTGCGTCGAGATCTACGAGGATCCGGGACGTTGTGCACCGAAACTGCTGTACGCCCGCAAAGGACGTACCGTGCCCATCCGGGAACTCAGATTGCCGTCCGGAAATTCACGGTAAGTCGGATTCTTTCAGCGTGCGCTGAGCGCAACAAAGGCTTCCATGATCTGTTGCGGGTTCTGCATCAGTTTGGCCTTCCATTCGCCGAGATTGCGCCGTGTCTGGATCAGGCCGCGGATGGCACCAACGTGTTGTGCGCGGCCGATGCTGATGGCACCGATCAGGACGTCGCCGTCGAAGCACAGGCGGGTATAGATGTAGTCGGCTTCATCGATGGATTCGACGACATCGCCACCTTCCTTGCCTTGCCAGAGTCCGAAGGTGTAGGAAATCAGGCCGACAGTATCGAGCACGTTCATGCTCAGGCTGCCGCGATAGGGTACGCGCTTGCCGGACATGTTCAGCGCGGCAATGCGGCCATGCTCGGTGGCGGTAGGTTGCAGGGCGTGCACGATCCATTCGCCGGTGGAAAAGTCGCGCCCTTGCGCCACGTCACCCGCCGCATAAATGCACGGCACGGTGGTTTCCATAAATTCGTTGATGACGACACCCTGATCGATTTCGGCACCTGTGCCGTCGAGGAAGGACAGGTTGGGGTGCACGCCGGTGGCGAGGATGATGAGGTCGGCGTCGATAGTCTGGTTGTCCATCACCAGACGCGGGCCGGCTTCGATACGTTCGGTGCGCCCCTTGGTGATGACATTGACGCCGTTTTTTTCCAGCCAGCGTTGCAGCATGCTGCTGCCGACCGGTGTCATCATCGATCGCAGGATTTGCCCCGCGCGCCCGGCGATGACCGACAGATTGACGCCACTTTCGACCAGCGATTTCATGCACACACCGGCGACAAAACCGGCACCGAGCATGATGACGCGGGTGCCGGGCTTCAGTTTGTCGGCAATGATGCGTGCATCTTCCAGTGTCCAGCAACTGACCACGCCGGGCATGTCGGTGCCGGGGATCGGTGGCAACGACGGCGAAGAGCCGGTGGCGACCAGCAGACGGTCGTAAGGCAGGCTGCTGCCGTCGTCAAGGTCGACCGTGCCGCCGCTGGGCGTGGCATGGACTTTGAGTGCCTTGTTATTGAGATAGCGAATGTTTTGTGAGGCAAAGTGACCGGCGGTTTTGCGCTGCTGCGCGCCTTCCTCCTGAATGCGGCCGGAAAGAATATAGGGAATGGCCATGCGGGCATAGGGCTCGCCGGCTTCACCGCTGACCAGCACGATGCTGGCATCCGGGTCTTCCTGCCGCAGCGCTTCGGCGGCACGTACGCCGGCGGGGCCGGCACCAATGAGTACATAGTTCATGTTTGTGGGCTCCTTTTTACGCCTGCAACGTGGCGGTGCGATGTGGTGCGATGATTTGTAGCAGTTGAGAGAATATCTTGGGGTTGCCGCCGACGACGTTGCCGGTTTTCATATAGTCGGATTCTCCTGCAAAGTCGCCGACGATGCCGCCGGATTCGGTAATCAGCAGGCTGCCGGCGGCGATGTCCCACGGTGAGAGGCCGAGCTCCCAGAAGCCATCCATGCGCCCGCAGGCCACCCAGGCAAGGTCGAGCGCGGCGGCACCGGGGCGGCGCATGCCGGCGGTTTTTTGCGCCATATCTTTGAAGATAGCCAGATAGGCGTCGACGTGTTCGAATCCGCGGTAGGGAAAGCCGGTGCCGATCAAGGCTTCGTCGAGCCGGGTGCGGCTGGCGACGCGGATACGCTTTTCGTTGAGAAATGCGCCGCCGCCCTTGCTGGCGGTAAAGAGTTCGTTGCGGTTGGGGTCGTACACCACACCTTGTGTCATCACGCCGTTTTTAGCCAGGCCAATCGAAATGGCATATTGCGGCAGGCCATGAATGAAGTTGGTGGTGCCATCGAGTGGATCAATGATCCACTGGAATTCGGAGTCGGCGGGCGTGCCGGCCAGTCCGGACTCCTCTGCTAGAATTCCGTAATTCGGATAGGCCTCGCGCAACACTTCAATGATGGCGGTTTCGGCAGCACGATCAACTTCGGTGACAAAATCACTTTGCTGCTTGACGCTGACCTTCAGCTTGTCGATATCGAGGCTGGCGCGGTTGATGATCTGGCCGGCGCGACGAGCGGCCTTGATGGCAATATTCAGCGTGGGATGCATGGAAATCCAGAAGACAGGGCAGGCGCTACGGACGGCGCAATGGCCGCAATTCTATATGAAGCAACTCAGGTGACGCGCGCTGCCGTAGTTTTAGCGTCGACTATTGATGCCCCCATGCACGCAGCGATGCGCCGCATTCGTATCGTGCTTTCGCACACCAGTCACCCTGGCAATATCGGCGCGGCGGCGCGGGCGATGAAGGCGATGGGGCTGTCACAACTGGTGCTGGTCAATCCGAAAAAGTTTCCCGATGCGCAGGCCGATGCCATGGCGGTGGGCGCAACCGATGTGCTGGAACAGGCGCGGGTGGTGGCGTCGCTCTCCGAGGCACTGGCCGGCACCACGCTGGCGGTGGCGATGACGGCGCGGCGGCGCGAACTGGCAGTGCCGGCGTTGTGGTTGCGCGATGCGGCGGCGTTGCTGGCGACGCAGGCAGGTGCTTCAGAAGGCGAGGTCGCCGTGGTATTCGGCAACGAATCCGCAGGTTTGTCGAACGATGAACTCGCACAGTGCGCGCGCTGGGCGATGGTGCCGGTC